>JAZDHW010000072.1:0-17318 GCA_043805555.1 Pseudomonadota bacterium
CCCGGTGGGGCATTTCACGTTGCACAGGCCGTCGCCCTTGCAGATGACCGGGTTGACCACGGCCTTCTTGCCCTGCTTGGTCTCGCGGAACTCGATGGCCCCGTAGGTGCAGGCCTCGATGCAGGCCCCGCAGCCCATGCATTTCTTCTCGGCCACCTCGCAGACCGAGCCCGAGACCGTGACCATGTCGTTGGCCAGCAGGGTCAGCACCCGGCCGGCCGCGCCATAGGCCTGGTTGATGGCCTCGGGGATGTGCTTGGGATAGTGGGCCGCGCCGCACAGGTACACGCCGTCGGTGGCGAACTCCACCGGCTTGAGCTTGACGTGGGCCTCCTTGAAAAAATCGTCCGGGCCCAGGGAGACCTTGAACTGCTGGGAGATGTCCTTGTTGCCGGGCGAGGGCACCACCGCCGCGGCCAGGGTGATGAGGTCGGCGTCGATGTCCAGCTCCACGTCCAGGATGGGGTCGGTGAGCGTGACCCGCAAGACCGGCCCGTTCTCGCCCTCGGTGGCCTCCACCTGGGGCGGGTTCTCCGGCTCGTAGCGGATGAACTTCACGTCCAGGTTGGAGGCGTCGCGATAGAAATCCTCGCGGAAGCCGTAGGTGCGCATGTCCCGGAACAGGATGTAGATGTCCAGCTCCGGGTTCAGCTCCTTGAGCTTCAGGGCGTTTTTCACCGACTCGCCGCAGCAGACGCGGCTGCAATAGTTGCGCTCGGCGTTGCGGCAGCCCACGCACTGGATCATCACCATGGTCCGGGCGGCGGCCACGCGCTCGTCGCCCTTGGCGATCATCTCCTCCAACTCCAGGTGGGTCAGCACGCGCTCGTCCTGGCCGTAGAGGTATTCCGTGGGCCGATAGACATCCAGGCCGGTGGCGATGACCGTGGCCCCGTGCTTGATCTCGGTGAGCCCGCGGCCGGACTTGAGCTTGGTCACGAAGTTGCCGATGTAACCGGTGGCCTCGATGATCTGGGCCCCCTCATAGACGTGGATGGCCTGGTGGCGGTAGACCTGGCCGATCAGGTCGGCCACGAACTCCTGCACGTCCAGGCCCTCCAGGGTGTGGTGGATGCGCCGGGCCAGGCCGCCCAACTGCTTCTCCCGCTCCACCAGGTAGACCTCGTGGCCCTGGTTGGCGATGGACAGCGCGCAGGTCAGGCCGGCGATGCCGCCACCCACCACCAGGGCCGCCTTGTTCACCGGCAGGTCGATCTCGCGCAGGGGCTTCAGGTAGCGCGCGCGGGCGATGGACATGCGGGTGATGTCCTGGGCCTTCTTGGTGGCCGCTTCCTTTTCCTTGCTGTGACACCAGGAGCAGTGCTCCCGGATGTTGGCCATGTCGTAGTAGTACTGGTTCAGGCCCGCTTCGCGCAGGGTGTCGCGGAAAAGGTTCTCCAGGGTGCGCGGCGAGCAGGCGGCCACCACCACCCGGTTGAGCTTCTTCTCCTTGATCATGTCGGTTATTTCCTTGGCCGAGTTGGTGGCGCAAGAAAACAACTGCTGCTGGGCGTGGACCACGCCGGGGAGCGTGCTGACGTATTCCACCGTGGAGGGCACGTCCACCACGCGGCTGATGTTGGCCCCGCAATGGCAGACGAAGACGCCGATGCGCGGCTCCTCCATGGAGACGTCCAGCTCCGAGGGGTAGACCCGCTCCCTGGTCAGGCCGCCGCGGCGGTAGTCCAGGAGTTGGCCGCACTGGCTGCCGGCCCCGCTGGCGGTGAAGACCGCCTCGGGGATGTCCATGGGGCCCTGGAAGGCGCCGCTGACGAACACGCCGGGCCGGGTGGTGAGCAGGGGGTTTTTGGCGTCGATGCGGCAGAAGCCGTGCTCGTTGAGCGCGATGCCGTACTTGGCCGCCAGGCCGGCGCTGTCGGCGGGCGGGTTGAGCCCCACCGAGAGCACCACCATGTCGAACTCCTCCTCGATCACGCCCTGGTCCGCGGTGGCGTAGCGGATGAAGACGTTCTTGGTGACCGGGTCCTCGCGGGCCACCGAGGCGTAGGAGCGGATGAAGCGGATGCCGGGCAGTTGGGCGGTGCGGTCGAAGAAGCGCTCGAAGTCCTTGCCGTAGGAGCGCACGTCGTTGTGGAAGATGGTGCACTCGGCTTGGAGATCATGGTCCTTGGTCAGGATGACCTGCTTCTGGGTGTAGGTGCAGCAGACCGCCGAGCAGTAGCTGTTGTCGCCGGGCGTCACCCGCCGCGAGCCGATGCACTGGATCCAGGCGATCTTGTGGGGGTGCTTCTGGTCCGAGGCCCGCAGGATCTCGCCCTCGTAGGGGCCGGTGGCGCAGAGCAGGCGCTCGAAGTCCAGGCTGGTGACCACGTTGGCCATGCGGCCGTAGCCGTACTCGTCCTTGACCTTGGGATCAAAGGCTTCGTAGCCCGGCGCCAGCACGATGGCCCCGACCTTGATCTCGACCTTCTCGGCCTTCTGGCGCAGGTCGATGGCGTCGGCCTTGCACACGCTCTCGCAGATGCGGCACTTCTTCTCCTTCAGGTAGATGCAGCTCTCGTCGATGTAGGCGATGAGCGGTATGGCCTGGGCGAAGTAGATGTGGACCGCCTTGTTATTCGATATTTCCTGGTTGAACTGGTCCGGGTACTGCACGGGGCAGTACTCCACGCAACTGGTGCAGCCCGTGCACAGGTCCTCGCGGACGTAGCGGGGCTTCTTGGTGAGGGTTACGGTGAAATCACCAGCCTCCCCCTCGACGCGATCAACTTCGGTCAGGGAGAGAACCTCTATGTTCGGATGCCGGCCGACCTCGACCAGTTTAGGTGAGAGTATTCACATCGAGCAGTCGTTGGTCGGATAGGTCTTGTCCAGTTGAGCCATGTGCCCGCCAATGGCCGGCGCCTTCTCAACCAGATAGACCCGGAATCCCGCGGTGGCCAGGTCCAGGGAGGCCTGGATGCCGCTGATTCCGCCGCCAACGACCATCACGTCGCCGAAGTTTTTCTCACCAAGGTTCATGGTCGGTTGCGCCGATTTCTCTTCCTGCGCCATTTCCACCTTTCCAGCTTCCGCCAGCGGGCCGGGGGCCCGCCGCTGACTTTCATTGACCGCGGGCGCGCAACGCCGTGCTAGCACGCCTCGCGGATGATCTCCGTGATGTCCTTGATCTCGATCTTATCCACCACGTCCAGGGTCAGCTTGCTGTCCTCGAAGTTGCTGATGCAGTAGGGGCAGGCGGTGGCCAGCACCTCGGCCCCCAGGTCCAGGGCCTGCTGCACCCGGATATCGGAGAAACGCTCGCCCTTGGGCGTCTCCATCCAGATGCGCCCGCCGCCGCCGCCGCAGCACAGGCTGTCCTGGCCGTGGTCGGGCAGCTCCACCAGCTCCAGGCCGGGCACCGAGCGGAGCACGTCGCGGGGCTCGTCGTAGATGCCGTTGTGGCGGCCCAGGTAGCAGGGGTCGTGGTAGGCGATCTTTTTCTTGTACTCGTTCTTGATCTCCAAACGACCCGCGCGGATCAGCTCGAAGATGTACTGGGACATGTGGACGATCTCGAAGTTCACCCTGAAGTCGGGGTATTCGTTCTTGAAGGTGTGATAGCAGTGGGGCGAGGAGACCAGGATCTTCTTCACGCCGTTGTCGATGAAGGTCTTGATGTTCTCCCGGGCCAGGCGTTTGAACAGCTCCTCGTCGCCGGTCTTGCGGATGCTCTCGCCGCAGCAGTTCTCCTGGGCGCCCAGGATGCCGAACTCCACCCCGGCCAGGTTCAGGATCTCGGCCGTGGCCTTGGCCACCTTCTTGAGCCGGGGGTCGTAGCTCAAGTAGCAGCCGGGGAAATAGAGCAGCTCCATGCCCTCGGCATAGGTCTGCACCCCCAGGCCCTCGGCCCATTTGGCCCGGTTCTTGCGCTCCTCGTTCAGGGGGTTGCCCTCGCCGATGAGGCTGGCGCTGATGGCGCGGATGGGCTTGACCGAGGTGGGGAAGACGCCGTACTCGGTGGCGATGCGGCGCAGGGCCACCCCGGATTCGATCTGGCGCACGTCGCGGGGGCAGCGCTGGGGGCAGCGGCCGCAAGTGGTGCAGCGCCAGATGTCCTCGCCCTCGATCTCGGTCATGCCGAAAGTGGCCTGGCGGACGATCTTGCGCATGCTGAATGAGCGCACCCGGTTCCAGGGGCAGACGGTGTCGCACAGGCCGCACTGGAAACAACGCTTGAAGGCGTCGCCGCCGCTGGCCTTGATGACGTCTACGATCTCTTTGTAATCCGCAACGTTTTCCACTGGCTGTCCTAACCCGTGCAAGGGCCCGAAATGGGGCTAGCCCTTCTTTTGCATGGACATGCGGGCGACGGTCTCCATCAGCTTGTCCAGGCCGAACTTGTCCGCCAGGGCCTCCAGGCCGGTCTCCATCTCGCCCAGGCGCTCGGCGGGGTCCTCGTCCACCTCCACCTCGACCTCCTCGTAGGTCAGCACGTCATTGACGCACCACTTGACGCACTGGGGCTCGTCCTCGCCCTCGCACATGTCGCACTTCAGCGGCAGGCCGGAGTCGGGATCCTTGAACATGTCGCGCGAGGGGCAGGCGGCCCGGCAGAAGGCGCACTCGTCGTACTCCTTGCCGTCGATGGTGTAGACTTCGCGGCCCATGCACTCGGCCGGGGTGTATTCGCCCGCGAACACCGGCAGCCAGATGTCCTTCAGGCGATGGCTGATCACCTGGATGCGCGACTTGGCCGGGTTCACGCTGCTGTAGCGCGGCTCGGCGTGGTAGGCCGAGCAGATGATCTCGCACCCGCGACAACCGTTGCAGCGGTCGGCGTCGACCTTGATGCGCTTAATCTTCTTTTTCACTTTGGCCATCCTTCAAAATCCCCTTCTTGATAAGCTCCTCGGCGACGTAATCCAGGCCCAGCTCGTGCAACCGTTCCTTGGTGGGGATGCCGTCGTAGTTCCACCCCTTGTACTGGTAGTAGGTGGTCAGGAGCCTTTCCTCGATCTCAGGGAAGCGCCGCTTCCAGTGGTCCTCGGGCGGCTTCTCGTCCTTGCGCGACATGCCGCGCAGGTTGTTGAAGGCCCGGTGCAGGTTGCGGCTGCGGTTGACGGTCTTCTTGAGGATTTCCTCGTCCATCTCCAGGCCGGTGGCCGCGGCGATCAGCGTGGGATAGTTGTGGATGTGGTAGGGCGGCTTGAGGCAGAAGGAGCCCATGCCGGCGCAGATGCACAGCGCATCGTCGATGTTGTGCAGCATCTCCATCCAGTCCACGATCTCCGAGGCGATATCCGGGGTGGGATAGTTGGGGATGGCCATCTCGCCGCGGGTCTCCCAGTTGACCAGGTACTCCTTGAACTTCTCGTTGGGCACCTGGGGCCAGTCCTCCACGAAGCGCTCGCGCTGCTCCTTCTCCGGGAAGGCCGCCTGGGGCCAGTTGCCCTCGATCTGGGTGATGCTGATCTTCTCGTTGGTGGAATACATCAGGAAGTACAAGGGATCGAGCATGCCAAGCTTCAGCGGCAACTGCTCGTGCTTCTTGATGTTGTTGTGGGCGAACTGCTCGGCCTCCTTGCCCAGCTTCTTGGCCGCCCAGTAGGTGCCGTCGGCCAGGATGTCGCCGATGCCCTCGCGCCTGGCCACCTTCTCCAACAGCCAGAAGAAGCGGCCCTCGTTGTCCTTGGGGCAACCGGTGAAGTCCTTTTCGGTGAAGATGCCGGCCTCGTAACACTCCACGCCAAACGCCAGGATCTGCGGGGTGGAGAAGCCGTCCACGCCGTACTCGGCCGCCGCCTGGCCGATCCGGAAGCCGAAGTCCAGGTTGTCCACGTAGGCGGCCATGGCGTAGGTGAGCTTGGAGAAGCATTTCATCATGTAGCGGGGCACGTTGGGATAGTTGATCAGCGCCCCGCAGTGCTGCGGGCAATTGTAGCAGCTTATCAGGCGCTGGATGGCCGTGTGCTGCGCACTCGACCAGTTCTCGTTGATCTGGTCGGTCCAGAAGCCGCGGCGGCGCTCGCGGGCGTTGCCCCACATGAAGTTCTCGGTGTGCCACTGCTCGTCGGTGTGCACCATCTCCGCGGGCGAGCCGATGCCCGAGAGGATGGTCATCACGTCCGGGATGGGGTGGGTGTTGCGGTAGTTGATGTACTCCTTCACCTCGTTCATCAAACGCATGAACTCGGCGCCGTCGTACAGGTTGATGTCCCGGGTGCCGCGCACGGCGATGGCCTTGACCCGCTTGTCGCCCATGACCGCGCCGCCGCCCAGGCGGCTGGCGCTGGAGCGCGACTGCTCGATGGAGGCGGTGAAGACCCGGTTCTCGCCGGCCAGGCCGATGGCCGCCACCTGGGCCTTGGGCTGGTTCAGCTCGGCGCGGATCAGGTCCTGGGTCTCCAGGGCGCCGCGGCCCACCAGGTGGGTGGCGTCGCGGATCTCCACCTTGTCGTTGTTGATCCAGATATAGACCCACTTGGGCGACTTGTTGCGCAGGATCACCTTGTCGTAGCCGGCGTGCTTAAGCTCCGCCGACCAGAACCCGCCCATCATGGGATAGGCCAGAAGCTCCGACTGGGGCGAGACAAAGGTGACCACGGTGCGGTTGGCGCTGAAGGCCGGGGTGGCGTTGAACAGGCCGGAGGAGAAGATCAGCATGTTCTCGTCGTCAAAGGGCTTGGTCTCCGGCGGCACCCGGTCCCAGTGCAGCTTCACGCTGGTGCCCAGGCCGCCCAGGTGCAGCTCCATCATTTTGGGATCGGTCTCCACCCGTTCGATGTTGCCGGTCGCCAAATCGATTTCCAGGTTGTACCCGACTTCGGCGTATCTCATTGCTTACCTCGTTAAGCTGGCTTAAGCCTTGGCTGCGGCTCCGGGGCCCCTGATGGCGTCAGGTCGCTGGCCGGGCCGCTGCTGCCAACAGGCCGCGCCCTGCGCGGCCCGGCTTGCCCGCGGCCCGCTCCGAAACCGCCCGGTCAACCGCCCGTGTCTCTGATGCGCCGCTGACCGCTCGCTCCGGCAATGCCCGGCCGGTTCGCGTCAGGGGCTTGAAGCTCATGAAAGCCGCCTTCCGCAGGGATACACGAGCACAAACATAGGTTGACTGGTATTGTGCCTACAGTTATAATCTAGCTACATTATAACTGAGTGTCAAGGCGAAAACCGGCATGGCATACTGAGGATGGGCCTTTGGCCGGGCCGGGGTGGGACTGGGCGGCGGCCACTGGTTAATAGCCTGTAAATACAATAAAAAACCTTGCGGAGTCCAGCATGGCTTCCTCGCGGCGGCAAACCCCGGCAGCACGGCTCAGCCCGGCCTTGACTTGCACCTTGCATTCGCCCGCGCCCGCGGCCAGGGACTAGGCCGCTTGTCCGCCGCGTCCGCCCCCCAAGAGCGCCGCGCCCTGTGCGGCATCTGCCCGGCCGGCTGCTGGATCATCGCCACCTACGACGAGCAGGGCCGCCTGGCCAAGGTGCGGCCCGACCCCGGTTCGCCGCTGGGCATCACCTGCCGCCTGGGCGACCACTCCCCGGAGATCGTCTATTCATCCGACCGCCTGCGCACCCCCCTGCGCCGGGTCGGCCCCAAGGGCACCTACGAGTTCGCGCCCATCAGTTGGGACGAAGCCCTCGACCTCATCGCCCAGCGCCTGACCGCCATCAAGCAACAAAGCGGGCCCGAGGCTTGCTGCGTGTACACCGGCCGGGGCAGCTTTGAGCTGGCTATGTGCGATTTGTTCCAACCCCGGGGGGTGGCGGTCTCCTCGGCCTCCTCGCTGCTCTTCCCCTTTGGCTCGCCCAACACCATGGGCGTGGGCGCGCTCTGCTACGTGTCCTACGCCATGATCGCCCCCCATGTCACCCTGGGCGGCATGCACATCACCATGTTCAGCGACATCGACAACGCCGAGCTGATCGTGGTGTGGGGGGCCAACCCGGCCACCGACAGCCCGCCCGCCGACTATCGCCGCATCGCCGCGGCCGCGGCGCGCGGGGCGCGGGTGGTGGTCATCGACCCCCGCCGCACCGCCACCGCCAAGCTCGCCGGGGCCGAGTGGGTGCCCATCCGGCCGGGCAGCGACGGGGCCCTGGCCCTGGGCCTGTGCCAGGTGCTCATCGCCGAGGAGCTATTCGACGAGGCCCTGGTGCGCGACTGGACCCACGGCTTTGCGGCCTTCGCCGACTACGTGCAGCACTTCCGGCCCGAGGTGGTGGAATCCATCACCGGGGTGCCGGCCGAGACCGTGCGCGGCCTGGCCCGGCGCATCGCCGGGGCGGCCGGGGCCGCGCCGGTGATGTACACCGGCCTGGAATACAGCGACTCCGGGGTGCAGGCCATCCGGGCCACCATCGCGCTGTGGGCCCTGGCCGGCCAACTGGACGCGCCCGGCGGCCGCTGCTTCGCCATGGCCCAGAACACCTTTCCCATCAACCGCGCCGGCCTGGTGGCCAACCCCGCGCCAGAGAAAGCCCTGGGCCGGGAGAGCTTCCCGGTCTACACCCTCTACCGCGAGGAATCCCACGCCAACTGCCTGCCCAAGGCGGTGCTGGACGGCGAGCCCTATCCCATAAAAAGCCTCATCATCCTGGGCGGGTCCATCTGCACCGCCTGGCCCCAGCCGGCGCTGTGGAAAAAGACCCTGGCCGCGCTGGATTTCCTGGTCTGCATCGATCTCTTCCACACCGCCGACAGCGCCTATGCCGACCTGGTGCTGCCGGCGGCCACCTGGTACGAGATCAGCTCCTACATGACCTACGGCCCGGTCTTCCGCCTGCGCGAGCAAGTCATCCCGCCGGTTGGCGAGGCCAGGAACGCCTTTTTCATCTTCAGCGAGATCGCCAAGCGCCTGGGCTACGGCCACCTCTATCCCCAATCCGAGGAGGAGATGCTGCGCCACGCCCTGGCCGCCAGCCCCTTCACGCTGGAGGACGTGCGCGCGGCCGGCGGCCAGGTGAGCATGCCGCCGGCCATGATGCAGTACAAGAAGTGGGAGAAGGGCCTCTTGCGCCCGGACGGACGCCCCGGCTTCAACACCCCCACCGGCAAGATCGAGCTTTTCTCCACCATCCTGGACGAGCACGGCTACCCCGGCCTGCCCGAGTACACCGAGCCCTCCGAGAGCCCGGTCTCGCGGCCGGACCTGGCCCAGACCTACCCCCTGGTTTTCAACTCGGGCGCGCGGGTCACCACAGACTTCCGCAGCCAGTTCCACCACATCCCCGGCCTGGTCAGGGACCGGCCCGAGCCCGCGGTGACCATCAACGCCGGCGACGCGGCCGCGCGCGGCATCGCCTCGGGCGATTGGGTGCGCATCAAGAGTCCGCGCGGCGCGGTTGTCATGCGGGCCCTGGTGACCGAGGACATCGTGGCCGGCGCGGTGGACGCCAACATGGGCGGCGGCGGGCCGCTGGGCCCCGCGGCCTGGCAGGCCTGCAACGTCAACGAGCTGACCGACCTCAAGTACGATCCCATCTCCGGCTTCCCCACCTACAAGGCCCTGCTTTGCCAGGTGGAAAAAGCCGGCGACGCGGCCGGGGCCGCGCCGGACACCGGCGAGGGCGCGCTGGCCACGGCCCTGCCGGCGGCGGTGGCGGCGGCAGAGCCAGCCACGGCGCGGGTCTATCTGGACCACAACGCCACCACGCCCCTGGACCCGGCCGTGGCCGCGGTCATGCACGAGTTCATGACGGAGCACTTCGGCAATCCCTCGTCGCTGTACCGCGAGGGGCGCGCGGCGGCCACGGCCCTGGCCGAGGCCCGGCGCAAGGTGGCGGCGCTTTTGGGGGTGACGGCGCGCCGTTTGGTCTTCACCGGCGGCGGCAGCGAGGCTAACAACCAGGTCATCAAGGGCCTGGCCCTCAACCCCGCCAACCGTGAAAAGCGCTTCATCACCTCGGCCATCGAGCATCCCTCGGTGCTCAAGGTCTTCGCCTGGCTGGGTGACCTGGGCTACGACGTGGTCTTCCTGCCGGTGGACGGGAGCGGCCTGGTGCGCCCGGACGACCTGGCCGTGGCCCTGGACCGGCCGACCGCGCTGGTCAGCATCATGTACGCCAACAACGAGACCGGCGCGTTGCAGCCCATCGCCGAGCTGGCATCCCTGGCCCACCGGGCCGGGGCCTGGTTCCACACCGACGCGGTGCAGGCCGTGGGCAAGGTGCCGGTGGCGGCCGCGGCCCTGGGGGTGGACTTCCTGAGTCTCTCCGGCCACAAGCTGCACGGGCCCAAGGGCATCGGCGTGCTGTACATCCGCCAGGGACTCGCGCTCACGCCCCTGATCCACGGCGGCGGCCAGGAGGGCGGCCGCAGGGCCGGCACCGAAAACAGCGCCGCCATCGTGGGCCTGGGCAAGGCCGCCGAGCTGGCCGGCCGCCACCTGGAGGCCATGGGCCGCGAGGTGGCGGCCTTGCGCGACGCGCTCTGGGCAGGCATCCTGGAATTGGCGCCCGGCGCGCGGCTGAACGGCCCGGAGCGCGAGCGCCTGCCCAACACCCTGAACGTCTCCCTGCCCGGCATCCGGGGCGAATCCCTGGTGCTGGGCCTGGACCACAAGGGCATATCGTTGTCCTCGGGCTCGGCCTGCCGGGCCGGCAACCCCGAGCCCTCCCACGCCCTCTTGGCCATGGGGCTCAGCCCCGAACAGGCCCACTGCGCCCTGCGCTTTTCCCTGGGCCGCGAGAACACGCGCGCGGAGATCGCGCGCACCCTGGCCGCCCTGCGCCAGGTGATCGAGGAGACCGGCAACCTGGTGCGTTTCGTGCCCTGCCGCTGAGCAAGGCGAGGATGGAGCCATGGCCTTGAAAGCCCTGAAGGTGGCGCGCCAGGAGCGCCTGGAGCTGCGCAACCACCTGGACCTGGATTTCCGGTCCGAGATGCTGCGCCTGGTGGCCGAGGGCCTGGGCGCGCCGAACAAATGGCTGCACTGCAAGTATCTCTACGACCAGCGCGGGTCAGAGCTTTTCGAGGCCATCTGCCAAACCCCGGAGTATTACCCCACCCGCACCGAGCTGGGCATCCTGGACCGCCACGCGCCGGCCATCATGGATTTTTTCAACCTGCACGGCGGCGATTTGGTGGAGATCGGCAGCGGGGCCAACCAGAAGGTGCGTTGCCTACTGGACAGCCTGACGCCGCAGGCCCGGGGCCGCCTGCGCTACGTGCCCTTTGACATCAGCGAGACGGCGCTCATCGAGGCCGCCCGCGAGCTGCTGGACCTATACCCGGAGCTCTGCGTCCTGGGCCTGGTGGCCGACTACACCCGCCACCTGGCCGCCATCCCGGCCGGGCGCAAGCTGGTGGTCTTCTTTGGCAGCTCGCTGGGCAACTTCGACGAGGACGCCAGCCAGGCCTTCCTGAGCGGGGTGGCCGCCACCTTGAACCGCCAGGACCGCTTCCTGCTGGGCCTGGACATGGTCAAGCCGACTGCCGTGATCGAGGCGGCCTACAACGACGCCCAGGGCGTAACCGACCGCTTCATCAAGAACCTGCTGGCCAACGTCAACCGGGAGCTGGGCGCGGACTTCGACCTGGCGGCCTTTGACTACCACGCCTTTTTCAACCCGGCGCGCGAGTGCATGGAGATGCACCTCAGGGCCCGGCGGCCGCTCACCTGCCGGGTGGGCGACCTGGACCTGACGGTGTGCCTCGATGCGGGCGAGACCATCCACGCCGAGATCGCCCAGAAGTACAGCCCCGAGCGGGCGCGGGAGATGTTCCGCCGCGCGGGGCTCGCCCCCACCCGCTGGTTCAGCGACGACCAGGGCTGGTTTTCCCTGGTGGAGCTGGCCCGCGCCTAGGAGCCTGTCGGAGTAATCCTCCGACAGGCTTCCGAGCGGGCCATGGACGGCCCGCCCGGAATGGCGCCAAATCAATTTTTGGCGCCATTCCGAGAACTTGCCAAAACTCACTTTTGGCAAGTTCCAAGAGGAGAAAGCCATGGATGGCTTTCTCCGACACACACCTAGGGCCTGTTAACACTAAAAGCTCCTACGATCTGCGGTTTTGGAAGGCATCTGGAAGTAGCAAGGCCGCCGGAGCCAGTCAAGGCCAAGCCCAAAGGGCTCGCTACGCTCGGCCTTGACAGGCTCCGGCTGGCCTGGCCAGCTCGTGAAACCCTTGACCGCCGGGGGCTCAAGTCTGCTCTCATTGTGTCAGCACGCCCCTGACGGCAAGAAAAATGTCTGGGCCGGCTGGCTGCGTGGCCCCGGTGCGGCCTGGCGGCTGGCGCGGTCAACCAACGCTTACCCTGCCAGACATTTTTCTTGCCAGCCAGGGGGCGGTTTTTTTCCAGCAAGGCCAGCCGGAGCCTGTCAAGGCCGAGCGGAGCGAGCCTTTTGGGCTTGGCCTTGACTGGCTCCGGCGGCCTTGCTACTTCCAGATGCCTTCCAAAACCGCAGATCGTAGGAGCCTTTAGTGTTAACAGGCTCCTAGGCGGCCGGCGCTAGCGCCCCTGCACCACCTGGACCCGGTGGGCCGGGTCCAGCACCGCCGCCGCCACCTGGCGCACCGCCTCGGCGCTCACCGCCTCGATCTGGGCCGGCGTCTTCAAGTAGTTGTCAAAGCCCAGGCCGATGAGTTCGTCCCCGGCCATGGTCATGGCCTGGGCCCCGTAGCTCTGCAAGCCGATGGCCTGGCTGCCCACCAGGTAGTTGCGGGCGCGCGCCATCTCCGCGGCCGAGGGGGCCTCGCGCCGGGCCTGGTCCAGATGGGCCAGGAGCCCGGCCAGGGCCTGGTCGGTCTTGCCCGGCCCCACGCCCATGTAGGTCCCGAAGACCCCCACCTGCCAGGCGTCGCTGTAGAACGACTGCACCGCGTAGGCCAGGGACTGCTGGTCGCGCAGATCGCGGAACAGGCGGCCGCCCTGCCCGCCCAGGATGGCCTCCAGCACCTGAAGGGCGAAGCGCCGTGGGTCGTTGGCGTTGGGGGCCTGGTAGGCCAGGATCACCTGGGTCTGGGCCGCGCCGGGGTCGCTGGTCTTGTCCAGCTTGGGCGCGGCGATGGCCGCCGGCGGGGCGACGGCCGGCAGCTTGGCCTGGCCGTGCAGTCCGGCCAGAAGCCGATCCACCTCGGCCGCCACCGCCTCGGGTTCGACATCGCCCACCACGCTGAGCACCACCCCGGCCGGGCCCTGCAGGGTCCGGTGCGCGGCCAAAAGCTGCTCACGCCCCAGGCCGGCCAGGCTCTCCGGGCTGCCAAGAGGGTCGCGGGCATAGGGGTGGTCGCCGTAGAGCAGGCGGCGCAGGTCCTTGAAGGCCCGGGCCGGGGGCTGGTCCTCCTGGGCCCGCAGCCGGGCCAGTTGCTCGGCCTTGGCCTTGGCCACCTGGTCCGGGGCAAAGGCCGGCTCGCGCCAGAGCTGGGCCATCAGCTCCAGGCCGCGCCGCCAGTCCTGGGCCTGGAACGAGCCGGTCAGGCCGGCGCTGGACTTGCCGGCAAAGCCGGTGAGGCTGGCGGCCTTGTCGTCCAGCTCGGTGGTCAGGGCCTCGTAACCGGTCTCAAGGCTGCCCCGGCCCACGGCCCGGGCCCAGAGCTGGGAGACGCCGGCCGTGGCCGCGGTCTCGGCCGCCTGGCCGCCCGGGGCCGCCAGGGTGAAGGCCACCAGGGGCAGGGCGTGCTGGGGCTTGACGATCAGGGTCAGGCCATTGGCCAGCCTGGTGCGCACGGCCCGGCCCTCGGCAAAGCCCGCGGCCGAGGGCCAGGCGGCCATGAGGCCTTCGGCCTTGGCCTTGATGGCCGCCACCTCGGGCGCGGCCCCGCCCTCGGGCACCTGGATCACCACGCTGAGCCGGTCCCGCCGCAGGGAGGCCCGGGCCGCGGCCGCCACCTCGTCGGCCCGCACCGCGCGGTAGCGGTCCAGGTATTCGGCCGCCGTCTCGAACCCGCCGCGCAGGCGCTCGAAATAGCCCAACTGGCGGGCCTGGCCCTGCATGGTCTGGCGGCTCTTGACCCAGTCGGCCTGGGCGTTGACCCCGGCCCGCTTGAGCTCGGCCGGGCTGGGCGGTTCGCCCGCCAGGCCCATGGCCTGGGTGATGAGCGCCGGCCAGGCCGCGGCCATCTGCTCCGGCTTGAGCTGGGCCTCCACCTCGAACATGCCCACCCCGGCCGGGGTGTAGGCATCGCAACCCACCGCATCCACCAGGCGGTCGCGCTCCTTGACCCGGGACCAGAGCCGGCTGGTGCGGCCGTCGCCGGCCACTGCCGAGGCCATGTCCAGGGGATAGACCTCGTCGCTGGGCAGGCCCGGAATGCGCCAGGCAAAGCTGATGGCCGCCTGCTGCACCTTCTCGCGCATCACCGCCAGGCGCGGCCCGGCCGGCAGGCTCACCGGCGGCAGGCTGAAGGCCGGGGCCGGGCGGGTGGGCAGGGGCGCGAAGACCTTGGCCAGCGCCGGCATTAGCTTGGCGCTGTCAAAGTCGCCCACCGCCACCACGGTGATGTTGGGCGCGGTGTACCAGCGGGCGCGGTAATCCATGATATTTGCGCGGCTGATGGCCCGCACCGACTCCGGGGTGCCGATCACCGGCCGGCCGTAGGGGTGGTCGCCATAGGCCAGGCGCATCACCGCCTGGGAGCGGCGGCGCTCGGGGTCGTCGCGGCCCATGCGGATCTCCTCGACCACCACCTCTTTCTCGCGCGCCAGCTCCTGGGGGTCGAAGGAGGCGTTGACCACGGCGTCGGCCAAAAGGGTCAGGGCCTCGGTGGCGTGGCGGCTGGCCGCGGTCACATAATAATTGGTGTGGTCCAGGGTGGTGTAGGCGTTCACCTCCCCGCCCAGGCCCTCGATGCGCCGGGCCATGCCGCCGTCCGGGAGGCTGGGGGTGCCCTTGAAGATCATGTGCTCGATCAGGTGGGTGATGCCATACTCATGGGGGCGCTCATAGGCCGAGCCGGCCCGCACCCAGACCTGGAAGGCCACCACCGGGGCCTCGTGGTTCTCGCTGGTGATGACGGTCAGGCCGCCAGGCAGGCGGTGGCGCTGGGGCGCGGCCAGGGCCAGGGCCGGCAGCAGCAGCACCAGGGCCAGGGCGATGACGAGATGACGGACGCGCATGGCATGCTCCCATGGTGGGCGGCCCTGGCCGGCGGCGGCCGGGCCGGTGTTTTAGGATGCTTGCAAGAATTGTAACCCCTGGGAGCCGGCGGCCCAAGGCCTGAGGCCGGATTCTGTCGTTACATATTTGCAACTTAATCGTGAGTTTGTGCTAGGATGCCGGCCATCGGGGTGGCCGCCGGCCCGCAGGGGAGGGTTGGGCGGCCGGTGTCTGTCTGGCCATGCACACCAAGCGCGGCGTCGGCTGGCGGCCGGCGGCCGGGAAAGTCGGCCCATGCGAATCGCCTTCATGATGGACCCCTTGGAATCCATCGAACCGGTCATGGAAACCACCAGCCAGCTCATGTACGAGTGCAACCAGCGCGGGCACACGGTCTTTTGCCTGGAGCCCCACGACGTGTACATGCGCAGCAGCCGCCTGGTTGCGCGCATGCGCAACGTGACGGTGGCCCCGGACCAGCCCATGCCCGCCTACTGGCGCGCCGCCCTGGACTGCCTGAAGCGCGAGGAGCTGATCTACGAGGAGATCACCGAGATCGACGCCCTGTTCCTGCGCAAGGATCCGCCGCTCTTGCACCAGTGCATGGAGTTTTTGGCCTCGGCCGACGACCAGATCTTCATGGTCAACAGCCCGGTGGGCCAGATGATGGCCAACAGCAAGCTCTACCTGCTCAATTTCCCTGACATCGTGCCCGAGACCCACGTCAGCCGCGACCCCGGCCGGCTCAAGAAGATCATCGAGGAGTTCGGCGGGGCCATGGTCATGAAGCCGTTGCAGCGCTCGCGCGGCGAGGGCGTGATCAAGGTGAGCAACCAGGACCGCGACAACCTTAACTCGCTGATCAACTACTACGTGCAGGCCAACGAGCCCTACCCTCGCCGCGAGGCGGTGATGGTCCAGGCCTTCCTGGAGGAGGTCAAGACCCAGGGCGACGTGCGCATCCTCTTGATCAACGGCGAGATCATGGGGGCCATGCGCCGCATCCCGGCCGAGGGCGATTTCCGCACCAACATCCACGCCGGCGCGAGCCCGGCCAAGCACGTCATCACCGACAGCGACCGCCGCATCTGCGCGCGCATCAAGGACCGCCTGATCAAGGACGGCCTGTACTTCGTGGGGGTGGACATCATCGGCGACAAGCTGGTGGAGATCAACGTGGTCAGCCCCGGCGGCATCCCGCGCATCAACCGCCTGGACAACGCCCACCTGGAGGCCCAGGTCATCGATTTCGTGGAGGCCAAGGTGCGGGCCCGGCGGGCGGCGCGGTGAGCGCGGCCCAGCCCCGGCCCTGGCCGGTGGTGCTCAGCCTGCCCCACTGCGGCCTGGCCGTGCCGGCCGACCTGGCCGCGGCCTGGGCCATCGGCCCGCAAGAGGTGCGGGCCGAGGCCGACCTGGGCACGGCCGAGATCTTCGGCGGCCTGCCGGCCCTGGCCGTGGTGCGCGCCGAATTCAGCCGCCTGGTGGCGGACCTGAACCGCCGGCCCGACGACGACTCCGCCGGCGGTGTCATCCCCCTGCGCACCTACCCCAACCCCGAGGCCCGCGAAATCTACCCCCCCGGCCGCCAGCCGGACGCGGCCGCGCGCAACCGGCGCCTCAAGGCCTGCTACTGGCCGTTCCACAACGAGCTTCAGGCCGCCCTGCGCGCTTCGGGCGTGCAGGGGCTCCTGGACTGCCACTCCATGGACCCGGCCAGCCCCGAGGATGGCAGCCCGCGGCCCCAGGTCTGCCTGGGCGACTGCCAGGGCGTGACCTGCGGCAATGAACGCCTGCTGCGCCTCCAGGCCGCCCTGGCCGAGCAGGGCTTTGCCGTGGCCTGCCAGAAGCCCTACGCCGGCGGGCACATCACCCGGCACTACGGCCGGGACCTTTTTGCGCGGGGGCTCTTCGCCATCCAGGTCGAGCTGAACAAGGGCCTGTTCCTGAAGAAAAACAGCCTGGAGCCGGACCCGGCCCGCCTGGCCGAGGTGGGGCGGCGGGTGGCCGCGGCCCTGGCCCAATTCTGCGCCGGTATTTAGCAGCGTTTTTTGCCAATAACGGACGGGCGGGGTTTATCCCCGCCCATGTATTTATTTGCGGTAATCCGGCGGTAATCATGAAAAACCGGGCCCCCGCGGGGGGCCCGGCTCGGTCTTCGGTGGTCAGCGCAGGTCGAATGGCGAGCGGCCCGGCGACCGGCGGCCGGTGGCGGCGGCTAGGAGCCTGTCGGAGTAATCCTCCGACAGGCTTCCGAGCGGGCCATGGACGGCCCGCCCGGAATGGCGCCAAATTAATTTTTGGCGCCATTCCGAGAACTTGCCAAAATTCACTTTTGGCAAGTT
>JAZDHW010000073.1:0-10628 GCA_043805555.1 Pseudomonadota bacterium
CCAAACTTGGGGCTTTTCCTTCCAATTATTTTCCCCCATTGTGTTTGTCGGCCGGCGCCCGTCAGGGACACTACGCCTACGGCGTTCCTCCTTGACTGGTCCCGCCCGGCCCAATATGGCGAAAACACAGATTTAAATTACATCGCCCAAGTTATGTACGCGAGATCCGGATGAGCCATAATAGTAATTGTTTCAATTAGCCAATATAATTCAATCCCTTAGCCGGTATATCCGTTTAATATTTGTGATTTAATAGGGCATGCAAGTTCAGACGTTATACTACGCGGGCTTCTTTGTTTAGGTTAACTTAAGCCCCTTATTGGTTAGCCCCATGGCCGGTTTCGCCCTGCCCGGACCAATCCGATCTGGGCCGAGCTTCCATTCGGGCAATAAAGGGTTTGCATCTCGGCGCCTGCACGTTAAAATCATTCACGCCTTACGGCGCGGTTTTTTTGGCCTGCGCTATATTTTGATAAATATAGCGTCGAACCCACGATTCCACCGGGGGCCCGTCAACCGCATCCGCGCCGGCCCCAGCAGACGCCCGGCGCCCGGCCGGGCAGGAGGGCGCAGATGTACCAGAGTCCCGCTGTTCGTCTATCCGACCTGGAGCTGGAAAACCTGATTGCCGACGATGTGCCGGTGCTGGACCTGACCAGCCACGTGCTGGGCCTGGGCGGGCAGCCGGCCAGCCTGACCTATCTCACCCGGGGCGATATCGTGGTCTGCGCCAGCGAAGAGGCGGCGCGCATCATGACCAAGCTGGGCTTGACCCCGGAGGTGGTGACGCCCAGCGGCAGCGCCCTGGAGCCCGGCGCGGTGATCCTCAGCGGCCGGGGCCCGCTCCATGCGGTGCACCAGGCCTGGCGCCTGGTGGGGGCGCTGCTGGAGCACGCCAGCGGCATCGCCACCCGCACCCGCCGCCTGGTGCAGGCGGCGCGCGCCGTGCAGCCCAATATCGCCATCCTCACCACCCGCAAGTTCTTCCCCGGCGCCAAGCGCATCTCCATAAAGGCCATCCTGGCCGGCGGCGCCCTGCCCCACCGCCTGGGCCTTTCCGAGACGGTGCTGGTTTTCAGCGAGCACCTGGCCTTCGTGGGAGGCCTGACGGCCTTCCTGGAGGGTCTGCCGGCCTTCAAGGTCTCCCTGGGCGGCAAGCCGGTGGCCCTGGAGGTGCACAACCTGGCCGACGCCATGGCCGCCGGCCGGGCCGGGGTGGACGCGGTGCAGGCCGATAAGTTCGACCCCGCCCAGGGGGCCGAGCTGGTGGCCCAGATGCGCCGGCAATGCCCCGGCGTGCGGGTGCACCTGGCCGGCGGCATCAACGCCGACAACGCCGCGGCCTATGCCGCCAGCGGGGCCGAGGCCCTGGTGACCACCTGGCCCTATTTCGGCAAGCCGGCCGACATCAAGGCCGCCATCGCCCCGGCCGGCGGCCATTAGCGGCCAAGGCCGGCCTTAACCTGGCGCTGCGCCCCAGATTAGCCCGCCTCTGCCAGGCCCCGGCCCGGCGGCCGGGTCTGCGCCGCGCAGGCGGCGCGCAAAATAAAGCAAGAGGTTAGCCTTTATCAGGCTAACCTCTTGCCATCATTGGCACGCCGACCTAAAACCCTGGCAGCCGGCCCCGGTGGGCAAGCGCCCGGACGAGACCCTATCGGCTCAGGCGCAGTTCAATCTGGCCTGCGGCGAATTGTTTATCACCAGCAAGCGGCCGGTGATGATATGCGGCTTTCTCACCGAAAGGGTGAACAGGTTGGCGCCATAGTCGGCCTGGCAGATGGCGGCCAGGTCGCCAAAACTGCTCCGGCCGGGGTCGGCGATAATTATCCGCAGCACGCCACAGGCCAGGGCCCGCTCTATCAGCATCAGCAGGTTGGCCGGCATCTCGTCCCAAAAGCAGATGTCAGCCCCGATCAACAGGTCGACCGGCTCCAGGTCCTGCGTGCTGAGCTCCTCAAACGGTTTGTTCAGGGTGGCGACCTCGACCTGGTTGAGTTCGGCATGCAGGCGCAGGTAGTGGAAGACCTCCTCGTCGTAATCGACGCAGGTCACCTCCGCTCCCAGCTCCCGGGCACAGAAGATGCCCGCCAGGCCCCAGCCGCAGCCCACTTCCATCACCCGCAGGCCGGCGGGCACGCCCAAGGTCTTGAGGTAGTCCATCAACAGCCAGCAGGAGCCCCAGACCCGGTAGCCGAAGGTCGAGGGGGAGTGCAGCTTTTTCAACTGCCGGATGCAGGCGTGCCGGCTGCGGTAGAAGCTGACGCCCAGACAAGTGCCTTGCTGTGTTGAACCTGCCGGCATGCCTTGCCGCGTCACCTCTCTGCGCGCCGCCCGCCGCCCGCCGCCGGGCTAGGCGGCGCCCCGGCCGGCTTGGTTGCGGCGCGCGGGCCGGCGCGAATCGTTTTCCCGCGGCTGGGGCACGCCGGCGGGCGTGGGCCTGCCCTGGCCATGCACGGGCACCGACTGGCGCATGAGGCGCTCTATGTTGCGCAGGTAGGCCCTCTCCTCCGGGTTGCAAAAGGAGATTGCCACCCCGGCGGCGCCGGCGCGGGCGGTGCGGCCGATGCGGTGCACGTATATCTCCGGCTCGTTGGGCATGTCGTAGTTGATGACGTGGGTGACGCCCTCGACGTCAATGCCGCGGGAGGCGATGTCCGTGGCCACCAGCACCCGGGTGCGGCCGCTCTGGAAGTTGGCCAGCGCGCGCTGGCGGGCGCTCTGGGACTTGTTGCCGTGGATGGTCTCGGCGCTGATGCTGACCTTGACCAACTGCCGGGCCACCTTGTCGGCGCCGTGCTTGGTGCGGGTGAAGACCAGCACCCGGGCGGTGTCCGCGTCGCTGAGCGCGCGGCCCAACAGGGCGCACTTCTCGCTCTGGGCCGCGAACATCACCCGTTGTTCGATGAGCTCCACCGGTGCGGCCGGAGGGGTTATCTGCACCCGCACCGGGCGGGTCAGGATGCCGGCCGCCAGCTTGTCGATGGCCGGGGGCATGGTGGCCGAGAAAAACAGGGTCTGGTGCTTGGCGGGAATCATGGTCAACAGCCGCTTGACGTCGGGCAGAAAGCCCATGTCCAGCATGCGGTCGGCCTCGTCCAGGGTGAGAATCTCCAGGTTGGCCAGGGAAAGATGGCCTTGCCCGATCAGGTCCAGCAACCGGCCCGGGGTGGCCACCAGCACGTCCAGGCCCCGGGCGCAGGCCCGCACCTGGGGTTGCTGGCCCACGCCGCCGTAGACCACATCCGTGAAGAGCCGGAGGTGGCGGCCGTAGTCCTTGAACCTGGCGGCGGTCTGCAGGGCCAGCTCGCGGGTGGGGGTCAGCACCAGGGCGCGGGCCGAGTGCGGCCGGGGGCGTCCGCCGGCCTGGGAAAGCAGGTGCAGCATGGGCAGCGCGAAGGCCCCGGTCTTGCCGGTGCCGGTCTGGGAGCAGCCCTGGATGTCGCGCCCCTCCAGCACCGCCGGGATGACCGCGGCCTGCACCGGAGTGGGGGTGTGATGGCCCAGGGCGTGCAGGGCTCGCTTGATGGGGGTGCTCAGGGCAAAATCATCGAAGGAATTGAGGCTCATTTGATGCTTGGATTTCCATTTGCAAGTGACAGGAGAGCCTGGGGTTGGCCCTGGCTCGGGTTTAAATGACTGTGTCCCGCCGGAGCCGGGCGGCTCGGGCGGGCCACAGGTTTCAATGCGTTTATTTCTGGGGATTACCAGCGCCGGGGCGGACGATCCTCGCGGGGCTTGGCCTCGTTAACCTTGAGGGCCCGGCCGTCCAGCTCGCGGCCGTTCAGGGCGGCGATGGCGGCCATGCCACCCTCGGTGTCCATCTCCACAAAACCGAAGCCGCGCGGACGGCCGGTCTCGCGGTCCTCGATCAGCTTCACCGATTGCACCGAGCCGTACTGCTCAAACAGGCTGCGCACGGACTGCTCGTTGGAGTCAAAGGACAGATTGCCGACGTAAATGTTCGTTGCCATCTCTTGTACCGTTCCTTTAAAAAAATGCAGATACACGCCCCACCCCATCGGTGGTTTGCGTGAACCAGAGAGCCTAATTGTTCTGCTAATGTAGTTGGCCCGGAACCGGACGACATGCTTAGCGGATTAGTGGGCTTTATGGTTAAGCAAAGTATAACCCCTAATCACCGCCTGTCAATGCCTTTCGTCCCCCAAAGGGGCGTCAGGGCCGGGCACGGGCCAAAAACACCTTGCGGAAGTGGAAACCGTAGATGGCGAAGGTTATCGCCTTGGGCAGCAGGCGGGGCTGCCGGAAAATCGACCAGAGGAGAAGCTTCCAGTAATGCCAGCGGGCCCGGTCCTTGATGCCCAGCAGCAGCACGGACTTGAAAAAGGCCAGCGAGTAGCCTGAATGCAGGCGCAGCAGGGCCGGGTGGAAGTGGAAATGGTTGGTCTTTGGGAACCGGTATTCGCGCAGATAGGCCTTCACCCGCTCATAATAGGGCCCTGGCGCGTAGATGCCGGCGATGACCCGCCGGTAGCCCTGGTAGAGCACGTCCAGGCCCATCTTGGGCTCCAGGTTGGTGAAGAAATCGGTGTTGTCGCCGGACACCTCGCGCAGCAGGCGCCCCTCCTGGGCAATGCGCTGGTAGAGCCGGCTGCCGCGCGGCGCGTTCAACAGCCCCACCATGGCCGTGACGATGCGGCTGTTCTGGATCAGATCGATTTGCTTTTCGAACACTTCGGGGGAGTCGTGGTCAAAGCCCACGATGAAGCCGCCGCGCACCTCCATGCCAAAGCTCTGGATCTTGCGCACGCAGGCCACCAGGTCGCGGCCCTTGTTCTGCAGCTTGCCGCACTCGGCCAGGCTGGCCTCGCTGGGGCTCTCGATACCGATGAACACGCCCTCGAAGCCGGCCCGCACCATCAACTGCATCAATTCCTCGTCGTCGCTGAGGTCGATGGAGGCCTCGGTGGAGAACGCGAAGGGCCGGTGCCAGCGCTCCATCCACTGGATCAGGGCCGGCAGCACCTCACGTTTCAACTTGGGCTTGTTGCCTATGAAGTTGTCGTCCACGATGAAGACGCTGCCGCGCCAGCCGGCGGCGTGCAGGCCATCCAGCTCGGCCAGGAGCTGGCCGGCGCCCTTGGTGCGCACCTTGCGCCCGAACAGGGTGGTGATGTCGCAGAACTCGCAGTTGTAGGGGCATCCGCGGGAATACTGGAGGCTCATGGAGGCGTAGCGCCTGAGCTTGATCAGGTCCCAGCGCGGCGGGGGGGTGCCGTCCAGGTCCGGGAACTGCCCAGCCTCATAGTGCGGCCCGGCGCATCCGGCCTCCAGGTCGCGCAGAAATCCCGGCAGGGAGACCTCGGCCTCGCCCAGCACAAAGTGGTCGATATCCTGAAACTCATGATGGCTGCTGGTGAAAAGCGGCCCGCCGGCCACCACCTTGACGCCGGCATCCTTGCAGCGGGCCACCAGGCGCTTCACCGAGCCGCGCTGGATGGCCATCGCGCTGATGAAGGTCATGTCGGCCCATTGCAGATGGCGGTCGGACAAGGACTCCACGTTCTCGTCCACCAGCTTTATTTCCCAGTCCTTCGGAAGCATGGCCGCGATGGTGAGCAGGCCGAGGGGAGGGTGCATGGCCTTTTTGGCAATGAACTTGAGGGCGTGCTTGAAGCTCCAGAACGTGTCGGGGATTTGGGGGTAAACGAGAAGCGCCCGCATGTTGCTCCCTTTCATGTCTGATCGCCCTATAATATAGTGTATATTACATGGCTTTCAGGAGTAAACGACAATTAAAAGTCAACCGCATGGCGACTGCGTTTCGGGCTCGACCCGCCCTGGCGCTAACGCAGGCCCGGCCGGTGGCGAGCGGCCTCTTTGGAATCAAAGCCATCCACCCGTCCTTGCGCGAACCGGCTCAGCGCATCAAGTGCCGACCGGATTTTCCATACCTGCGCCTCGCTTTTTTCCTGAACGACGCTCTGGGCCCGCAGGTGTTCACCCGCGGCGGCCAGGCCGATCGCCTCATCCCTGATGGCTTTCCATTCAGCGAAGAGCCTGGACGCCTTGGCGAACTCGGGGTTGTTGTCCGCGAAGTGGGCCCCCATGGCCGCGAAATCCTGCCGGACGGCCGCGTCCATGCTGTCAACCGTCTTGATTTGGTCGTTCAAGGCCTTGCGGTATTCGGAATATCCAACCTCGACCATGGCGCTCTGGATGCGCATCACGTTGCTTTGAATTCTCAGCACCACATTGTTGATGGTTGCCGGCCGCAACGGGGCGGGCCGGCGGTCATCCTGCGCCGCCTGCTCCCCTGCCCCGCCTAACCACCAGACCGCCGCCACCAACAGGACCAGCGCCAGCGCCGACACCAGGAGATAGCGTATGCGTATGCCGAAAAGAGGCATGGCCACCTTTGGTTTGATCCGCCATCCGGATGGGCAATAACTGCTCTGGAAGCGAACGGAAACAGCAGTGCGGGTTTCCGTTCCCGGCGGCTCGCAGGCAACCACTTATCTGGATTTGTCAAATCAGGTCAGGAGTTAACCCTACACCAATATGCCCGGCCGCGCATCTTGGGGCCGACGTCCGTCCAGTTGGTGTGTGTTAGCAACGCGATACGAGGCGGGGCCGCCTGGGTGGGATGGCCGGCGGCTTGGTGGATGGGTCAGGTGGTGCAGGCACGCCGCCGTGCCAGGGCAAGATCAGTTAGATCTTATTTTTTTTGCTGCCACGTGGTAACCAAAGCAATTAATATCACTATCATAATTCTCATCTCCCCTGCCGCGCTTCCTGCCTAAATAACTCAATAAAACTCCAATGCATAGTTTCACATATACCGGAACGGCATCATATGCTGACAGTATCCTCCTAATTTCTTGTCCTTGATACTCATAGTAGTTGCCGTTTGCCATAATTTCAGTAATTTCAAATCCATTTTTCTGCAAGTGATAAATAAAAAAGTATTTGTTAAACCCGCTGTAATAGTGATATGGGGCCATATGCGTCAGGCTATTAAAAGGAGATGTGATTATAATAATGCCATCATCGCGAAGTATTCTATGAAATTCTCTAATCGCAAGAATTGGATCTGTAATATGCTCCAGTACCTCAGTACATAAAATAGCGTCTACCGAGTTGCATGCAATAGGTATATCAGTGATATCTGAGATAATATCTGTATTGCAGGTATTCCACTTTCCCGAATGTAACCCTCCGTCATCACCACTCCCACTGTATTGGCAAATATCTTGGCTGATATAGTGTAGATGGTCGCAATACTTTTTATATCTTTGCTCTCCAGCACCAGTATCAATTATCGTATATCCAACAGGTAGCGATGCCAACTTATTGACAACCCACTCGTGCCTAACTTTTTCGTTATTAGTTCCAATATCTGTTACGATAGACCTAATTATTTTTTTTATCATGATTAATTGATTCCTGTTAATCAACAACTTCCTGCGGGGTTGGCTTCAATAATCGTCAGAAATAAATTCTTATGACCTGCCCATGGATCTGATACCAAAGATTAACTTACAGTCGCGACTTCTGATCTTGCCCAGGCACAGCGGACAGATCGTTAACCGACTTGTTGGGACTCAAAGGCCAATGGGCTGAGGTAGCCATTGGCACTATGCCTCCTAGTGCGGTTTTAGTCAATTTAGATGTATTCGAACACCGCCAGGTGCGGCCAGCCCTCCGAAGTGCGCAAGTACGTGGGCTTGTCCCGAAGTTGGCGGGGTTTTGAGAATGAATCCGGTAGCAGCCCCGTCTTGGGCAGTCAAGGCCCAGCCCTCCGGGCTCGCTTCGCTCGGCCTTGACTACCCAAGGCCGGGCTGCCGGGGTTGGGGTCGCCCCCTGCCCGGAAGAAAAAGGTTCAGGGCCCTGTGGCGCAACTGGCGGTGGTGCTTAAGCAATCCATTATCGGGCCGATCAGTGGACCTTTTTCTTCCGGACAGGGGGCAGCCGGCAAAGCGCATGCCCGCGGCCGGCTGGTCAAGGCCGCCGCCAGGCGCCGAAAGGGAAGCCTTTACCAGCCGGCAAGGGCATGCTGGCTCCTCTGCCACCAACTTCGGGACAAGCCCCTGGAGCTGTCGCCCTTTGACCAGAAGGGCGGGCCGATAAGGGCGGGGCAGGTCTTTGGTGCTGACTTGGAAAACATCTTGCGTGAGCTTAATGAGGTGTTGGCGGCATGAGGCAAAAAACGGGGTGGCCATTTAAGACCATTGCACGTCGGCCCGATCGAGAGTGCACTTTATCTATTTGAAAATATGGGATAAGATGCTAAAAACGGTATAGATGGAGGTTTCGGTTGGCCAACCGTTTCAAAACCCGGTTGTGCGGCTTCCTGGACCTGGCGGTCTCGGTGCGCAAGAAGCCGAAGTCGCGCTGAGCGATCAGGGCATGGAGGACGCCCTGGCCGACCGGATTTCCCTCTGCCGGTTTGCTGGCTTTTCCATGGACCACGAGTCGCCCGACGCCTCCACCATCTGCCGCTTCCGCAACCACCTGGGAGAGAGGGGTCTGCTGGCCAAACTGCTGAACATGATCAACGAGCAGCTTGAGCGGCACGGCATCCTGGTGCGTACCGGCTCCATCGTGGACGCGACCCTGATCCCCTGGGCCCGGAGGCCCCGCAAGGTGGAGGAGGTTATCCCCGATGAGCTGGCATCCGAGGATGATGACGATGACAGCGAGGTTGATCACCCCACCGGTTACACCGTCGAAACCACCTACTCGGATTATCATGATGCCCGCTGGACCCGGAAAGGCAAGGTTTACTGCTACGGCTACAAGGGCCACATGTCGGTGGACACAGGCCACGGATTCATTCCGGGCGGCCACGCCACCGCCGCCAACCGGCCTGATTGTCTGGAACTGATGAACGTGGTGGGCGAGTCCGGCCTGGAGGAGGCGCCCCGGTCTTCGCGGACAAAGGCTACGCCAGCGCCGACAACCGCTGTGACCTGGAGGAAGCTGGCTTTTTCGACTGCATCATGTACAAGGGCGCAAGCAACCGTCCGCTGGGCTGGGCCGAGAAGATCGTGAACCTGGCCATCGTCAAGGTGCGCGGGGCGGTGGAACGGGCCTTCGGCATCATGAAGAAGCATTACGGCCTGGGGCGTGCCCGCTACCCCGGGGACAGCCAGGGTGGGGATGCAATTCCTGCTCTCGGCCATGGCCTTCAACCTAAAGAAGGCGGCCCTATTGGCCGAGGCATAGGCTGAGGGCCGAAAAGCCCCCTCTGCCGCCCGAGACGGGCAGAATGAGGGCGCCAGGCAGAGACCTGGGGCCGTAAAAACGCCAGCGCAGGAGCTGATAAATCAATCATTCATTTGATGAATTTGCTATACGTGAGGCGTTGGGCATAGGAAAAGGCAAGAGATATAGGTGGGCTGTGCAGCCTTTACCCGCGTGCCCTATGTATTCCACCTATCAAAAAACCATGCTCTGGTAGGTTAGAATTAAAGAAGTGACTTGAGATGAAAATTGGCTTCCACCTGCCGGTGGCCGGCGGTCTCGTGAAGGCGGCGGAACAGGCCCAGCGCCTGGGCACGGACTGCCTGCAAATCTTTGCCGGCAACCCGCGCTCCTGGACCCAGAAGCCCCTGGATCCGGAACTGGCCGCGGGTTTTCGCCGGGCGTGCCGCCGGGCCGGGCTCAGGCCGGTGACGGTGCACGCACATTATTTAATCAACCTGGCCAGTCCGGACGATGAGTTATGGCAGCGCTCCCACGCCGCCCTGGCCGGGCAACTGATCCGGGCCGCGGCCCTGGGCGCGGCGGCGGTGGTGGTGCACCCCGGCAGCCGGGGCCGGCGCGACCTGGCCTGGGGGCTCGAACGGGTGGCGGCGGGGGTGGGCCTGGCCCTGGACGCGGCCAGGGAGCAGGCCGGGGACAAGGTCCAGGTATGGCTGGAGAACACGGCCGGCGGCGGCGGCCACCTGGGCGGAGCCCTGGGCCAGTTGGCCCTCTTGATGGGCCTCTTGCAGGGCCGGCGGGTGGGGGTATGCCTGGACACCGCCCACGCCCTGGCCGCGGGCTATCGCCTGGACCGGCCCGGCGGGGCCAGCGCCTTCCTGGACCGGGTGGACCGGTTGCTGGGCTTGCGGCGGGTGCGCTTCTGGCACCTCAACGACACCCTGCACCCCCGGGGCAGCCGCCGCGACGAGCACACCCACCTGGGCCGGGGCCGGCTGGGGGCGGAGTGCTTCGCCGGCCTCTTGGCCGACCCCCGCCTGGAGCGTTCGGCCGGGGTGATGGAGACGCCCAAGGATTCAGCCTGGGCCGACCGCCGCAACCTGGCTTTCATGAGGCGGCTGGAAAGGCAAATCCGCAATCTACCCCAGCGGTTGACACCTTTGGGGGGGTGTGCTAATTTTCAGGCCAGTTAACTGGAACTAAGGAGGTCGGATTGGCAAAAGCCACACCACCGCCCGGCGCGGAGATCATTGATCTGGTGGACGTGGTGGGCGAAAGCAAGCGCAAACCCGCCAAGGCCAAGCCGCCGGCCGACGACCTGGACGCGCTTTTGGCCGAGCTGGACGGCAATGCCGCGCCGGCCCCGGCCGCCCCCGCCGCTGGCGCCGCACCGGCCGCAGAACAAAAATCCCCGGTGCAGGACGACCTGGACGCGCTGCTGGCCGAGCTGAGCGGCGGCGGCG
>JAZDHW010000074.1:0-2657 GCA_043805555.1 Pseudomonadota bacterium
ATGGACTACAGCATCCCCGAGAACCTTTCGATGATGGTGGACACGGTCCGCCGTTTCGTGAAAAAAGACCTGGACCCGATCAGCCAGCAGGTGGAGGACGAGGACCACATCCCCGAGGATATCGTGCAGAAGATGGCCGAGCTGGGTCTGTTTGGCCTGGCCATCCCCGAGGAGTACGGCGGCCTGGGCGTGGGCGTTTTGGGCGAGTGCCTGGTCTACGAGGAGATGAGCAAGGCCAACGCCTGCTTCCGCACCCGCATCGGCACCAACAACGGCATCGGCAGCATGGGCATCTACTACGACGGCACCGAGGAGCAGAAGCAGAACTACCTGCCCCGCCTGGCCGCCGGCGAGTGGGTGAGCTGCTTCGCGCTCTCTGAGCCCGAGGCCGGCTCCGACGCCGCCAACGTGCAGACCACTGCGGTGCGCGAGGGCGACTTCTGGGTGCTCAACGGGCTGAAGCACTTCATCACCAACGGCGACGTGGCCGACATGGCCTGCGTGTTCGCGCTCACCGACAAGGCCAAGCGCGCCAAGGGCGGCATCACCGCCTTCATCGTCGAGAAAACCGACCCCGGCTTCTTCGTGGGCACCATCGAGCGCAAGATGGGCATGCGCGGCTCCCACACCACCGAGCTGGTCTTCGACAACTGCCGCATCCCCGCCGACCGCGTCATCGGCGGCGACGCCAACATCGGCCAGGGCTTCAAGACCGCCATGAAGACCCTGGACAAGGGCCGGCTGACCATGGGCGCCTCGGCCCTGGGCTCGGCCCAGAAGCTCCTTGATCTGTGCGTGGACTACGCCAAGCAGCGGGTGCAGTTCGGCAAGCCCATCGCCAGCTTCCAGGCCGTGCAGTTCATGATCGCCGAGATGGCCACCCAGATCTACGCCGCGCGCCAGATGCTCTACCACGCCGCCCACCTGCGCGACACCAAGGGCACCGCCATCATCAAAGAGGCGTCCATGGTCAAATACTTCTGCACCGAGATGGCCAATCGCGTCGCCGACATGGCCGTGCAGGTCTTCGGCGGCATGGGCTACATGAAAGACTTCCCGGTGGAGCGCTACTACCGCGACCTGCGCCTGACCCGCATCTACGAAGGCACCAGCGAAATCCAGAAAGTCGTCATCGCCCGCGAACTGCTGCGGGATTGAGAGGGCGGGGAGCAATGCGGGGGCACCCTTTTTGCTGCGCAAAAATGGTTCTACTCACCCCAGCCAGCAGAGCTGGCTGGGGCCCCCGGCCCCCGCGCCCCCTCCGAAAAAAGCGTCGCGATTCAGCGGAGCTTAATCGCTAGGATGGTTGATAAATTAAGGCCAATCATGATTGACTGCATAAATGCTTGGCAAGCGTAAATGCACTCATGAAATGAGGCCATCTAGCAAATAGCCGTCATTGCGAGGAGCGCGAGCGACGAAGCAATCTCCCGGTCCCCTTCCGCTGGATTGCTTTGGCGTGCACGAACAATAGCCGTTCATGATATAGCGCATTAATGCAGGCCAATCATGATTAATCTCATTAAAGCTAGCTAAAATAGTTTGGTAACATGTTTGCTGGCCAAATCAGTATTGCGCATGAACACATGCCATTTAGCAGATAGCCGTCACTGCGAGGAGCGCGAGCGACGAAGCAATCTCCCGTTGCCTGCACCGGGTTTTGATTTCTCTTCGTGGGGGCGTGGTTTATCCCCGCCCGCCAGAGCCAGGCAACAACCACCGCGGCCGGCGCCGACCCTGGCCGCTAGCGATAATTTAGGGAGCACCGACCATGGACATAAAAAAGGTCTTCATCGTGGGTTCGGGCCTGATGGGCTCCGGCATCGCCCAGGTCTGCGCCAGCGCCTGCCTTTCCGTCACCATCTGCGACAGCAACCCCGCCGCCCTGGACAAGGCCAAGAAGTCCATCGCCTGGAGCGTGGGCAAGTTCATCGAAAAGGGCAAGGTCGCCGGCAGCGTGGACGAGGTCATGGGCCGCATCGCCTTCGCCTCCGAGGTCTCCGCCTGCGGCGGGCACGAGTTGGTCGTCGAGGCGGTCTTCGAGAACCTGGCCTTGAAGCGCGAAATCTTCAAGGCCATGGACGCCGCCGCCGATCCGGCCGCGCTCTTGGCCAGCAACACCAGCGCCATCAGCATCAGCGAGCTGGCCGCGGTGACCTCGCGTCCCGCCTCGGTCTTCGGTCTGCACTTCTTCAGCCCGGTGCCCATGATGGCCGCGGTGGAGATCGTGCGCGGCGTGTTCACGCCCGACGCGGTCATGGAGGCCGGCCGGGCCTTTGCCATCGCTATCGGCAAGGAGCCGATCATGGTGCAGAAGGACGTGCCGGGCTTTTTGATCAACCGCATCAACTTCCCGGCCACCCTGGAGGCCATGCGCCTGGTGGAGATGGGCGTGGCCACGGTGGAGGACGTGGACAAGGGCCTCAGGCTGGCCAGCGGGCGCAAGATGGGCATCTTCGAGACCGGCGACATGGTGGGCCTGGAGGTCACCCACGGCGCGCTCTTGGCCATCTACGAAGAAACCAAGGACCCGCGCTGGTTCCCGCCCGCCATCCTGCGCCGCAAGATCGCCGCCGGCCACGTGGGCAAAAAAGCCGGCAAGGGCTGGTACCTCTACGACCAGGACGGCAACAAGACCGGCATGAACAACTAGCGCC
>JAZDHW010000075.1:0-15389 GCA_043805555.1 Pseudomonadota bacterium
GCCGCCCTGGCCCTGAGCGCCGGGCAGCCGCCAGCGCCGGACGCCGGCCGCCGGGCCGCCAGGGCGCCTGCGCCCGCCCCCTGGGGCCTGCTCATGAACCCAACGCGGCGGCGCTAATCCGGACCACGCGGTCCGGCGGCCCACGGGGCCAAGGAGGAAACCATGTCTCGCAACTTCGGCCTGATCCTGGCGGGCGCGCTGCTGGCGGGCGTCATGTTGGCCGCCCCGGCCCCGGTCGCGGCCGGCGACAGCTTCCACCTCAGCCTGGGCCTCGGCGCGCCGGCCTTCCCCTATCCGCCGCCGGTGGTGGTGGCCCCGCCCGCTTATTACGGCGGCGCGGTGGTGGTGGTCCCGCCGCGGGCGCGCTGGCGGCATCACCACGGCTATTACCCGCCGCCGCGCCACTACGTGTGGACCGCGCCGCCCGGCTATCGCCATGACGGCCGGCGCGGGCCCGACCGGCGCTGGCGCTGAGGTCGCAATAATCGAGGCGGGGCGGGGGATTCACCCCGCCCCGCCTGGCTGAATAATAGCGTCCCAGGGAGCCGCCCGACCGGGACATCGCCTAAATACGCGGGCGGGGGTAAACCCCGCCCGTCTTTGCTTTTCCGGGCCAGCGCTGGTCCGGCCCGCCGGCCGCCGCCCGGCCTAGTCCGCCGCCTTGCCCCGCTCCCCCCGGAAGAGCTGCCAGGCCAGGGCCACCCCGCCGCAGGTGATGGCCGCGTCGGCCAGGTTGAAGGCCGGCCAATAATACTGGCCCGCGTGCAGGTAGAGGAAATCGATGACCTGGCCCAGGCGCACCCGGTCGATGAGGTTGCCCACCGCGCCGCCGCTGATCAGGCTGATGCAGACCAGCATGCCCGGCCGGCCGCCGGACTTGCCGCCCACCGCCAGCCAGGCCGCCACCGCCAGGGCGACGACGGTGAGCCCCACCAGCAGCCAGCGGCCGTAGGCGGTGTCGGAGAGGATGCCGAAGGCCGCGCCTTTGTTGTAGACCAGCACCAGGTCGGCCAGGCCGGGGACGAGCACGATGCCGCCATCGGCCAGGGCGGCCACGGCCAGCCATTTGCAGGCCTGGTCCAGGACCACCACCGCCAGGGCGATGAGCGCCCAGAGGGTGAGCCTTTGGCCGGTGGCCACCGGGGCTTAGGCCTGGGTCACGGCCGCGGCGCAGCGCGGGCAGAGCTCCGGGTGTTCGGCGCTCTGGCCGATGCCCTCGGCGCGCATCCAGCAGCGCGGGCACTTGGCGTGGGCGCTGGGCGTGATGCGCACCATCAGCCCGCCGGCCTCCTCGCCGGCCAGGGTGGGCTGGTCGATGCTCTCCACCAAAGCCAGTTCGCTGACCATGGTGATCTCCATCAGGGCGGCCCGGTTGGCGGTCAGGAAGGCCATGGTCTCGGCCGGTCCGGCGATGGCGAGATTCGCCTCCAGGCTGTTGCCCACGATCTTTTCCTTGCGGGCCAGGTCCAGGGCCTTGTTCACCGCCGCCCGCACCGCCACCAGGCGCTCCCAGCGCTCGAAAAGTTCGGGGTTCTTCACCGTCTCGTCCGGGTCCGGGAAGCCGGCCAGGTGCACGCTCTCGCTGATGGCCTTGGCCCCGGGCAGATGGTCCCAGACCTCCTCGGCGGTGAAGGAAAGCACCGGGGCCATGAGCCGCACCAGGGCCAGGGCGATGCGGTGCAGCACGGTCTGGGCCGCCCGCCGGGCCGGGCTCTTGGGCGCGCTGGTGTAGAGCCGGTCCTTGAGCACGTCCAAATAGAAGCCGCTTAGGTCCACCGCGCAGAAATTGTGCAGGCTGTGGTAGACCACGTGGAAGTTGAACTCGCGGTAGCCGCGCTTCAGGCGCGCGGCCAGGTCCTCCAGCCGGTGCAGCATCAGGCGGTCCAGCTCGCCCATCCCGGCCATTGCCACCGCGTCGGAGGTCGGGTCGAAGTCGTAGAGGTTGCCCAGGATGAAGCGCATGGTGTTGCGGATGCGCCGGTAGGCCTCAGCCATCTGCTTGAGGATGTCCTCGCTGACCCGGATGTCGTCGGTGTAGTCCTCGGCCGCCACCCACAGGCGCAGGATCTCGGCGCCGTAGCGGTCGATGACCTGCTGGGGCGGGATGACGTTGCCCAGGCTTTTGCTCATCTTGCGGCCGTCGCCGTCTACCACGTAGCCGTGGGTGAGCACGCTGCGGTAGGGCGGCGCGCCGTGGGTGCCGATGGCGCAAAGGAGCGAGCTGTGGAACCAGCCCCGGTGCTGGTCGCTGCCCTCCAGGTACATGTCCGCCGGCCAGCGCAGCTCGGGCCACTGCCGGCGGTTCTCCAGGCAGGCCGCGTGGCTCACGCCGGAGTCGAACCACACGTCCAGGATGTCGTTCTCCTTGGCCAGGTCCTCGCCGCCGCACATGGGGCAGGCGCAGAGCTCGCCCAGGAGCTCCTTGGGCTCGCGGGCGAACCAGGCGTCCGCGCCCTCGGCCCGGAACGCCGCCACCACCTTCGCGGCCATCTCCGGGGTCAGCACCGTCTCGCCGCACTGCCGGCACTTGAAGACGATGATGGGCACGCCCCAGGCCCGCTGGCGGCTGATGCACCAGTCCGGGCGGTTCTCGATCATGCCGTAGATGCGCTCGCGCCCCCACTTGGGCACCCAGGACACCTGCTCCATGATGGCCTTCAGCGCCTTGTCGCGCAGGTCGTTCTCGGCCATGGAGATGAACCACTGGTCGGTGGCCCGGAAGATGACCGGCTTCTTGCAGCGCCAGCAGTGGGGATAGGAGTGGGTGATCTTGGCCTGGCCCAGGAGCGCGCCGGCCTCGTCCAGTTTGGCGATGACCTGGGGGTTGGCGGCAAAGACCTCCTGGCCGGCGAAGTGGCCGACCTCGGGCAAAAAGCGGCCGCCGTCGTCCAGGGGCGAATAGACCTCCAGGCCGTACTTGAGGCCGGTCTCGTAGTCCTCGCGGCCGTGGCCCGGCGCGGTGTGCACCAGGCCGGTGCCGGCCTCCAGGGTCACGTAGTCGGCCAGGACGCCGATGCTGGGCCGCTCGTAGAGCGGGTGCCTGGCCTTGACGCCCTCCAGGTCGCGGGGGTCGATGGCCGTGACCTGCTCGTAGTCGTCGAAGCCGAATGACTTGAGGCAGCCCTCGGCCAGGGCCTGGGCCAGCACATAGGCCTTGTCGCCCACCTTGTAGGCGGCGTATTCGAACTCCGGGTGCAGCGCGATGCCCAGGTTGGCCGGGATGGTCCAGGGCGTGGTGGTCCAGATGACCAGGAAGGTCTTGAGGCCCTTCAGGGCCGGGTACTTGGCCGAGAGGTCGTCGATGAGCGGGAAGGCCACGTAGATGCTGGGGCTGGTGTGGTCGCCGTATTCCACCTCGGCCTCGGCCAGGGCGGTGCGGCAGGAGTTGCACCAATAGATGGGCTTCTTGGACCGGTACACGCTGCCGTTGTGATAGAAGGCCGCGAACTCCTTGGCGATGGTCGCCTCGTAGTCATGGGCCATGGTCAGGTAGGGGTTGTACCAGTCGCCCAGCACGCCCAGGCGGATGAAGTCGCCCCGCTGGATGTCGATGAACTTCTGGGCGTAGGCCCGGCACTCGCGGCGCACGTCCAGCTTGGAGAGTTCGCGCTTCTTGCCGCCCAGCTTCTTGTCCACCTCGTGCTCGATGGGCAGCCCGTGGCAGTCCCAGCCCGGCACGTAGACCGCGTCATAGCCGTCCATCTGGCGCGACTTGACGATGATGTCCTTGAGCACCTTGTTCAGCGCCGTGCCCAGGTGGATGTAGCCGTTGGCGTAGGGCGGGCCGTCGTGCAGGATGTAGCGGGTGCGGCCCTTGGCGCTCTCGCGCAGGCGGCGGTACAGGTCGGTCTCGGCCCAGCGCCCCAGCATCTCGGGCTCGCGCTTGGGCAGGTCGGCCTTCATGGGGAAGGCGGTCTGGGGCAGGTTCAGGGTGCTCTTGTAGTCCATGGTCCGTGTCCTCGCCGGCGTGCTGGGGGGCCAAAGCGCGAATAATCGACTCAAACTAACGGTTTCTACCACAGGCCGGGCGCAAGTCAAGGGACAGGCCGGTGGCGGCGGGGCGGGGGGGATAAGCCTCTGAACCAGCGTGCAGTCGGCTCGCCGCGATTGCTTCGTCGCTGAAGTTTTTCGCAATGACCGGTCCAGAATTTCATGAAGGGAAAAGGGGATCGGCCCATCGCCGGCCCACTCTTCTTTCCCCTCCCTGCCTTTATTCCCCGTTTTCCCGCCTCCCCAGGGGCCGCCCCCCGCGCCGCCTCAAACCTGCCGCGCCGAAGCGCGCGCGGCCACCCGGCCGGCGAGACCCGAACCGGCGCGAGGCGTATGCGGCCGGCGTGGGCGCGCGGGGGCACGGGACAGCCCGCTCCAGGCGGGTGCGCATGACCCCGACCGAGCGCCGGCCGGAAGAGCCCCCCCTCACCCCGGCCCTCTCCCCCAAAGGGGGCGAGGGGGGGGTGGGAAAAAGCGGGAAGAGATTGCCACGTCGCAACCCGGTCAGGTTGCTCCTCGCAATGACAAAAAAGTTGCGTGCAGGCGGCGCGGCGCGATTGCTTCGTCGCCTGGCGGCTTCTCGCAATAACCGGGGGTGAGGGGGCTCGCGATGACAGGGAGAAGCCCCCTCACCCTGCCCTCTCCCCCAGGGGGCGAGGGTTTAAGCGCCTGGGTGCGCGGCGATATGTCGGCGAAGCGGGAGCGGCGACGCGACCGGCAGCACAGTGATGTGGCGGGCGTGGCCGGGTCGGCGAGCCGCACCCGGCGCATCCGGTAAGCGCGCCTTAATACCGCCGCTATTCGTACTGCGCGGCGGTGATGGTGATGCGGGCGTAGGGGAAGGGGCCCTCGGGCGTGAGCCAGTGGGCCTCGCCCTGGGTGGGGATCAGCCCGCCGCCCAGGTCGCGCCACTGGCCGTAAAGGACCTCCCAGCCCTGGCGTACCGGCTGGCCGTCCTGGTCGCGATAGCGGTCCTGGGTGACGAAGCAGGTGATGAGCCCCTGGGCGTCGAAGTAAAAAACGCCGCTGGCCTTGACCGGGCCGTCAGCCAGCTCCACGGTGGCCGAATCCGGCTCCGGCCCGGCGGACCAGCTCAGGCCCGGCCGGGGGGCCAGGGCGCCGGGCAGCCAGGGGGCCTCGGAGGCCCAGCGCAGAAGGGAGGACTGGTCCACCTGGGGGCCCTGGCCGCTGGCCATGAGCATCAGGCCGTAGAGCCGGCCGGAGAAGCTGCCCCGGCCCTGGGCATAGGTGTCCAGGGCCCAGAACCAGGCCAGGGGGTTCATGGCCAGCCGGGCCGACCAGGCCAGGGCCGGGCGGTCGCCGCGCAGGTATTGGCGGGCGTCCAGGTCCAGCCAGTCCTGGTCCGGGGCCAGGCGGAAGGAGCCCAGTTGCTCCAGGCGGGCCAGGCGGGCCGGCGGCCGGCCGGCCGGGGCGGTGGCGATGAGGTGCCTGACCAGGGGCTGGGGCAGGCCGGTGGGCAGGGCGGCCGGCCGGGCCACGGCGGGCAGGCCGGTGATCAAGGCGAAGGCCTCGTCGCGGGCGGCGCTGTTGCGCAGGCTGCCCACGCTGAGCAGGAGCGCCAGCACCAAGGCCAGCGAGCTGAAGGAGACGATGAGTTTGGGCATGCGGCATCCGGTCTGGTTGGAGGTGGCCCTTAACCAATATCCAAAGCCGGGCCGGCCGGCAAGCCCCGCCGGGCCGGGCGGGATTGGGGGTTGACAATAAATTTTGTATTCTGTATACAGTATCCATTAGCCATGGAGACGCACGATGATCGCGGCCCTTCCCAGCCCAACCGTCACCCCTGACTGGCGCGCTTGGCGCGGGGGCTGCGGCCCGCCGTCCTGAGACGCGCCTTCGCGCTCACGGACGCGGGCCTGCCCCAAGGGAAGGCCCGCGCTTGATTTAACTGGGGGGAGGGAGCCGCCCGACCCCGACGGGCAAGGAGAGATGAGCAGATGGAAAGCATCAAGGTGAGCCTGAGCCAGCAGGACATGCCGCGCCAGTGGTACAACATCCAGGCCGACCTGCCCACCCCGCTGGACCCGCCCCTGCATCCGGGCACCGGCCAGCCCCTGGGACCGGTCGACCTGACCCCGATCTTCCCCATGGCCCTGATCGAGCAGGAGGTCAGCCAGCAGCGCTTCATCCCCATCCCGGACGAGGTGTTGCAGGTCTACGCCCAGTGGCGGCCCACCCCGCTGATGCGCGCCCGCCGCCTGGAGCAGGCGCTGGGCACGCCGGCGCATATCTACTTCAAGAACGAGAGCGTCTCCCCGGCCGGCTCCCACAAGCCCAACACCGCCGTGCCCCAGGCGTTCTACAACATGAAATCGGGCATCAAGCGCATCGCCACCGAGACCGGGGCCGGCCAGTGGGGCAGCGCCATGAGCCTGGCCACCAACTACTTCGGCCTCCAGTGCACCGTGTACATGGTGCGGGTCTCCTACGACCAGAAGCCCTACCGCAAGTCCATGATCAACACCTGGGGGGCCGAGATCTACCCCAGCCCCAGCAACGTGACCAACTCGGGCCGCGCCGCCCTGGCCGCCGACCCCAACAGCCCCGGCTCCCTGGGCCTGGCCATCAGCGAGGCGGTGGAGGACGCCGCCACCCACGGCGACACCAACTACGCCCTGGGCTCGGTGCTCAACCACGTCTGCCTGCACCAGACCGTGGTGGGCGAGGAAGCGCTCAGGCAGATGGAGATCGCCGGCGAGAAGCCCGACGTGGTCATCGGCTGCATCGGCGGCGGCTCCAACTTCGCCGGCCTGGCCTTCCCCTTCCTGCGCGAGAAGATGGCCGGCATGAACGTGAAGGTGCTGGCGGTGGAGCCGGCCAGTTGCCCCTCGGTGACCAAGGGCCGGTTCGCCTACGACTTCGGCGACACCGCCCACCTGGCCCCCATCATCAAGATGCACACCCTGGGCCACACCTTCATGCCGCCGGGCATCCACGCCGGCGGCCTGCGCTATCACGGCATGGCCCCCCTGGTCAGCCGCGTGGCGGCCGACAACCTGGTGGAGGCCATCGCGGTGCGCCAGTTGGACTGCTTCGAATCCGGCCTGCTCTTTGCCCGCACCGAGGGCATCATCCCGGCCCCGGAATCCACCCACGCCATCCATGCGGCGGTCATGGAGGCCCTGGCGGCCAAGGAGGCCGGGGAGGAAAAGGTCATCCTGTTCAACCTCTCCGGCCACGGCCACTTTGACATGAGCGCCTACGACGCCTACCTGGCCGGGCAGCTCACCAACTACGAGTACCCCCAGGCCCTGGTGGACCAGGCCCTGGCCAACCTGCCCAAGATCGGCATGGCCGGCTAGCGGCGCGCATGCGACGCGACAGGGGAGGCCCGCCGGGGCCTCCCCTGTTTTTAGGCTGGCGGGGCGGGATGGGCCAGGGGCGCGAACAGGCGCAGCTCGTTGCCGGACCGGCCCCGGTTGCGCCAGGTGGCGCGCAGCGCCGGGCCCTCCAGGGCCAGGCCGGCCTCCACCCAGTGCAGGGGCGGGCCCTGGTCGATCAGGCGCACCTCCAGGCCCAGGGAGGTGACGCGAAAGGCCGCCTGCACCGGCTGGCCCTCGGCCGGGGCCGCCATGGCCAGCACCCAGGCCCCGGCCGCGTCCAGCGCCGCCAGGAGGCCTGCCAGCCCGGCCGCATCCAGCCCGGCCAGCTCGCCGGCCAGGGCCAGGAGCGCCGGCAGAAGCTCCGGCCGCGGGGGCAGGCTGAGGACCACCGCCTCCTGGGCCGGCCCGTCCATCTAGCGCCCCGCGCGCAGCCAGGCCGCCGCGGCCACGCCCCAGACCGCGTTGACCACGATGACCACCAGGGGCGTCAACAGGCCCAGCTCCACCCCGGCCACGCCCTTATGGGCCACCTGGGGGAAAATATAGAAAAGCTGCACCGCGGTGGGGCCCAGGCTGGCCAGGAGACCGGCCCCGAAGACCGGGCCCCGGCGCAGGAAGGGCAGCAGGAAAAGGAATCCCCAGATGCCGCCCCATACCAGGCGCGGGTAGAGGAAGCCCGGCGTCAGGGCCGGGGCGATCTTCACCCCCAGGGCCGCGGTGAGGCCCTGTTGGCCGACGGCCCAGAGGAACACGCTGTTGACCAGGCCGCCGAGGGCCCCGGCGGCAAAGGTGAGGGAAAGCTCGCGAGGGGCGGACATGGCGCAGGCCTCCATGGGGGTGGCGGGTGGCCGGCTCGCCGGCGTACGCAAAAATTTTAGCACCCGGCCCCAGCCAACCGCTCGCCATTAATAGCCGCCGCCGGCCGGCGGCCATGGTATGCTGCCGACCATGGAAGCACGCTTTTGTCCGCTCTGCGCCCGGCCGCTCACCACCCGGCCGGTGGACGGCATCGCCCGCCAGGCCTGCCCGGACCAGGCCTGCGGCTGGGTGTTTTGGGACAACCCCCTGCCGGTGGTGGCCGGCCTGGTGGAGCACCAGGGCCAGGTGCTGCTGATCCAGAACAAGGGCTGGCCGCCGGACTGGTGGGGGCTGGTCACCGGGTTCCTGGAGCGGGGCGAGAGCCCGGCCGAGGGCGTGCTGCGCGAGGTGCACGAGGAGCTGGGCCTCAGCGGCGAGCTGAGGGGCCTGATCGGGGCCTATGGCTTCGCCCGCCAGAACCAGGTCATCATCGCCTATCACATCCTGGCCGAGGGCCCCTACGCCCCCGGCCCGGAGCTGGAGGGCGTCACGCCGGTGCCCATCGCGCGCCTGAAGCCCTGGCCCAGCGCCACCGGCCAGGCCGTGGCCGACTGGCTGGCCCGCCGCTAGGCCCGCCCGCCCCGCCCGCGCCGAATCAGGCCGCGGGCGTTGGTTCGGGGCCAGCCCCAGGCCCCAAAACCGCCCTTTCCCGGCCCTGACCGCCTGGGTTATCATCATTCCAGTACATCCGCAGCTCATCCTCTCGGCTCGTGGAGGCCCCGATGCTCGCCCGCCCGTGCGTGTTCGTCTGCCTGTGGCTCATCATCACCGCGTCCGCATCCCTGGCCGCCGCCCCGGCCGATCCCCGCGTGCGTCCGGCCGATTTCGTGGATGTCGGGGAATACGTCCCCGGCGTGCAGTTGGACATCCGCTATTTCACCGCCCACAACTTCGTGGGCGCGCCCATCGCGGGCTATCAGGCCCCCAAGTGCCTGCTCACCCGCCGCGCCGCCCAGGCCCTGGCCCTGGTGCAGAACGACCTGGCCGCCTTCGGCCTGGCGCTGAAGATCTATGACTGCTACCGGCCCCAGCGGGCGGTGGATCATTTCGTGCGCTGGGCCCAGGACCCGGCCGACGTGCTCACCCGGCAGGAGTTCTATCCCACCCTGGACAAGAAGGTGCTGTTTCCCCAGGGCTACATCGCCGAGCGCTCCGGCCACAGCCGGGGCTCCACCCTGGATCTGACCATCGTGCCCCTGCCCACCCCGGCCCAGCCGGCCTGGGACGCCGCCCTTCAGGTGGAATGCTTCAAGCCGGCCAGCCAGCGTTTTGGCGACAACGGCCTGGACATGGGCACCGGCTTCGACTGCTTCCACACCCTGAGCCACGCCCGCAGCCAGGAGGTGGGGCCGGAGCAGCGCGCGCGCCGGGCGCTCTTGGCCACCCTGATGGACCGCTACGGCTTCAAGGGCCTGACCGAGGAGTGGTGGCACTTCACCCTGCGCGACGAACCCTATCCGGACACCTATTTCGATTTCCCGGTGCGCTGAGAGACCGCTGCCGGGCGCGGGCGCGGGCGCGGCAACGGCCAGGAAGGGGGGGGTGACATGAGGGCCGCGAGGCTGAAGGCAAGGACCAGCCTGCTGCTGGCGGTGGCCCTCCTTTTTTCGCTGGCCGGCGGGGCGGTGGTGCTGTTGGTGCACGACCAGGCCCGCCGCCTGGCCCTGTGGGAGGCCCAGCGCAAGGCCCAACTCATCCTGGACCGCAACCTGGCCACCCACACCTATTTCTCCCACCAGCTCAAGCCCAAGGTCTTCGCAGCCCTGGCCCCGACCATGGACAAGGACTACTTCGAGCCGGCCCGGATGTCCTCCACCTACGCCATCCGCGGCATCGACGGCTATTTCAAGCAGCTTAACGCCACCGACTACTATTACAAGGAGTGCGCCGTCAACGCCCGCAACCCCCTGAACGAGGCCGACGACTTTGAGCGCGCCTTCATTGGGGACCTGCGGGCCGACCCCAAGCTGGACTATCGCACCGCCGTCCGGGTGCTGGACGACAAGCCCTATTACGAGGTGCTGCGCCGGGGCGAGGTGATGGAGCAGGCCTGCCTGCGCTGCCACAGCCGGCCCGCGGCCGCGCCGGGGGGCATGCTGGCGCTCTACGGCGACCAGCGCAGCTTCGGCCGCCAGGAGGGCGAGGTGGTCTCGGCCATCTCCATCCGCATCCCCCTGGAGAGCGCCTTCGCCCAGAGCCAGCACATGGCCTGGATGCTCTCGGGCCTGCTGCTGGCGGTGCTGGCGGTGCTGTTGGTCACGGTCTACGGCCTGAGCCGCAGCCTGTTCCTGCGCCCGCTGGAGATCATCCGCCAGGAGGCCGAGACCGTGGCCGGCGACCCCAAGCACCTGGGCGAGCGCATCCCGCCGGAGTTCCACCCGGAGTGGAACCGCCTGGCCGAGGCCTTCAACCACATGTCCTTTAGCCTCAAGGCCAGCCACGAAGGCCTGGAGCAGAAGGTGGCCCAGCGCACCGCCGTGCTGGAGCAGACCACCCGGGTGCTGGAGGCCGAGGTGGGCCAGCGCAAGCTGGCCGAGCGGGAAAAGGAAAAGCTCATCGTGGATTTGCAGAGAGCCTTGGCCGAGGTCAAGCAGCTCAGCGGGCTTTTGCCCATCTGCGCCCAGTGCAAGAAGATCCGCACCGACTCCGGCTATTGGCAGCAGATCGAGACCTATATCACCGACCACTCCGGGGCCCAGTTCAGCCACGGCATCTGCCCGGAATGCGCCGCCGAGCTGTACCCGGGCCTGCTGGAGGACTCCCGCGACCGGCCGTCCCCGCCCGCCGCGCCCGCCCCGCCCGCCCCGGCCAAGCCGCCCAAGCCGGAGGACGGGGAGGATTGAGCCCCGCGCCGAGGCGGTCGCGATTTCTGGGATGCGCTGGCGCCACTTTTCCTATTTGGGAGATTGACCTGATCTGCGGGCGGGATTACCATGCGCATGTTTGACAGCCTGCCCACCTTGCCAGAACCCTCACCAGGCTACCTATATAACTTATGGAGAATGAAAATGAATCGTAAACCAGCGCGCCTTCTGGGAACGGCCTTGCTGCTGCTGTTCGCCATGCTCTGGTCGGGCTGCTCAACGGTGGCCATGTTCAGCAACATTGAAACCTATGAAGGCTCCTACGGATACAGCTACCTGGGCGACGGCGACCGGCTGGCCGAGGCGGTGGTGGAGGCGGGAGCCGAGCAGGGCTACCATCTGGCCGGCCACGCTCCGGGCCAGGTCAAGCTCACCGCCCAGATTCCCATGATCGGGCAGATCCTGGTGGGCGCCACCAGCAACACCACCATGGTGTGCCAGGTCGGCGAGGGCCGCGGCTTCCGAATCAGCGTGGTCCTGATCGGCAACTTCGGCTCGGCCGGCAAGGAATCGTCCGATAACCTGGCCAAGCAGATGATCGAGGCCCTGACCCGCAGAGGCTATATGTTCGTGTCGACCCAGAGCAGCCCGGCGGAGACCTACGCCTTCCTGAACGCCGGCGTGGCCCGCCATCCCGACGACGCCATGGCCTGCAACAACCTGGCTTGGTGTCTGGCCACCTCCAGCGAGGCACAATACCGCGACTCCTCCCGCGCCGTGGAGCTGGCCCGCAAGGCCGTGGACCTGCGCCGGGACTCCCGCACCGTGGACACCCTGGCCGCGGCCTGTGCCGAGGCCGGCAATTTCGCCGAGGCGGTGCGCATTCAGGAGGAGGCCATCAAGCTGGCAGGCCCGGACAACAAGCAAATCAGGGGCTATCACGAGCGCCTGGCGGCCTATCGCGCCGGCCGGCCCTGGCGGGTGACCCGCAACGGCGGCTTCTGATCCCGGCCCGGCGGGAGCAAAAAGAAGGGCGGGGGTGATCCCCGCCCTTGCTTGTGCGGCCCGCGGCCGTTGCTGCGCCCTGGTTTCGCCTCAGCCTATGGGCTTGAACTTCTCCCGCCCGCTCTTGCAGACCGGGCACTCCTCCGGGGGCTCGCCCTCGAAGACATAGCCGCAGACCGTGCAGACGTGGTAGGCCAGGTCGCGGTCGTTGACCAGGGCGTTCAGCGCCTCCTTGTACAGCTCGGCGTGGCGGCCCTCCACGTCCCGGGAGCGGATGAAGCTCCAGGCCACGTCCTCGCGCCCCAGGCGGAAGGCCTCCTTGACTAGGTCGGGGTAGATGTCCTGCTTGGCCTTGAGCTCGTTCTCAAAGGCGCGCTTCAGGTTCTCCTCGGTGGAGCCCACCACGCCCTCCAGAAACTTCAGGTACTCCTCGGCGTGGACCTTCTCGGCCTCGGCCACGGCCATGAACAGGCGGGCCACCTGGGGATAGCCTTCCTCGGCGGCCCGGCGGGCATAGGCCAGGTTGCGCACGTGGGCCTGGCTTTCGCCGGCAAAGGCCTCGCGCAGCCTGGCGTCCAGTTCCAGGGCCAGGGGTTCGTAGAGGATGAATTGGTACATGCCCGCCCCGCAACGCGGGCAGGCGTCCGGCGGGTGCTTACCCTCATGCAGGTATCCGCAGACCGTGCACTTCCATTGCTTGACCATGCTGTTCACCTCCTGGCGCGGCGCGCCCCCTTGATTAACCATAGGTCGGCCCGGGGTCGCCGGCAAGGGGGGATCAGCTCATGCCGGGGGGCAGGCGCCGGGCCGGGAACAGGGTGCGCGGGGGGTTGGCGTCGCCGCCGGACCAGCGCTGGGCGGCCTGCTTCTGGCGGATGCAGTCCGGGCAGATCTGGCGGTGGGCGGCCGAGACCGGGGCCTGGGCCGGGTCCAGGCGGCCCTCCAGGCGCTCCAGGTAGGGCGGGGTGGCGTAGGAGCGTCCGCAGACCGTGCAGGCCACCAGGGGCAGCTCGGCGAAGACCGAGCCGGCCAGGGAGAGCCGGCGCCGGCCGCCCTGGTCCTGCATCAAGAGCGCGCCGGTGGGGCAGGCGCTGGCGCAGGAGCCGCAGCCGATGCAGGCCTTGGCCGGGCCGGTCTGGTCCAAGAAGGCCAGGCGGCCGGCCAGGGTGGGGCTCAGCTCCAGGGCCCCCACTTCCATCTCGGCGCAGGCGGTCTGGCACAGGCCGCAGCCGATGCACAGGTCGCAGCGCAGGCAGCGCCGGGCCTCATTGAGGGATTGGGCCGGGGTGAGCCCCAGCTCCACCGGGTGGAAATCGCCCCGGCGCTCGCTCGCCGGGCGCTGGGGCGGCGCCTGGCGGGGAATGGCGATCTTCTCCGCGGCGCTGAGCACCAGGGGCTCCACCCGCTCCCGCGGCTGGGGCCGCTCCACCGCGGCCACCGGGTCCGCGCCCTTGAGCCAGGCGTCCAGGGCCTGGGCGGCGCGCTTGCCCGCGGCCACCGCCTCCACCACCGTGCGCGGGCCGGTCACCGCGTCGCCGCCGGCAAAGAGCCAGGGCAGCGCGGTCTGGCCGCTCAGCGGGTGGGTGATGATGGTGCGCTTGCACAGCTCGGCCGTGGCGGCGGTCTCGCCCAGGGCGGCCAGGTCCGGCTGCTGGCCGATGGCGGCCACGATGGCCCCGGCCGGGATGACGAACTCGCTGCCAGCGACCGGCACCGGCCGGCGGCGGCCGCTGGCGTCGGGCGGGCCGGGCCGGGCGGCCTGGCACTTCAGGCCGGTCACCCTGCCGCCCTCGCCCTCCACCGCCACCGGGATGGTCAGCAGCCTGAACTCCACGCCCTCGGCCTGGGCCTCGCGCACCTCCAGGTCGTGGGCCGGCATCTCCTCGCGGGTGCGGCGGTAGGCGATGATGACCTTCCTGGCCCCCAGGCGCAGCGAGGTGCGCGCGGCGTCCATGGCCGCGTTGCCGCCGCCCACCACCACCACCTCCTCGGCCGGCAGGCCGCACTGTCCCCGGGCCACCGCGGCCAGATAGCCCACCGCGTCCAGCACCGGGCCGAACTCGTCCTCGCCGGTGAGACCCAGGCGATAGCCCTTGGTGGCCCCGATGCCCAGGAACACGGCGTCAAAGCCCTGGCCGCGCAGGTCCTCCAGGCTGAGGTCGCGGCCCAGGGCCCGGCCGAAGACGATCTGAACCCCGATATCGGTGATGCCCTTGACGTCGGCGGCGATGACGCTCCGGGGCAGGCGGTAGGCCGGGATGCCGGCAAAGGCGGTGCCGCCCGCCTGGTCGGCGGCCTCATAGATGGTGACCGCGTGGCCCTTCAGCGCCGCGAACCAGGCGCAGGCCAGGCCGGCCGGGCCGGCCCCCACCACCGCCACCCGCTTGCCACTGGCCGGGGCCAGCTCCGGGCGGGGATAGCCGCCTGCGGCCAGGGCCCCGGCCGCGGCCACCGCCTTCATGGCCCGGATGGCGATGGGCTGGTCCAGCTCGCCGCGCAGGCAGGGGCGCTCGCAGGGGGCCGGGCAGACCAGGCCGCAGATATAGGGCAGCGGGTTGTCGCGGCGGATCACCGCCACCGCCTCGGCGTGGCGGCCGTGGCCCACCAGGGCCAGGAAGCTGGGGATGTCGATGCCGGCCGGGCAGGTGGCCTGGCAGGGGGCGGCCTGGGGGCAGGCCGCGTCGTAGACCGCGCAGCCCCGGCCCTCCAGGTGGGCCTGCCAGGCCGGGCCGAAGTGCGTAAGCGAGCTGAGCAGCGGCCAGGCCGCCGGCGAGCCCAGGGCGCGCAGCCGTCTGCCCAGGGCCATCAGTTGCTCGCGGTGGCCGGGGCCGCCCCGGCGCTGGGCGATCTCGATGATGAGCCTGAGCGCGTGCTGGACCAACTGGCGGGGCAGCGGCCGGGCCTGGCCGTTGGCCGCCACCCTGTGCAGCAGGCGGGTGAGCGCCTGGCGGGTCAGATCCACCACGCAGGACTCCGGCCCCAGCACCGTGAGGGTGGTCGGCGAGGGATGCAGGCCCTGGGCGGTCAGCTCCTCCGGGGCCAGGGGGGTGCCGGCCAGCTCCGGGGGCAAAAAGCCGCCCAGGCCGCCATCCAGGGACAGGCCCACCCAGGTCTGGCCTTCCGCCACCCGGCCGGCCAGGGCCTCGCTGAGCGGCGCGCCCAGGGGCAGCTCCACCAGGCCGGGCTCGGGGCCCGCCCCGGGCTCGGGGCCCGCACCGGGCTCGGGGCCCGCCCCGGAGACGGTGATCAACCGGGCGCCGGCCTGGCCGCCGCGGCCCAGCTCGCGGTAGGCCTGGGGGCCCAGCATGAGCACCAGGCCGATCTGGTACCAGGTCTGGAGATCGTGCACCAGGACCGGCGGGGCCAGCCCGGCCGCGGCGGCGGTGGC
>JAZDHW010000076.1:0-18113 GCA_043805555.1 Pseudomonadota bacterium
ATTTTGGGATTCGCGGGGCGAATCCCAAAATTCGCAAGCCAGGGTAAGCAGGCAAGGGGCCACGCCCCTTATGACATAAGCCCTTTTAGGAGGGGGCGTGGGGGAAACCGGGCAGCCAAAAGGGTTCCCCCACCCCGAAAAACAACATGAAGCAAGCAAGCAAGGGAACCCTCTACGGGCTGGGCGTGGGGCCCGGCGATCCGGGACTCATTACGCTCAAGGCCGTGGAGGTGCTCCAGAAGGTGGCGGTGGTCTTTGCCGCCGGCAGCAGCAAGAACGAATACAGCCTGGCCTTGAACGTGGTAGAGCGCCACCTGCCCTTCGGGGTGGCGGTGCGCCGGCTCAACTTCCCCATGACCCACGACCGGGCGGATCTGGACGCGGCCTGGCGGGCCAACGCCGAGGCGGTCAAGGCCGAGCTGGACGCGGGGCATGACGTGGCCTTTTTGACCATCGGCGACCCGCTCACCTACAGCACCTATGGTTATCTGCTGCGCACCTTGCAGGAGATCGACCCCGAGGCGCCGGTGGAGACGGTGCCCGGCGTGACGGCCTATCACGCGGCGGCGGCCAGGCTCAACCTGCCCCTGGTGGAGAGCAAGGAGTCGCTGTTGGTGGTCTCCGGGGTCAGCGACTTGAACGACATCCCGGCCATGGCCGCCTGCGGCGACAACCTGGTCATCATGAAGACCTACAAGAACTACGACCAGATCATCGACAAGCTGAACGAGCTGCCGGTGAAGCGGCGCTCCTACTGCGTCAGCCAGGTGGGCCTGCCCGGCGAGCGGGTCATCCGCGACGCCACCAGCCTCAAGGGCCAGAAGATGCCCTACCTGTCGCTGATCCTGGTCAAGGGGCCGGCCGAGCCGGCGGAGTAGTCCGTGGCGCATCCCCAGGGCATGGCGGGAGCCGGCGGAGCCGGGGCGGATGGCGCAAACGCCGCCCCCCTGCCCCCCCGCGCCGGGCGCACGGCCCGCCGCTCGTCCCAGCGGGGCCTGTGGCTGCTGCTGGGCTGCCTGGCCGCGGCCGGGATCGCCTATGCCCTGGCCGGGCCGGCGCAGATGCCGCCCTTCCTGCGCCCGGCCCGGCTCTGGTCCGGCCTGGGCTGGCCGCTCAGCAAAACCCTGGCCTTTCTCTCCGGCGGCCTGTTGCTGGGCCAGCTCCTGGAGGCCACCGGCTGGACCGCCCGCCTGGGCGTGCTGGCCTGGCCGCTGATCCGCCTGGCGCATCTGCCCAAGCAGGCCGGCGCGGCGTTTTCGGCCGCCTTTGCCAGCGGGGTGGCGGCCAACACGCTGCTCTATACGAGCTGGCAGGAAGGCGCGTTGGACAAGCGCCAGCTCATGCTGGCCAACATCCTCTGCGCCAGCCTGCCGGCCTTTTTCCTGCACCTGCCCACCACGTTCTTCGTGGTCTACGCCCTCCTGGGCCGCGCCGCCCTGTGGTACTTCGGGCTGACGCTCCTGGCCGCCATCCTGCGCACCCTGGCCGTGGTGCTCATCAGCCGGGCCTGGCTGCCGGCCCAGGCCCCCGGCCAGGCCGCGCCGCTCGCGGCCCGGCCCACCTGGGCCGCGCTCTGGGCCGACACCTGGCGCAAGTTCGGCCAGCGCCTGCGCCGCATGCTCCTGATCGTGCTGCCGGTCTACCTGATGGTCTTCCTGCTGGCCGGGGCCGGGTTTTTCGCCTGGCTCAGCCACGCGGCGGCCGGGGCGGTGACCGGCCTGGCCCTACCGGTGGAGGCCATGAGCGTGGTGGTCTTCGCGGTGGTGGCCGAGTTCACCTTGGGCTTTGCCGCGGCCGGCGCGCTCATGCAATCCGGCTCGCTGGTGCTCAAGCAGGTGGTGCTGGCGCTTCTGATCGGCAACCTGGTGGCCACCCCGGTGCGGGCTTTGCGGCACCAGCTTCCGCATTATCTGGGCATCTACTCCCCCGGCCTGGGCGCGCGGCTGCTGGCGTTGGGCCAGGGCGCGCGGGTGGTTTCGGTGGCCCTGGTGGCGGTGGTCTATGCCTGGCTGGGCTGAGGGGGTTAGGCCGTGAGCGCCCGGCGCAGGCTGCGCACCGGCTTTTCCACCGGCGCGGCGGCGGCGGCGGCGGCCAAGGCCGCGCTTATGATGCTGCTGGGCCGGCCCCCGGCCGGGCGGGTGAGCATCCCCCTGCCCGGTGGTGAGCGCCTGGCCATCGCCCTGGACTCCTGCCGGCGGCTCGCCGGCGGCCTTGCGCGGGCGGTGGTGATCAAGGACGCGGGCGACGACCCGGACGTGACCAACGGCGCGGCCATCGCGGCGGATGTGGAATTGCTGCCCGGCGGCGCGGGCGGCGGCGGCGTGGAGATCGCCGGCGGCGCGGGCGTGGGCCAGGTCACCCGGCCGGGCCTGCCGGTGGCCGTGGGCGAACCGGCCATCAACCCGGTGCCGCGCGCCATGATCGCCGCCGCGCTCAGCGAGGCCTGGGAGCTGGCCGGCGACGGCGGGCCGCTCCATGCGCGGGCCACCATCAGCGTGGCGCGCGGCGAGGAGTTGGCCCAGCGCACCCTCAATCCGCGCCTGGGCATCGTGGGCGGCATCAGCATCCTGGGCACCAGCGGCCTGGTGCGCCCCATGAGCCACGAGGCCTACACCGCCACCATCGAGAGCGCGCTGAGCGTGGCCGTGGCGGCCGGCATCCGGGAAGTCGTCTTCACCACCGGCGGGCGCAGCGAGAAGCGGGCCATGGCCTTGCGCCCGGACCTGCCGGCCCAGGCCTTCGTGCAGATCGCCGACTTCTTCGGCTTCGCCCTGGAGCGGGCGGCGGCCCTGGATTTCGCCCGCGTGGGCCTGGTGAGCTACTTCGGCAAGGCGGTCAAGCAGGCCCAGGGCCTCATTTGCACCCACGCCCACCGGGCCGACCTGGATCTCGCGCCCCTGGCCCAGTGGCTGGCCGCGGCCGGGGCCTCGCCGGAGCTGTGCGCCCAGGTCGTCACGGCCAACACCGCCCGCCACGCCCTGGAGATGCTCGTGGCCGCCGGCCGGGGCGAACTGGCCGCGGCGGTGGGGCCGCATATGCTCGCCGCCGCGCGGGGGATGCTGGGGCCGGGACCGGCCCTGTGGGCGGCGGTGCTGGACCTTGAGGGCGCGGTCCTGTACCGTGGCCGGCAGGAGGGCCACGCATGAGTCGCGTCAGCGTGATCGGGCTGGGCCTGGGCCTGGCCGACGTCACCCCCCGCGCGTTGGCCGCGCTGGAGGGCTCCATGGTGCTGGCCGGCGGCGAGCGCCTGCTGGCCATGTTCCCCGACCACCCCGGCCGGCGCCTGGTGCTGAAATTCAACCTGGCCGACTGGCTGGAGGCCGTGGCCGACGCTGCGGCGGCCGGCCAGAAGGTGGCGGTGCTGGCCTCGGGCGACCCCGGCTTTTTCGGCATCGCGCAAAAGGTCAGCGCCCGCCTGGGCGCGGAGGCGGTGACGGTCATCCCCAACGTCACCGCCATGCAGGCCGCCTGCGCCCGGTTGGGCCTGGCCTGGCAGGCGGCCCGCGCGGTGAGCCTGCACGGCCGCGACGACCTCGGCCCGCTGTGGCGCGCCCTCTGGGAAGCCGACCTGGTGGCGGTCTACACCGACCCCAAGCACACCCCGGACGCCATCGCGCGGCTGATCATCGAGCGCGGCCAGGCGGCCTTTTGGCGGCTGGCCGTGGCCGAGGACCTGGGCGCGGACTCCGAGCGCGTGGCCTGGTTCACGCCCGAGGCTGCCGCGGCGCAGGGCTTCTCGGCCCTGAACGTGACCATCCTGGCGCGCACCGGCCGGCCGCGAACCCTGCGCCTGGGCCTGGCCGAGGCGGCTTTCGCCCACCAGGCCGGGCTCATCACCAAGGCCGAGGTGAGGGCCGTGGCCCTGGGCCTGCTGGAGCTGGAGCCGGGGCTCTGCCTCTGGGACCTGGGCGCGGGCAGCGGCTCCCTGGGCCTGGAGGCCAGCCTGCTGATGCCCGGCGGCCGGGTGGAGGCGGCCGAGGCCGACCCGGAGCGGGCCGGGATGATCCGCCAGAATCGGGCCGCCTTTGGCGTGGGCTGCCTGGCGGTCCACGAGCTGCGCCTGCCGGCCGGCCTGGATAGCCTGCCCGCGCCGGACCGGGTCTTCGTGGGCGGCGGCGGCGAGGTTTTAGGCGATATCATCACGGCCGCCGCCGCGCGGCTCACGCCCGGCGGGGTGCTGGTGGCGGCGGTGGTGCGGCTGGAGTCGCTGGTGGCCGCGCGCCAGGCGCTCGGCGCGGCCGGGCTGAGCGTCGAGACGACGCTGATCCAGGCCGGGCGCGGCGCGGCGCTCACCGGCGGCGAGTACATCAGGGCCCTGAACCCGGTCTGGCTGGTGAAGGGCAAGACCCCTCACCCCAACCCTCTCCCCAGGGGGGAGAGGGAGTAAGAGGGGCCGGGCGCGGGTCATGGTCCGATTAAAATCTTCGTAGGGGCGGGGTTTATCCCCGCCCGCACCGGCCGGGCAGAATCAAGACGGGCGGGGAATAACCCCGCCCCCACGAAGAACAAAAACGATTAACTGTCATTGCGAGCGCAGCGAAGCAATCTCTTGGGTCTTTATCCCTAGAAAACCGGCAACGGAAGATTGCCGCGTCGCAACCCCGCCGGGTTGCTCCTCGCAATGACAACTACTGCTTGGATTGATCGGGAACAAGGCCACCGCGCCGTTATTCTGGCTGGCTTGCCCCCTCGCCCCAGGGGGGAGTGGGTCGGGGTGAGGGGGAGCGAGAGAAATGACTTATGCCAACAACAGGCAAAGGGGCTGAGGCGATGACCGCCACCCATCCCGTCATCTTCGTGGGGGCCGGGCCGGGCGACCCGGAGCTGATCACCGTTGCCGGGCAGAAGGCGCTCATGGCCGCCGACCGGGTGGTCTACGCCGGCAGCCTGGTCAGCCAAGAGATGCTCTCCTGGTGCCGGCCGGGGTGCGAGCTGATCGACTCGGCCGGCCTGGATTTAGAGGCCATCGTGGACAGCCTGGCCACGGGCCATGCCGCCGGGCAGAAGGTCGTGCGCCTGCACACCGGAGACCCCAGCCTCTACGGGGCCATCGCCGAGCAGATCGCGGCCCTGGACGCGCGGCAGGTGGCCTGGCGGGTCATCCCCGGCGTGACGGCGGCCTTCGCGGCGGCGGCCGAACTGGGCCTGGAGTGGACCCTGCCCGAGGTGACCCAGACCCTGATCCTGACCCGGGCCGCCGGGCGCACCCCCGTGCCCCCGGCCGAGAGCCTGGCCGCCCTGGCCGCCCACGGCGCGTCGCTGGCCATCTACCTCAGCGCCGGCCAGGCCGAGGCCGTCTCCACCGCCTTGCAGGTGGCCTACGGCCCCGAGTCGCCGGTGGCCCTGGCCTACCGGGTCTCCTGGCCCGATCAAAAGACCGCCTGGACCACCGCCCGCGACCTGCCCCAGGCGCTCAAGGCCCACGGCTTTACCCGCCAGGTGCTCATCCTGGCCGGGCCGGCGGTGGCCCGCCGGGCCGAGGGCGGGGCCGCCCCGGCCAGCAAGCTCTATGACGCCGGCTTCAGCCACGGCTTCCGCCAAAGCCAGGACCAGGGCCGAGACCCGGAGAAATGACCGCCGCCGCGACCATAGCCGTCTATGCCCTCACCGCCCAGGGCGCGGCCAGCGCCCGCCGCCTGGCGGCCGGCCTGGGCGAGGGCGCGCGGCTCTATCTGCCCGCGCGCCTGGTCCAGCCCGGCCAGCCGGGCCAGCCCGGCCAGTCCGGCGAGGTCGGCTTTGCCCGCATCGCCGAGGCCATCGCCGCCAACTGGCCGGAGCACGCGGGCCATGTCTGCTTCGCGGCCAGCGGCATCGTGGTGCGGGCCATCGCGCCGCTGCTCATGGGCAAGGCCGTGGACCCGGCGGTGGTGGTCTGCGATCCCGCCGGGCGCTACGCGGTGAGCCTCATCGCCGGCCACATCGGCGGGGCCAACGCCCTGGCCCGGCGGGTGGCCGCCATCCTGGGCGGGGTTGCGGTCATCACCACCGCCACCGACGCCGCCGGCCTGCCCAGCTTGGAGCTGCTGGCGGCCGAGGCCGGCCTGGCGGTGGAGAACCTCGGCGCCCTGGCCGGGGTGAGCGCCGCGCTCCTGGACGGCCGGGCCGTGGCCGTGGACGATCCGGCCGGCTGGCTGCTGCCCCGCCTCGCGCGCGACTGGCCTGGGCTATTCACCCCCGGCCCGGCCGGTGCGGAGGGGCCGCAAGTCGGCGTGGACTGGCGGGCCCGGCCGCCGCGCCCCGGCGAGCTGCTCTTGCGCCCGCCGGCCCTCTGGACCGGACTGGGCTGCAATCGTGGCACGGCCGCCGACGAGATGGATGAATTGCTGACCGCCACTCTCGCGGCCCACGGCCTCAGCCCCCTGGCCCTGGCCGGCCTCGTGAGCGTGGCGGTCAAGGCCGACGAGCCCGGCTTCGCCGACCTGGCCGCCCGCCGCGGCCTGGGGCTCAAGTTTTATTCCGCCGCCGAGCTTGACGCGGTGGCGGTGCCCAATCCCTCCGACCAGCCCGCGCGACACGTGGGCACCCACAGCGTGGCCGAGGCCGCGGCGATGCTCGCCGCCGGACCCGGCGGGAGTCTGATCGTGCAGAAGCAGAAAAGCGTCAACGTCACCCTGGCCCTGGCCCTGGCCCCGGCCCCGGCCCCGGCCCCGGCCTTGGACGGCCCCCGATGAGCGGCAGCCTGACCGTGGTGGGCCTGGGCCCCGGCTCGCCCGAGCACCTGACCCCGGCCGCGCGGGCGGCCATCACCGACGCGGAGGCGGTCATGGGCTACAAGGCTTACATCGCCCTGGCCCGGCCGCTCTTGCGCGAGGGCCAGGAGGTGGCGGCCAGCGGCATGACCAAGGAGCTGGACCGCGCGGCCCAGGCCATCGAGCGAGCCCTGGCCGGCCAGCGGGTGGCCTTGATCAGCAGCGGCGACCCCGGCATCTACGCCATGGCGGCGGTGGTCTACGAGGAGGCCCGCAACCGGGGGCTGGGCTTTGGCGATGGGCCGGGCCAGCTCGCCCTGACCGTGCTGCCCGGCGTGCCGGCGGTGGCGGCGGCGGCGGCGCTCCTGGGCGCGCCGCTCTCCCACGATTTCGCCTGCGTCAGCCTCTCGGACCGGCTCACGCCCTGGGAGTTGATCGAAAAGCGCCTCAATGCGGCGGCCGGCGCGGATTTCGTCATCGCGCTCTACAACCCCAAGAGCAAGGGCCGCGAATGGCAGTTGGCCAAGGCTCTGGGCATCATCGCCGGCCACCGCGCCCCGGCCACGCCCCTGGGGGTGGTCAAGGACGCCATGCGGCCGGAACAGGTGGTGAGCCTGACCAGCCTGGGCGGGGTCGATCCGGACCTGGTGGACATGCACTGCCTGGTCATCGTGGGCAACTCCCAGAGCTTCGTCCACGCCGGGCGCATGATCACCCCGCGCGGGTACCTGGGCAAGTACGGCGCGGACTGGGCCGGCGGGGAGTAGGCGGCCATGACGCAAGACGCGCCCCGGCGTTTCAAGCCCATCATGGTGGTGGGCGCCGGCAGTCACGTGGGCAAGAGCGTGTTGGTGATGGGCCTGTGCCGGCTGCTGCGGCGGCTTGGCATCGACGTGGCCCCGTTCAAGGCCCAGAACATGGCGTTGAACTCGGGGATCACGCCCGAGGGCGACGAGATCGGCCGGGCCCAGATCAGCCAGGCCGAGGCGGCCGGGGTGGCCCCCCACGCGGACATGAACCCGATCCTCTTGAAGCCCACCAGCGACATGGGCTCCCAGGTGGTGTTGAACGGCCGTGTCTTCGGCAACTACAAGGGCCGCGACTACTACGCGCTCAAGCCCCGGCTGGTCAAGGAGGTCATGGCGGCCTGGCGGCGGCTCTGCGCCCGGCATGAGCTGATCGTGCTGGAGGGGGCCGGCTCCTGCGCCGAACTGAACCTGAAGCGCCACGACCTGGTGAACATGGCCATGGCCCGGCGGGCCGGGGCCAACGTGCTGCTGGCCGCGGACATCGACGCGGGCGGGGTCTTCGCCCAGGCCATCGGCAGCATCGCGTTGCTCACGCCCGGCGAGCGCCGGCTCATCAAGGGCATCGCCATCAACAAGTTCCGGGGCGACCCGGCGCTGTTCAGCGACGGCATGGCCATCATCGCCCGGAAGACCGGCAAGCCGGTGCTGGGGCTGATCCCCTGGTTCGGCCAGGACATCAGCCTGCCCCAGGAGGACGGCGTGGCCCTGGAGCGCGGCGCGGCCGGGGCCGGGGCCGGGGCCGGGCCGGTGCGGGTGGGGGTGGTGCGCATCAGCCGCATCAGCAACTTCACCGACGCCGACGCCCTGGCCGCCGAACCGGGGGTGCGCCTGAGCTGGGTGACCGGCCCCGAGGAACTGGCCGGCCTGGACCTCTTGATCCTGCCCGGCACCAAGAACACCCTGGCGGCCCTGGCCGGGCTGCACCAGGCCGGCCTGTTTGCGGCCATCCGCCACTTCCACGCCCTGGGTGGACGGGTGCTGGGCCTGTGCGGAGGGTATCAGTTGCTGGGAAAAAGCATCGCCGACCCCCTGGGCGTGGAAGGCCCGCCGGACCAGCAGGAGGGCCTGGGGCTCTTGCCCATCGCCACGGTCATGGCCGGCGAGAAGACCACCGCCCGGGCCGAGGCCCTGTGCCTCGCGGATTTGCCCTTCGCGGTGGCCGGCCCGGTGCGGGGCTACGAGATCCACATGGGCCAGAGCACGGCCCTGGGCCAGGACCGCCCGGCGTTGCGCCTGACCCGGCGGCTGAACCAGGCCCTCAATCAGCCCGAGGGCCAGGTGAGCCCGGACGGCCGGGTGGTGGGCACCTATTTGCACGGGCTCCTGGACAACGACGCCCTGCGGGCGGCGCTCTTGGCCTGGGCCGGCGGCGGCCGGCGGGTGGAGGGCCTGGCCGACTACGCGGCCTTCAAGGAGAGCCAGTACGACCGCCTGGCCGACCTCCTGGAAGAGCACCTGGACTGGCGTCCGCTCTTGGAGGAGATTCAGGGCTAACCCTGTCGTGCCCTCTTTGTCATTGCGAGGAGCCGTCAGGCGACGCGGCAATCTCTTCTGCCTTCTGCCTCCCTCCGGGTGGCCCGGACAGCTTGCTGTCCGGGTCGCGAAGCGACAAGAAACCCGCGCCCGTCGCCGTGCCGGCCGTGCGAACACCTGGTGACGCGTACCTGCCTGGTCATTGCCAAGAGCCCGCCTCCCCGCCCCTAGTCGTTGCGAGGGGACGCCTCTACTCCCCCCGTCATTGCGAGGAGCCGTCAGGCGACGCGGCAATCTCTCCTGCCTTCTGCCTCCCTCCGGGTGGCCCGGACAGCTTGCTGTCCGGGTCGCGCAGCGACAAGAGGTTCTGGCGCGAGGCCGCGAAATTTGCGCGAGGTCCCATTGCCGCCCATCTTCGCCGACCCCTCTCCCCCCAGCGGAGGGAGAGGCCGGGTGAGGGGGGCCCTTCCGGCCGTCCGACCACCTGGTGACGCGCACCCATCTGGAGCGGGCTGTCTCCTGGCCCCCGCGCGCCCACGCCGGCCGCATAAGCCTCGCGCCGGTGCGGGTCTCTCCGGCCGGGTGGCCGCGCACGCTTTTTGCGGATCAAGTTTGAGGCGGCGCGGGTGATGGCCCCTGGCGATGCGGCCGCATCCTTCCATCCAGTCAATTACCCTGCCCCAACCTCGACCCACCCGCCGCGCGCGGCACTCAGCCCGTGCCGACGCCCTCAAAAGCGGCCGGCTAAGGCGCGGGGGGCGGCCCCTCGTGGGGCCCGAAACGAAGAAGGGAAAAGAGATAGGCCAAAGAACCGGAGGCCGTTCGTTTCCCGGAGTGCCCCTCTCCGGTTATTGCGAAGAGCCGCCAGACGGCGCGGCAATCGCGTCGAGCCGACTGCACGTTGCTTTGATTGCGCACGATCCGCATGCGCAAATCCAGAAATAGGCGTCATTGCGAGGAGCAACCCGACAGGGTTGCGACGCGGCAATCCTCCTTTGTCCTCTTAACGCGAGAAAGGACAACGGGAGATTACTTCGTCGCTGCGCACCTCGCAATGACGGCTATTAACTAGATGACCTTGGTCTGCGGCCGGATGGCGCAGAGGGCTAATTGGCCAGGCCCAAAAACGACCGGGGCCGGACGGCATCCCGTCCGGCCCCGCGCTGATCTTGCCAGCCTAGTCCCTACTTGGCGTAGTCCACCGCCCGCGTCTCCCGGATCACCGTGACCTTGATCTGGCCGGGATACATCATCTCGTCCTCGATCTTGCGGGCCACGTCGTGGGAGAGCAGAAGCGCCTGCTCGTCGGTGGTCCTCTCGGCCTCCAGGACGATGCGCACCTCGCGGCCGGCCTGGATGGCGTAGGAGGAGCTGACCCCCTGGAAGGAGTTGGCGATGCGCTCCAGGTCCTCCAGGCGCTTGACGTAGCTCTCCAGCATCTCGCGCCGGGCGCCGGGGCGCGCGCCGGAGAGGGCGTCGGCCGCCTGCACCAAGACCGCCAGCACGCTCTCCGGCGGGATGTCCTCGTGGTGGGCCTGGATGGCGTGGACGATGTGGGGCTTCTCGCCGTGGCGCTTGGCCAGGTCCGCGCCCAACAGCGCGTGCGGGCCCTCAACCTCGTGGTCCACCGCCTTGCCGATGTCGTGCAACAGCCCGGCCCGCTTGGCGTGCTTGGGGTTGATGCCCAGCTCGCTGGCCATGATGCCGCACAGGAAGGCCACCTCCAGCGAGTGCTGCAACACGTTCTGGGCGTAGGAGCTGCGGAAGCGCAGGCGGCCGATGAGCCTGATCAGCTCCGGGTGCATGCCGTGCACGCCCACGTCAAAGGTGGCCTGCTCGCCGGCCTCCTTGATGGACGCCTCCACCTCGGTGGCCACCTTCTTGACCACCTCCTCGATGCGGGCGGGGTGGATGCGGCCGTCGCTGATCAGCCGCTCCAGGGAAAGCCGGGCGATCTCCCGGCGCATGGGGTTGAACCCGGAGAGGATCACCGCCTCGGGGGTGTCGTCGATGATCAGATCCACGCCGGTGGCCGCCTCGATGGCGCGGATGTTGCGGCCCTCGCGGCCGATGATGCGCCCCTTCATCTCATCGGAAGGCAGGCTGACCACGCTCACGGTTTTTTCCACCGCGAAATCGCCGGCGTAGCGCTTGCAGGCCAGGGCCAGGATCTCCTGGGAGCGCTTGGCCGACTGCTCCTTGGTCTCCTGATCGATGCGCTTCAAGGACTTGGCCGCCTCGTGGCGGGCCTCGTCCTCGATGGCCTGGATGAGCTGGCCGCGGGCCTCGTCCTGGGTCATGGCCGCGATGCGCTCCAGGGTCTCGTTCTGGCGGGCCACCAGTTGGTCATAGGTAGCGCGCTGGTCCTCCAGGTTGCGCTCACGGTCGATGAAGGTCAGCTCGCGGCGGGTGTTGTCCTGCTCGCGGGATTCCAGGTTCTCGGCCTTCTTGTCCAGAAGCTCTTCCTTCTGGGCCAGGCGGCGCTCCACCTGGTTCAGCTCGCTGCGGCGCTCCTTGGTCTCGGCCTCGAACTCCACCTTCATCTGGTAGATCTGGTCCTTGGCCTGCAACAGGGCCTCTTTTTTCAGGGTGTCGGCCTCGCGGCGGGCGTCGTCCATAAGTTTTTGGCTAAGCGATTCAACCGATTGCAGGCGTGATTGGGCCTGGCGCAGGCGCACGAAATAGCCGAGGGCCAGGCCCAGGCCCAAACCGGCGATGATGCCCAAAATGGACAGGGTGGTGGACATGGAACCTCCTTGCTGTTGCCACAAGGAGGTCGAGCCCTTAGGTGCGCAAAGCCATTCCGGATGCAGGTCCGCCGGCGCGCTCTGCGCCGGGACCGGGCCGCGAGGGGCACCCCCGCGGGGCATAATGGCATTTGATCCTGGTTTCCGGTTGGTTAACCGCACCAGGCCGGCAGCCGTCACTTACGGGGCCGGTCCAGCCGGGCCGCGGACGGGCCGCGGCGCCATAACCATGGGCCATCAGGATCGCGCAGCCAGCCAACGCCAGGAGCATGGTCCAAGGACCGACCATGGCCGCCGGGGCTGGCGGGGCGGCAAATGGGCCGCGCTGCCAAATCATCCTGAAATCACTCTCCACAACCTGACGAGAGGAGAAAGAGGCTGACCCCGCGACTGCCGTGTGGCGACTTCGTTTTGAACCTGGTTAGTCCAGGGGGGCCGGGCGTGGCCTGGTTCGGGTCCCTCGTCGTGGAGGGTCCACCCCCTTGCGGCCAGTGGCGTTCGGCCCACTTATTTGCTCGTTGGCTCAAAAGAACACTTCGCCCAATCACGCGCAGCGCAGGGGGCCTCAAACCTGTGCATGCTCTATCTTATCGAGCAACCTCTCGGCTTTGGTCTCGATCTCCTGAAGCAAAGTCTCTTGCTGATCCTGTAGCTGCAAGAGTTCATTGGTTATGTTCAGGGCGGCCAAAACCGTGGCCGCCAGAGTGGAGCTGGTGTTGGTGGTGGTCAGCACCTCGTTGAGCCGGGCGTTGAGATGGGCCGCCACGCGCCGGAGCTGGCCTTCGCCGCCTTCGGAGCGCAGCACATACTCATTGCCCAGGATGTTTATCTTGACCGATCCCAACTCCCTTTAGCCTATAACGATTCCAGTTTTTGCACCAGGCTCTCGATGCGCAGGCGCACCTCGTTGCGCTCCGCGTCCTGGGTTTTGAGGAGCTCGTTGAACTCCGCGACTTCCCCCTCTTTGTCAGCCAGGCGCTTTTTAAGCTCCTCGTTTTCCTCGCCGAGGGCCTTCAGGCGCGCCAGCATCTCCTCGATTTTGGCTTCCAGGCGGCTAAACACGGCTAGTTCCATAATCTTTTCACCTTCACTCCCGCCTTAGAAAATAAGTTATGGACTCCCGCCGGTCAAGGCTTTTGTTACGCTTGTACCGCGATGCTCTTACTCTACGGTGACGCTCTTGGCCAGGTTGCGGGGCTGGTCCACGTCCGTGCCCCGGAGCACCGCCACGTGATAGGCCAACAGTTGCAGGGGCACCACCAGCAGGATGGGGGCCACCAGGGGCGAGCAGGCCGGCACGGTGATCGCCGCGTCGGCCAGGGCGTGGGCCGCGGCGTTGTCGGCCTCGGTCACCGCGATGAGCTTGCCCTGGCGGGCGCGCACCTCCTGCATGTTGGAGAGCACCTTTTCCAGCACGTCGTTCTGGTTGGCCAGCACCACCACCGGCATCTTGTCGTCGATCAGCGCGATGGGGCCGTGCTTCATCTCGCCGGCCGGGTAGCCCTCGGCGTGGATGTAGCTGATTTCCTTCAGCTTGAGCGCGCCTTCCAGGGCGATGGGATAGCAGCGCCCCCGGCCCAGGAACAAAAAGTCGCGGGCCTGGCAATAGGCCTCGGCCACGGCCTTGACCTCGTCCTCGCGCTCCAGGGCCTGCTGCACCAGGCCCGGGGCCTGCACCAGGTCCTCCACGATGGCCAGGGCGCGCTCGGCGTCGATGACCCCGCGCACCCGGCCGATGTGCAGGGCCAAGAGGGAGAGCGCCATGAGCTGGGTGGTGAAGGCCTTGGTGGAGGCCACCCCGATCTCCGGACCGGCGTAGGTGTAGAGCACGCCGGCCGATTCGCGGGTCAGCGAACTGCCCACCACGTTGCAGATGGTGATGGCCTTGGCGCCCTTCCCTTTGGCCTCGCGCACCGCGGCCAGGGTGTCGGCCGTCTCGCCGGACTGGCTGATGGCCACCACCAGGTCGCCGGGGCCCACCAGGGGGTCGCGATAGCGGAATTCGCTGCCCAGGTCCACCTCGGTGGGCACCCGGGCCAGGCCTTCCATCAGGAACTTGCCCACCAGAGCCGCGTGCCAGCTGGTGCCACAGGCCAGGAAGATCACCCGCCTGGCGCTTTTCAGCTCCTCGGTGGCCGCGGCCAGGTCCGGCAACGACACGTCGGGGTTGCCCAGCTTGACCCGCCCGGTCAGGGTGTCGGTCAGGGCGCGGGGCTGCTCGAAGATCTCCTTCTGCATGAAGTGGGTGTAGCCCGCCTTTTCGGCCATGGCCGGCGACCAGGAGATGATGTCGGTCTTGCGCTCCTGGGGCGCGCCGGCCACGTCGGTGATGCGGTGGCCGCCGGCCTGGATCACCACCACGTCGCCGTCGTTGAGGAAGACGACCTTGTTGGTGTGGGCCAGGAAGGCCGGCACGTCCGAGGCCAGGAAGAACTCGCCCGGCTCCTGACCCAGGCCCAGGATCAGGGGCGAATCCTTGCGCGCGCCGATGATGGTGTCGGGCTGGTTGCGGTCCAGGATGACCAGGGCGTAGGAGCCCCGGATGTGCCGGAGGGCCTGGTAGACGGCCGCGGCCAGGTCGGGCGCGCCCTCGGCCAGCATGGTCTGCACCAGGTGGGCCACGATCTCGGTGTCGGTCTCGCTGGAGAAGACGCAGCCCTTGGCGACCAGCTCCTCCTTCAGCTCCAGGTAGTTCTCGATGATGCCGTTGTGGACCACGGCCACGTCGCCGGCCAGGTGGGGGTGGGCGTTGGTCTCGCTGGGCCGGCCGTGGGTGGCCCAGCGGGTGTGGCCCATGCCCAGGTTGCCGCACAGGGGTTCGGATTCCAGCTTGTCCTTGAGGCGGGAGAGCTTGCCCTCGGCCCGGCGCACCGCAAAGCCGCCGTCCAGCACCAGGGCCAGGCCGGCGGAGTCATAGCCGCGGTATTCCAGACGGCTGAGGCCCTCCATGATGACTTCGACCGCGTTTTTGGGCCCGATGTAACCGATGATTCCGCACATGGATCGTCTCGCTCCTTGCGTGGGCCGGGGACTCGCCGCCCCGAACCTGTCATCGCCCCCGGGACCCCACCCAGGGAGCCAACAACCGCGATGGGCCCTCGCCAATTGCGCCCATTACCTGGGCTCATAGCATACCGTAAACCTGGTGCGCTTGGCTAATGCGGCGATGAACAAGCCGCATTCCGGCCGCAGTTTTCGGGGTTTTTCACACCCGGCCCGCGCGGCCGATCGCGGCAAGATTAATACCCCGCCGGCGCTTGCCGCCGCGGCCTCACCCAGGCCGACCAACCCTTGCCCGCGACCTCTTGTCGCTAAAGCGACCCGGACAACCAGTTGTCCGGGCCACCCGGAGGAAGCAAGAATGATATGAAGGAAGGATGGAAAGGCCAGCCTGTCTTGGTTTCGTCCTCGCCCCCGCCCCTTCACCCGTCCCGGGTGGGGCCGCCCGGCCGGCGGGACCCGCCCACGCGCGGGGTTGAAGCGGCCGGCGGCTGGGCTGCGCGCCTCCGCCCGCCGACCCCACCAAGCGCAAGGGCGGGGGTGGTCCCCGCCCTCGTCCAGACCGGCGCGCGGCCGGGCTCAGGCCTGACAGCCGGCCCCGCGCCGGGCCACCTGGCTCTCCATGGCGGCCAGCTCCTCCTTGGAGTTGATGCCCGCCACCTCCAGGGGATCGGGGCAGAGCGCCAGGCCCACCTTGAGCCCGGCGTTGGCCATCAGCTCCACCAGGTCGGTGAGGTAATACTCCTTCTGGTCGTTGTCGGTGGTGAGCCTGGGCAGGTAGGCCAGCAGCTCCGGCGCGCTGGCCACGTAGATGCCGGCGTTGACCACCCGGATGGCGCGCTCCTGGGGCGTGGCGTCGCGGAACTCCACGATGCGGGTCAGGTTGCCGGCGGCGTCGGTGACCAGCCGGCCGTATGCGCCGGGGTCGGGCAATTCCATGCCCAGCACGGTGAGCGCGTGGCCGCCCGCGGCGTGGCTATCCAACAGCGCCCGCACGGTGGATTGCTTCAATAGCGGCACGTCGCCGCAGAGGATGAGCACCGGCCCGGTCCAGTCGCCTAGCTCCGGCGCGGCGCACATGACCGCATGGCCGGTGCCGAGCTGGGGGTCCTGGATGGCGAAGCGCAGGTTGGGGCGCTCGGCAAAGGCCTCCTTGACGCGCCCGGCCTGGTGACCCACCACGGCCACCACCCGGCCGGCCTCCAGGCACTGGGCCAGGTCCAGCACGTGGGCCAAAAGCGGCCGCCCGGCCAGGGGGTGCAGCACCTTGGGCAGGTCGGACTTCATGCGGGTGCCCTTGCCCGCGGCGAGGATGACGACGGCTAGCAAAGTTTAGGCCCTCTCCCTAAAAATGATTAGGCTAAATGCGCCTATACCAATAAACCATGAAGCCAGAAAAGCTCGGTCCGGTCTGTTCGGCCAAGAAAGCCTGAATTTGTCATTGCGAGCGCAGCGAAGCAATCTCTTTGGCTTGTTTTTCAGGAGATTGCCACGTCGCTTCGCTCCTCGCAATGACAGATCAGGGTTTTGGGCGCCGCCTGATGCTAGTCCCTTTGATGGCTTGATGGTATAGGCGCGAAGCTAAATATATGCGAGTTTCAATTTACTTCCAGCAACAAATTAATTTATTCAGTATACTGATCAAGCGAAATATTAATAATACAGAAATAACGGGGCTCTCTAGCGCAATTGCTGTTATTAGACCAAGGGCCATCACTATTGAAACAAATAATAACTCCCGATTATAATTCATAAAAATACCTCCAAAAATTAATTTTACCAACTCCTTTTCAGCTAGTCTCGCATACTCAGATGATTAATTAATCTTACTTTTACATAAAAAGGCGCCTCCCCGTGAGGGAAGGCGCCCGGTTCGTAATATCGTCATGCCCCAGGCGGGGCAGTTGGGCTATCAGGCGGTGGGCCGGCCCTTTTCGGCCACGCGCAGGCGCAGCATGGCGCGCTGGAGCGCGCCTTCGGCCCGGGCATAGTCCTGTTGCTCGGCCGCGGCCTTGGCCAGGCGCTGCTCGGCCCGCTCGCGGGCGCGCTTGGCGCGGTCCAGGTCGATCTCGCGCGCCAGCTCGGCCGCCTCGGCCAGGATGGTCACCTTTTCGCCGGTGACCTCGGCGAAGCCGCCGCTGATGGCCGCGTAGTCGAGGTTGTTGCCGTCGCGGAAGCGCATCTCGCCGACGGCCAGGGCGGAGAGGAAGGGCACGTGCCCGTAGAGGACGCCGAACTCGCCGTCCACGCCGGTGCAGACCACCACATCCACGTCCTTGCTCAGCAGGAGCTTGTCCGGGGTGACGACTTCCAGCTTAATCTTGTTGGCCATGGGCTATGGACCCCCTCTGGCTGCTTGGGGACCGGCGCGGGACGCATCCGCCCCGCGCCGGCTTGGATCATGCAATTAGGCCGCGGCCAGCTTCTCGGCCTTGGCCCGGGCCTCCTCGACGCCGCCGACCATGTAGAAGGCCTGCTCGGGCAGGTCGTCGTGCTTGCCCTCGACGATCTCCCGGAAGGCCCGCACCGTCTCCTCGACCTTGACGTACTTGCCGGGCATGCCGGTGAAGGTCTCGGCCACGTGGAAGGGCTGGGAGAGGAAGCGCTGGATGCGCCGGGCGCGGGCCACGGTGATCTTGTCCTCGTCGGAGAGCTCGTCCATGCCGAGGATGGCGATGATGTCCTGCAGATCCTTGTACTTCTGCAAGTAGATCTGCACCTGGCGGCTGGTCTTGTAGTGCTCCTCGCCCAGGTAGTTGGGGTCGAGGATGCGGCTGGTGGAGTCCAGGGGGTCCACCGCGGGGTAGATGCCCAGCTCGGAGATCTGGCGGCTCAAGACCACGGTGCCGTCCAGGTGGGCGAAGGTCGTGGCCGGGGCCGGGTCGGTGAGGTCGTCGGCGGGCACGTACACGCACTGCACCGAGGTGATGGAGCCCTTGTTGGTGGAGGTGATGCGCTCCTGCAGCTCGCCCAGGTCGGTGCCCAGGGTGGGCTGATAACCCACGGCGGAGGGCATGCGGCCCAGGAGGGCGGAGACCTCGGAGCCGGCCTGGGTGAAGCGGAAGATGTTGTCGATGAACAGGAGCACGTCCTGGCCCTGCTCGTCGCGGTAATACTCGGCCGCGGTCAGGGCGGAGATGGCCACCCGGGCGCGGGCCCCCGGCGGCTCGGTCATCTGGCCGTAGATCAGGGCGGCCTTGCTGATGACGCCGGAGTCCTTCATCTCGTGGTAGAGGTCGTTGCCCTCGCGGGTGCGCTCGCCCACGCCGGCGAACACCGAGATGCCGCCGTGCTGCATGGCGATGTTGTGGATCATCTCCATCATGATGACGGTCTTGCCCACGCCGGCGCCGCCGAACATGCCCATCTTGCCGCCGCGGGGGAAGGGCACCAGC
>JAZDHW010000077.1:0-2270 GCA_043805555.1 Pseudomonadota bacterium
GAGGCCCTTCAGGAGCGCGCCGCCGCCGGTGAGCACGATGCCGCGGTCGACGATGTCGGCGGCCAGCTCGGGCGGGGTCTGCTCCAGGGCGATCTTGACCGTCTCCACGATGGTGTCGATCTGCTCGCTGATGGACTGGCGCACCTCGTCGGAGTCGATGACCAGGGTCTTGGGGATGCCGGTGACCAGGTCGCGGCCCTTGACCTCCAGGGTCTCCAGGTTCTCGCTGGGGCAGGCGTTGCCGATGGTGGTCTTGATCATCTCGGCGGTGCGCTCGCCGATGAGCAGGTTGTGCTGGCGCTTGATGTGCTGGAGGATGGACTCGTCCATCTTGTCGCCGCCCACCCGCACGCTCTTGCTGTAGACGATGCCGGCCAGCGAGATGACGGCCACCTCGGTGGTGCCGCCGCCGATGTCCACCACCATGTTGCTGGTGGGCTCGGTGATGGGCAGGCCCGCGCCGATGGCCGCGGCCATGGGCTCCTCGATCAGGTAGACCTCGCGGGCCCCGGCGCTCTCGGCGCTTTCGCGCACGGCGCGCTTCTCCACCTGGGTGATGCCGCTGGGCACGCTGATGATGATGCGCGGCCGGATGAGGTTGCGCCGGTGGTGCACCTTGCGGATGAAGTGCCTGAGCATGGCCTCGGTGACCTCGAAGTCGGCGATGACGCCGTCCTTCATGGGGCGGATGGCCACGATGTTGCCGGGGGTGCGCCCCAGCATCATCTTGGCCTCCTTGCCCACGGCCAGGACCCGGTTGCCGTAGCGGGCGTCCTTGCGCACGGCCACCACGCTGGGTTCGGAGAGCACGATGCCCTTGCTCTTGACGTAGACCAGGGTGTTGGCGGTGCCCAGGTCGATGGCCATGTCATTGCTAAAAAGGCCGAGGATGGGATCCAGCAGCATGCCGGCTCCTTGTGAATAGCGGCTAACAGGTTCCTGGGGAGGGCCCCGCTCCGGTGGGCCACGCAACATATGGGGCAGGTCTTGTGCCCATGCGCTACATATCGGCAGCCAACGGCGCTTTCGCCCGCCGGCCGGCGCCCGGAGCGGATAACCTATGGCTTCCGGTCACAAATCCCGCTGCACAGCCTACCAGAGGCCAAGGTAAGGGGCAAGGCCTTCTTGGGCCTCGCGCCGGGGGCGGGCGCGGCCATAAACCGCTTGCCCTATTTGACATATCACCCTTGCTATGGTTAAATCCAGTCTTTGCCGAGCCGCCCGTCGCTGGCCTTCGCCGGTTGCCGCGAAAGCCGCCGTGGGGCGCGCCTTGTGGGGCCGGCCGGGGCCCAACCCACCCCGCCAAACCATGCTTTTCGGCGCGTCGGCCCCGATGCGAAGCAACCCGCGAACCCTGAAGGAACGCCATCATGAAACGCACCTTTCAGCCCAGCAACCTGAAGCGCAAACGCACCCACGGCTTCCTGGTGCGCAGCCGCACCCATGGCGGCCGCGCCGTCATCGCCCGCCGCCGGGCCAAAGGCCGCAAGCGGCTGGCCGTGTGAGGTCCGCCAGGCCCGATGGCGCCAGCCGGTCAGGGCCTGAGTCGGGATCGGCGGCTGCGTTCCCGCCGCCAGTACCTGGCCCTGAGCCGGGCCCGGCGGGTGGGTGGGAGGCCGTTCCTTTTCCTGTGGCGGCCCAATGGCCTGGCTTTTTCGCGCCTGGGGCTCACCGTGAGCCGCCGGGTGGCGGGGGCCGTGGGGCGCAACCGGGTCAAACGCCGGCTGCGCGAGGCCTTTCGCCGCAGCGGCCAGGCCCTGCCCCAGGGCGTCGACCTGGTGGTGGTGGCCCGGCCCGGTGCGGCCGCGACCGCCTATGCCGAGACGGATCGCCTCTTGAACCAGGCCCTGGCCCAGATCGCGGCCGAGCTGACGCGCAACTACCGCCCCCAGGCCTGAGCCCGGCCGTGCGCCTGGCCCGCGCCCTGGTGCGCGTCTACCAGCTCGTCCTCAGCCCCTACCTGGGCGGCCAGTGCCGTTTCCACCCCACCTGCTCCCAGTATGCCTTGGAGGCCCTGGCCCGCCATGGATTCTGGCGCGGCCTGGGCAAAAGCCTGTTGCGCGTGGCCAAGTGCCACCCCTTCCATCCGGGCGGTTACGACCCGGTCTAAACCGCCTGCCCCGCCCGGGAGGGAACCAAAAAAATGGATCAAAAAAGACTCTTCCTGGCCCTCGGTATCAGCCTGGTGCTGATGTTGCTCTACACCAATTTCCTGGCCCCCAAGCCCCAGCCGCAGGCCCCGGCCCCGGCCCCGGCCCCCGCGGCCACCG
>JAZDHW010000078.1:0-6240 GCA_043805555.1 Pseudomonadota bacterium
CGCAGGGGTCGGCTCCGGGGCAGGGCTGGACGCGGCCGCCCTCGACGGCGACGCTGGCGTAGCAGCCGGCAGCGCGGGAGGTGGGGCTGGCGCTGGGGCTGCCTCGGCCGGCGCGGCCGGCGCAGGGGTCGGCGGGGCCGGGGCCGGGGCCAGCATTTGCGGGGCCTGGCCGAACTTGACCGCGGCGCCCTGCCCGGCGGACAGGCTGATCTCCTGGCCGGCCGCGGCCAGCCGGGCCGAACCCTGGACCACCCGCAGCACGGCGCGGTCGCCAGCGTCCTCGCTGCGCCATTCCAGCTCGGCCCTGGCGGCGCTCACCGTGCCGGCCGGGGCCTTGAGCAAGGGGGCCTCGCGGCCCAACACTGCGTGCAGGCTGCCTATTTCCATGTAGAGCGTGCCGTGGGGCGAGTCGGATTCGGCCGGGCGCAGCACCAGTTCCGCAGAAGGCCCCAGTTGCAGCCGGCCCTGTTGCGGGCCCAGGTCCAGCTCCAGGCTGCCCTGGGCGCCGGTGCGCAGCAGGCTGCCGGCGTCCAGGTCGCGGGGCAGGGCGGCGGCGGCCGGCAGGGCGGTCCAGTTGCCGCCGGGCGGCATGAGCCAGACCTCGCCCTGCCTGGCCACCAGGCGCGCCGCCGGCGGGGCGGCCGCGGCCAGGACCAGGCCGGCCAGGACCAGCAGGAGGGCCAAGCCCGCCCGCTCCCATGCCTTGTGCCGGTCCTGCCGCCGTGCCATCATCGCAACTCCCCTCGTCATTTCCACGCCGGCCCCATATTGCGGGCATAAGCGGCCCAGGTCAAGGCGTCGATTTCATACCATCAGGTAGTGCTTATATGACTACCAACTAGTAGCTACGTTTTAGTAGTACCGATTGGTAAGCATGCACACACAAACCTACTATTTTGTAGCCAGTGCGCCACCCTTCGGCCGCCGTAGCGCCGCTCCCCGAGCCTTGCCTAATAAAATAAACAATAACCATATATTAGTTGTGAAGGCCCAACCATGGCCCCGCGGCCGTACCCCGTCAAAGCCCTGATTTAGCAGGCAAACATACATTATTGTAAACATAAATTTTTGGCAAACCAACCAAACGGTATGGAACCCGGCCCCGCGCCGCCTCGGCCAGCCGACTTTATTGTTTACATAATTGGCAAGTTACCGGATGGTAGCCAGCCTGGCACGCCCCGTGCTTTTGCCCCGCCTGGGCGGCGGACACCCGCGGCCCGCCACCCGAATCCCCGCGCAGCCTGCAAGGAGTGAATGATGCCAACCACGATCAACGCCGGTGACACGGCCTGGGTGCTGGTCTGCTGCTCCCTGGTCCTGTTGATGACCCCCGCCCTGGGCTTCTTCTATGGCGGCATGGTGCGCCGCAAGAACGTGCTCTCCACCCTGACCCTGAGCTATACCTTCATGGCGCTGATCGGCGTGCAGTGGCTGCTCTATGGTTATTCGCTCTCCTTTGGCGAGGACATCGCCGGCATCATCGGCGGGCTCAACCTGGTGGGCTTCATGAACGTGGGCGCGGCCCCCAGCCCCAACTACGGCCCCACCATCCCCCAGACCGTTTTCGCCTCCTTCCAGATGATGTTCGCGGTCATCACCCCGGCGCTGATCACCGGCGCCTTCGTGGAGCGGGTCAAATTCAAAAGCTTCCTGATCTTCAGCCTGGTCTGGGCCACCCTGGTCTATGACCCGCTCTGCCACTGGGTCTGGGCCAAGGGCGGCTGGCTGTCCGAGCTGGGCGTGCTGGACTTTGCCGGCGGCACCGTGGTGCACATCGCGGCCGGTTTCAGCGCCCTGGCCTTCGCCCTGGTCATCGGCCCGCGCAAGGGCTATGGGGCCATCCCCATGGAGCCCAGCAACATCCCCTACACCGTGCTGGGCGCGGGCCTGTTGTGGGTGGGCTGGTTCGGCTTCAACGCCGGCAGCGCGCTGACCGCCGGCGGCGTGGCCGGCAACGCCCTACTTGCCACCAACACCTCCGGCGCGGCGGCCGGCCTGGTCTGGATGCTCCTTTCCTGGCTGGACGGCCGGCCCTCCACCCTGGGCCTGGCCACCGGCATGGTGGTGGGCCTGGCCGCGGTCACCCCGGCCAGCGGCTATGTCACCCCCATGGCCGCCCTGGTCATCGGCGCGGTGGCCGCGCCCCTGTCCTACTACACCATCCGCTTCCGCCAGAACCAGGGCTGGGACGAATCCCTGGACGTCTGGGCCTGCCACGGCATGGCCAGCACCTGGGGCATGCTGGCGGCCGGGCTTTTCGCCACCAAGGCCGTGAACGAGGCCGGCGGCAACGGGCTGTTCTACGGCAACCCCGGCCAGGTGGGGGTGCAGGCCCTGGCCATCGTGGTGACCATGGTCTACGCCTTCGGCATCACCTACGCCCTGGCCAAGGCCCTGGACTGGTCCCTGGGCCTCAGGGTGGACACCATGGAGGAAGAGGTCGGCCTGGACATCAGCGCCCACGGCGAGCGGGCCTACAGCTAGGCCCGACAGCGCCCGAACCGGCGCACACCCGGTCAAGGGCCGCCAAACCGACGCGCTCTGCGCTATAATGGACAGAAAAAAGGGGCCGAACCATGCTTAAGAAGATCGAGGCCATCATCCGCGAGGACAAGCTCAACGACGTGCGCGAGGCGCTCAAGGGCATCGGCATCGTGGGCATGAATTGCTTTGAGATCCGCGGCCACGGCCGCCAGGGCGGCATCAAGCTGGCCGGGCGCTCGGGTACCTACCAGGTGGACATGCTCACCAAGATCCAGCTCAATATCGTGCTGAGCGACCACAACCTGGATCTGACCATCGAGACCCTGCTCAAGGCGGCCCAGACCGGCGAGCAGGGCGACGGACTGATCTTCGTCTACCCGGTGGACGAGGTGGTGCGCATCCGCACCGGCGAGCGCGGCCACGAGGCCGTGATGTACCCCGGCGACATCGACGAGCGCCAGGGCCGGGGCAAGGTCAAGCAAGGCTGATCAACCCGCGGCGCAGGACGGCCGCCGCCAGCAGGCGGTGGCTGTCCTGCGCTGGCGCGGCCTCAGGCGGCCAGGTCCCGCACCAGGTGCACGTCGCGCTGGGGAAAGGGTATGCTGATGCCCTCGGCGTCCAGGGCCGCCTTGATCCGCTCCAGCAACTCGCAGCGCACGTTCCAGAAATCGGCGTTGACCACCCAGGGCCGCACCGCCAGATCCACGCTGCTCTCGCCCAGGTTCAGCACGTCCACCCGCGGGGCCGGCTCGGCCAGGATGCGCGGGTCCGCGGCCATGAGCGCGCCGATCACCGCCTTGGCCTTGGCGATGTCGTCGCCATAGCCCACCCCCCCCACCAGGTCCACCCGCCGGGTGGGTATGGCGCTGAAATTGACCAGCTTGTCGCCGGTCAGCTTGGCGTTGGGCATCACCACCATCTGGCCGTCGAAGGTCTTGATCATGGTGTGCAGGATGCTCACCTCGTTCACGCTGCCGGTGACCCCGCCGGCCTCCACGGTGTCGCCCACCCGGAAGGGCCGGAAGATCAGGATCAGCACCCCGGCCGCCAGGTTGGAGAGGTTGGCCTGCAGGGCCAGGCCCACCGCCAGGCTGGCCGCGCCCAGCACCGCGATGAGGCTGGTGGTGTCGAAGCCCACCCGGTCCAGGGCGGCCATGACCACCACCACCACCAGGATGAAGTGCAGGACGTTGCCGCCGAAGGAGACCAGAGTGGGGTCGGCCTGGGCGCGGACCAGCAGCCGGCGCACCAGCCTGGTCAGGGAGCGGGCCGCGATTAGGCCCAGCGCCAGGATGATGAGCGCGCCCAGGCTTTTCAGGCCGTAAAGCGCCAACCAACCGCCGATTTGCTGCCAAATCTCCTGCATAGCGAGCCTCCTTGCCGGGGGGAGTCTGGGGCCGGCGGGGCCCGGCCAGGCCCCATTATGGCCTCGGCCAAAGCGCCGGCCGTGTCAAGCCGGACGGCCGTTCCGGGCATATGACTAAAAGTGTTCAGTGCCACTTTACACTTTACAATTAACCGCCGGCCTGCTAGCCTGGTTTCCATCAACCAGGCCCCAGGCGGCGGGCGCGGGCGGGCGGGAGCGATGCATGCCGAAAAGACCAACCAAGCCCAGGGAGACCCCGGGACTGCGCATGAAGGATCTGGCGGAGGCCTGCGGCCTGCCCAAGTCCACCCTGCTCTACTACGTGGAGCAGGGCCTGCTGCCCCAGCCGGTCAGGACCAGCGCCAACATGGCCTACTACAGCCCGGACTGCGTGCAGCGGGCGGCCTTCATCAAGGAGTTGCAGGTCAGCCACCGCCTGCCCCTGGAGAAGATCCGCACCCTGCTGGAGCTGAAGGACCAGGGCCAGGAGGTGACTCCCCTGGTGGAGATGCTCAACATCATCTACGGCCAGCCGCCCGAGCGCCTGCTGAACCTGCGCGAGTTCTGCCGCCGCACCGGGCTCACGCCCGAGGACGTGGCCCAGTGGCGCGAGGCCGGGCTGCTGCTGCCCATGAACGAGAAGGGCTTCGATTCCCAGGATCTGGCCATCGGCCAGGTCCTGGCCCAGGGCCAGAAGCAGGGCATGCGCCCGCGGGACTTGGGCTACTACCACCGCTTCGGCCGGGAGATCGTCAAGCGCGAGATCGCCCTGCGCCAGCGCCTGACCGCCGGCCTGGCCGTCGGGGACAACGCCCGCCGCTCCATGACCATGGTGCAGGCGGCCCGCGCCATGCGCAGCTATGTCATCGACCGCATCTTCCAGCAGCAGGTGCGGGACTCGCGCTTCCGGGAAGAGGAGTAGCCGCCATGCGCCGCGCGCTCAAACTGCTGCCGCCCCTGGCGCTGACCGCCTACCTGGCCGCGGGCGAATCCAGCGGCTATTTTCTGCCGCTCATGCGCTGGCTCTGCCTGGGCCTGGCCCTGGCGCTGCTGCCGGCCGGCCGCATGGCCCTGCGCCGCGGCTGGTGGTCGGACATCCACCTAACCCTGGCCGCCTATCCGTTGCTGAACGGCCTGATCTGGTGGGGCGCGCCGGGCCTGGCCGCGGGATTGAGCCGGTCCGGGGCGGCCACCGGTCTCTACCTGCTCCTGGGCCTGGCCGTGAGCCTGCCCCGGCTCTGGGGCCGCTCGCCCTTCACCACCTTCTTCGCCCGCCAGTCCACGCCCCAGGCCTTCTGGGACACCGACATCTTCCGCGTCATCAACAGCCGCATGACCTGGGTCTGGACCGGCCTGTTCGCGGTCTGCGCGGCGGTGGCGGCCCTGCCGGCGCTCTTTCCCGCCGCCCTGGGCGGGCCGGGGGCGCGCATCCTGCTGACCACGATCGCCCCCATGGTCCTGATGCTGGGCCTGGGCCTGCCCTTCAACCGCTGGTACCCGGCCCATCACCAACGCCGCCTGGGCATCACGCCCGTGGGCGGCGCAGCCGTGAGCGCAGAACCAACCCCGCCGGCGGCAGCGCCTGCCCCGGCCCCCAGCCCCAAGGAGGAGACCATGAGCCAGCGCCCCGTAGTGGCGGCCCTGAACGCCTCGCCGCATGCCGGCATAGGCAACACCGCCCAGATGATCGAGATGCTGCGCCCGGCCCTGGAGGCCGAGGGCCTGGAGCTGAAACACATCCATCTGGCCGACAAGGAGGTCAACTACTGCGTGGGCTGCGGGTTCTGCATGGAGCGCGGCGCCTGCTGGATCGAGGACGACCACAAGGCGGTGGTCAAGGAGCTGTTGGACGCCGACGCGGTGATCCTGGGCTCGCCGGTGTACTTCTATCACGTCACCGGCCAGATGAAGACCTTTCTGGACCGCAGCCTGGCCTATGGCCACAAGCCGCGCGGCTCCTGGAAGCCGGGCCTGGCCCTGAGCGTCACCGCCCGGGTGGGCGAGACCGAGGTGGCCGAATACCTTGGCAAGATGCTCAAGGTCTATGGGGCCTATCCGGTGGGCGCCTTCACCGCCCTGGCCACCAAACCCGGCGAGTTCCTGGGCAAGGAGACCGTGCAAGCCCGCGCCGCCGACCTGGCCCGCGACCTGGCCCGGGCGGTCAAGGAGAAGCGGCGCTACCCGGTCACCAGCGCGGATTATTTCTACTGGCTGTTCATGCGCGAGCTGGTGACGGCCAACCGCGATGACATCATGCGCGACGATTTCGAGCACTGGCAGAAAAAAGGCCTCGCCAACAGCTTCGAGGCCTACGCCCAGCAGGAGTACACCAGGGTGGACATCGACGACAGCGTGCGCCAGGCCTGGATCAGGCAGATGATCGCCGAGCG
>JAZDHW010000079.1:0-3012 GCA_043805555.1 Pseudomonadota bacterium
ATAGCCTACCGGAAATTGCTGGGCGCGGCCGGGGAAACCGGCTATGATAACACCAGCCTCCCCCATACAGCCAACCTAGCATTATCAGCGAGTTATGCAATACGCCAGCAACCTGCGCTTCCAGCCCAGCGAGGACGCCCCGGCCTACCTGCGGGTGCGCGATGACGACGCCCTGCGCCTGCACCAGACTCCCCTCTTCATGCAGATGGTCGGTGGCAGCTTCGTGCAATACAAGCCGGCCGGCCGCCGCCTGGGCCCCTCGGTGCGCGGAACGGCCGATCTGCCGCGCCGCCTGTATATCCGCAAGGATGACAAAGAGTTGGCCGTGCAGGACATCCAGGTGGCGCTCTTGGACGGCACCATGCGCGACATGATCAAGAGCGGCGACCAGGCCCAGGTCAAGCTGCTGGTGGTCTCGCTGTTCGAGGAGACCCTGCTGGAGCCGCGCATCGCCTGCCTGGCCGGCTTCAAGGGCCTGGTCGACATCTTTGTTAGGGAATATTCGGCCGATGAGCGCATGCTGCGGGCCTTCTACCTGGTGGCCGGCGAGGGCTACAGCCTGGCCGAGCATTCTATCAATATAATGGCCCTGGTCATGGGCTACGGCATCCGCAAGAAGCTGCCGCGCAAAAAGATCGAGGAACTGGCCCTGGCCGCGCTGCTGCACGACGTGGGCAAGGCCGACCTGCCCACCAGCCTGCGCCAGCCCACCCACATGCTCAGCGAGGCCGAGTTCGCCCTCTACCGCCAACATCCTCTCAATGGCCTGAAGTACGCGCCCGAGGCCGAGTTCGGTCCGGCGGTGGCCGAGGCCGTGCTGCGCCACCACGAGCGCACCGACGGCAGCGGCTATCCCAAGGGCTCGCGCCAGGTGGGTTTGTCGGGGCAAATTGTCGGCCTGGCAGATAGTTACGACAATCTGACCAACCAGCAGCCCGCCAGCCGCCACCGCCTGGCCCCCTTGGAGACCCTGTCGCTCTTGCTCCAGGAGAGCCGCAAGGGCAAGTTCGATGAGGTGGTCTTGCAGGGGTTTGCCTACAGCCTGACCAAGTGAGCGCTTGCGGCGCCCGCGCGGGCGGCCGAAAGGGGCGGCGCCCCCTTGACAATGGTTCCACGTAGAACGAAAATCCAGCCATGAACACCGACGCGGTCATCCAACTGGCATCCCAGGTGCGCGAGCGGGCCAACGCCCTGATCGTGGCCGAGCTGGAGCGCCGGGGTGCGGCCGGGCTGGCGCCATCCCACGGGGCCATCCTGGTCCAGCTCTACCGCCAGGGCCCCCTGCCCATGCACCGCCTGGCCAGGCTCATCGGCCGCAAGAAGAACACCGTCACCAGCCTGGTGGGCAAGCTGGAGTCCCTGGGCTATGTCTCCCGCCAGGCCGATCCGGGCGACAGCCGGGTGACCCTCGTCGCCCCCACGGATAAGGCGAGCGCGTTTCGAACTGATTTCGAGGAGATATCCTGCCTCCTCCTGCGGCGGGCCTGGGGCGGCATGCCCCCGGACCAGCGCGAGGCCCTGGTGCGGGGGCTGGAGCAGATGGCGGAGAACCTGCGCTAATTTTTTTTGCAACCACGGTTCGATATCGAACCAAACCAGGGAGGCAGTTATGGAAGAGATCCTCGCGATTCTGGCCAAGAACCCCATAATTTACCTGGCCACGGCGCAGGGCGACCAGCCCCGGGTGCGGCCCTTCCAGTTCCAGTTGGAGCGCGACGGCAAGCTGTGGTTCGTCACCGCCAACAACAAGGAGGTGTACGCCCAACTGCGCCAGAACCCCAAGGTCCAGTTCTCCACCTGCCTGGAGGACATGACCACCCTGCGGGTCAGCGGCACAGTAACCATGGATGATTCCATGGAAATCAAGCAGTGGGTCATGGACAACCGGCCCATGATCAAGGGCATCTACGGCTCGGCCGACAACCCGGTCTTCGCCGCCTTCTGCCTGGAGCACGGCCAGGCGGTGGTCTTCGACTTCTCCGGCAACCCTCCGCGCCAATACACTTTTTAGGCCGTAAGGCCATCCTCGGCAGCGGGCGGGGGCCTTGCCGGACCGGGCAAGGCCCTCCCGCCGGCCTGGGTGGGGCGGCTGGTGCGTAAAAAAAGCCGGCCGGGGCCGCTGCGCGCAGAGCCACTGGCGGGGCGCCAGGGCGGGTTGGGGACGGTTTTCGCGGGGTTACAAGGGGACAAGGCGGAGACAAGCGCGCAAGCGGAGGCGGATGTCGGTGGCCCTGGTCTACATGTGGGGGGCGGGGCCTGAAAATCAGCCCAGATGTGGTGTACGGCGAAAGCGCCACGCGATTTTTGCAGAAAAATCATTTTTGGGGTTGCGGGGGGAAATCTTTCAGGTATCTTTCGCCGTGTTGCCGCTGCGGCGGGCCTGCTGGGGCCGGCTGCGAAGCCGGAAGGCAGACCAAGGCCACAGCGGATTCTCTGAAAGTAACCGTCCCCCCCAACGCATTTTTGTTGCGCCGCGGGTCTTGACAGGCAAGCGGAAACGGGTTAGATTGACGGTTACCTCGGATTGATCTCTGAAAACTGAATAGCGGATAGTAGGGCGCCGAAGAGCGAGTCTCCGATCAATGTATAAAGGTCGCCCCTTCCAAAAGAAGGAGCGGCTACGGTTTAACTGGAGAGTTTGATCCTGGCTCAGAACGAACGCTGGCGGCGGGCCTAACCCATGCCAGGCGCACGCGAAAGCCTCTGCTTGCAGCGGCGAGTAAAGTGGCGCACGGGTGAGTAACGCGTGGTTAATCTACCCTTGGGTTTGGGATAACGTCCCGAAAGGGGCGCTAATACCGGATAAGACCACGGTGTCCACGGGCACTGGGGTAAAAGTGGGCCTCTACATGTAAGCTCATGCCTGAAGATGAGACCGCGTCCCATTAGCTTGTTGGTGAGGTAACGGCTCACCAAGGCCGCGATGGGTAGCTGATCTGAGAGGATGATCAGCCACACTGGGACTGGAACACGGCCCAGACTCCTACGGGAGGCAGCAGTGAGGAATCTTGC
>JAZDHW010000080.1:0-15215 GCA_043805555.1 Pseudomonadota bacterium
GAGCGGAGCGGGCGCGGCCGGCGCGGCCCCGGCGGCCAGGGCCCAGGCCAGCAGGGCCAGGGCCCCCAGGCCGGCCAGGCGCCGCCTCAGCATCCCAGCCGCTGCCGCACCTGGTCCGGCGCGAGGCCATCCACGAAGAGGCGCTTGCTGCGCCCATGCTGGCCGGAGACCACCCGCACCCGGCTGGGGGACACGGCCAGGGCCTTGGCCACCAGCTTGACCAGGGCCGCGTTGGCCGCGCCCTCCACCGGCGGGGCGGTCAGCCGCACCTTGAGCGCGCCGGCGGCCGCGCCCTCGATCTGATCGCGGGCCGCGCGCGGGGTGACCCGCACCGCAAAGGCGGCCCCCCCGTCCTGGGCTGAGACCAAGAGGGCGGCGTCGGTGTCGGGCATGGTTGGTTGAGTGCTCCGCGAGCGGCGGCCCGCTGGGGCCGGGGTGAGTGGGCGCCGGGAAACGGCGCTGGCAATCGGCGCGGCGCGGGGGCGGCGCGCCCCCGCACCCCGGCGCGGCGCGCGGCCTTTAGGCCGGCGAGCGCAGGAACTTGATCTTGTCCTCCAGCTCGGTCAGTTCGCGGTCGCGTTCGCGCTCCACGTCCATGAGCTTGAGGTGGGCCTCCACCAGGGAGCGCAGGCGCACCTCGAACTGGACCCGCTGGCGTTTGAGCTCGGAGATGTCCTCGTGGATCTGGGCCAGGCGGCCGTGGGCCTGGCCCAGGATCTTCTCGGCCTGGAGTTCGGCCTCGGCGATGCTGAGCTGGGCCTCGCGCTCGGCGTTTAGCTTGATGCTCTCGCTGGCCTGGCGGGCCTGGTTCAGGGCGGTCTCCAGGCTCTGCTCGCGGGCGCGATAGTCCTTCAGCTCGGCCTTGAGGCCGTCCACCTCGCGGCGGGCGTCCCGGGCGGCGGCGATCAGCTCCTCCACCCGCTCGGCGGTGTCGCGCAGGAAATCCTGGACCTGGCGGGCGCTGTAGCCCCGCCAGGCGCGGGCGAACTGACGGTGGCGGATGTCCTCGGCGTCCATGTGCGGCCCTCCCGTCCGCCCCGGTTTTTTAGGGCGGATCGCTAACCCTTTATAAGGGATTTCACGGGAATTTTCAAGTATGGGCCACGGGTTGCCCCGCCGGGGTCAATCCCGCAGCACCCCCAGCATCTCGCGCAGCCGGAACTTCTGGATCTTGCCCAGGGGGGTCATGGGGAAATCGTCCATGAAACGCACCAGGCCGGGCAGGTGGCTTTCGGGCACCTTGCCGCGCAAAAACGCCAGCACCCCGGCCGCGTCCCAGGTCTTTTGGGGTTTGAGCTTGATGCAGGCGGCCACCTCCTCGCCCAGGCGCTCGTGGGCCGCCCCCACCACCTGGGCGGTGTGCACCGCCGGGTGGGTGTAGAGCACCTCCTCCACCACGCCGGGGAAGATGGCCAGGCCGGCCTTGCGGATGACCTCCTTGAGCCGGCCGGCGATGCGGATATAGCCGGCCGCGTCCAGGGAGCCCAGGTCGCCGGTGTGCAGCCAGCCCGCCGGGTCCAGGGCGGTCCTGGTGGCGGCGGCCATCTGGTAGTAGCCGACCATGTTGAAGCCCCGCGCGCAGATCTCGCCCACCTGGCCCGCCTTGAGCTCCGCGCCGCTGGCCGGGTCGATGACCTTCACCGCCACCCCGTCGATGGCCCGGCCCACGCTGGCCACCCTGAGCTCGGGCGGGTCGTCGGGCCGGGTCTGGGCGATCCAGGAGCTGGCCTCGGTCTGGCCGTAGCCGTTGAGCACCTGGCTCACGCCCAACTCGTCCATCACCCGGCGCATCAGCTCGATGGGGCACTGGGCCCCGGCCATGATGCCGGTGCGCAGGCTGGTGAGGTCCAGGCCGGGGTATTCCGGCAGGTTCAGCATGGCGATGAAGCTGGTGGGCGGGCCGTAGATGGCGGTGAGCCCCTCGGCGGCCACGGCCTTGAGACTCGCGGCCGGGTCGGGGGCGCGCGAGGGGATGACCAGGGTGGCCCGGGCGATGAGGCCGGTCAAGGCCACGCAGACGCAGCCGAACATGTGGCACAGCGGCACCGACAGCGCCAGGCGGTCCTTTGGCCCCAGGCCCTGGTTGCGGGCGGAAAACGCGCTGGTGTTGATCAGGCCGTAGTGGGGGCTCAAGACGCCCTTGGGCGCGCCGGTGGTGCCGGAGGTGTAGAGCAGCGTGGCCGGCTGGTCCGGGGTCTGTTGCTGGGCGACAGCCGCCAACCGGGCCGGGTCCTGGGCCCGGCCCAGGTCCAGCACGGCCTCCCAGGCCAGCGCGCCGGCCGGCGCCACGCCTTGACCGGCCCCCGGCAGCACCACCACCCGCTCCAGGCCGGGCAGGGCCGCGCAGCGCAGCCGGCCGCCTCCGGCCGGGGTCTGGGCCAGCTCCGGGCAGAGTTCGGCCAGGGCCGCCAGGTATTCGGCCCCGGCCAGGCCGGGGGCCAGGATGAGGGCCTGGGCCTGGGACTGGCCCAGCAAATAGGCCAGTTGCTCGCCGCCGGCGTTGGTGTCCACGCTGGTCAGCACCAGGCCGGCGTATTCGGCCGCGAACCAGGCCGCCAGCCACTCGGGCTGGTTGGGGGCCCAGAGCGCCAGGTGCCGGCCCGGCGTCAGCCCCAGGGCCAGCAGGCCCAGGGCCAGGGCGCGGGCCTCGGCGCGCAGCTCGGCATAGCTGATCCGGCGGCCGCTGACGAGATCCACCAGGGCCTCGTGCTCGGGCCGCTGGGCCGCCACCTGGTCCAAAAGCTGGGGCAGGGTCAGGTTCAGGTTCAGGGCTTGCATCGCCGCCTCCATTGTCTGGGTGCTGCACGGGCCATCACTGGCCCGCGGTGGCTTCCAACAGCATGGATGGACGCCCCATGCGGCCTGGCCTGGGGCCGGCCGGGGAGCGGGCGGGCAAGAGGCTCCCGAGGGAGCGCGGCCGGGGCTCAGGCCTTCCAGTAGGGGCGCAGGCGGCCGGCCAGGTCCTCCGGGGGCAGGAAGGTGATCATCTCGTCGTGGAGCTTCTCGAAGTAGTTGATCTCGTCCACGCCCATGGGCGGGATGTCGATGCGGCTGACCAGGCGCACCATCAGGGGCAGGCCGCCCTCGGGCACCAGGCTGGTGTGGATGGCCATGTTGAAGGCCCCCACTTTTTCGGCCGCGAAAAAGGCCAGCACCCGGCTGACGCCCTGGGCCAGCTTGTCCACCTGGGCCGGGCGCAGGTCCAAGAGGCCCTTGCCGCCGGGGACCAGGCCGACCACGTCGAAGATGGCCCGGGGCGCGAAGGGCGTGCACCAGCCGGCCGGGCCCAGCTTGCCCAGCCAGCGGGCCTTGCCTGCGCGGGCCTCATCCAGATAGGCCTGGGCGATGTCGCCGTCACCGGCGTTGCGGGCATAGGCCCGGGCCCGGTGCACCAGCTCGGCCTGGAAGCGGGTGGGCTTCTTGCCGGCGGCCAGTTGGAAGTGGGGGTGCACCAGCCCGGCCCCGGCCGGCATCATGTAGTTCCAGTTCACCGAGGCGAAGCCCAGACCCCGGGCCAGGCGGCGGAAGCCCTCGGCCGCCAGCATGAGCGCGTTGGCGATGATGGCCGGGCTCACCTGGTCCGGGGTCAGGTAGTGTTCCGGGGTCAGCACCAGCACCGCGTTCATGGATTCGTAGGGGAAGGCGTTGGGAAACAGCACCGCGCCGTCGCGCACGAGTCGGCCCTCGGGCAGGTCGGCCGGCAGGTAGCGGGTGGTCATGCGCTCGATGTTTTCCGGGCAGAACGGGCAGGGGCGCTCTTTGGACCGGTCGATGTAGACCTGGTGGTCCGGGGCCTCCAGGGGCCGGGCCCGGAAGGAGAGCACCCGGGCGGTGTCGCCGGTTAGGGGGTCGTGGCGCACCTCGATGGTGAGGTTGTTCACCGCGAACTGCTGGAAAGGATCCAGGAAGCTGACCTGGCGGTGCTCGGTGACAAAGCGCAAGGGCATGAGGTTCTCCCGGAGGCAGGTGGGCGAACGCGGGCAGCAGGGTCTTATTGTAGCTAAGCCAGGGCCTGCCTTACCAGGGAGAATAGCTGACTGGGCCGGAAAGGTTTGGGCAGCATGGGATAGCCGAAGCGCTGGATCTCGTCCATCAGCTCCTCGCGGATGGAGCGGGTGCCGAAAAAGCCGCTGATGAAGAGCGCCTTGAGGGCGGGGTCGCGCCGGCGGAGCTGGCGGACCATTTCCACGCCGTCCATGATCGGCATCACCACGTCGGTGATGACCAGCTCGGGCCGGAAGGACAAATGGGCGCGCAGGCCCAGGAGGCCGTTGGCCGCGGTGGCCACGTGGAAGCCCTCCAGGCCCAGCAACTCGGCCAGGTTCTCCTTGAGCCCCTCCTCGTCCTCCACCACCAGCACCCGGGGATGGCCCTCGGCCGGCTTGGCCGCGGCCCCCAACACCCGGGCCAGGTCCTGGTCACTGGTCATGTCCAACCGCTCCTTGACCGCGTTGAGCCGTTTTTGCCCCGATTCGGCGGCGGCGCGGTTAGTCTGGTGCAGGTCCGGGTGATAGACCTTGGACAACAGGTGATAGGACGAGCGCACGTAGCGCACGGCGGCCTGGGGCCCCAGCTCGCCGGCGATCTGCACCGCCTTGTCCAGCACCCCCAGGTAACGCAGGTCGTTTTCCAGATCGTGCATGCGTCTCGTTATCCCTGGGGTGACCGCAGGTTAGCCTGCCAGCCAGCGGTCCAGGCAGAGCAGAACGAAGTATAGCACCGAAACCACGCCGTTGAGGGTGAAGAAGGCCAGGGGCACGTTGGCCAGCCGCCGGGCCACCAGCGCCTGCTCCAGGGCCAGGATCAGCCCGATGCCCGCCACGCCGATGAAGTATAGCCCGCCCAGGCCGAAGAACCAGCCCACGGCCAAAAAGCCCGTGAGCGCCAGGGCGTGCAGCAGCCGGCTGACGACCAGGCCGCGCTTGAGGTCGGTGCAGGCCGGCAGGCTTTTCAGCCCCTGGCCGCGGTCGAAATCGATGTCCTGGCAGGCGTAGATCACGTCGAAGCCGGCCACCCAGCCGGCGCAGGCCAGGGCTAGGGCGGCCGCGCCCCAGTCGAACCGGCCGGTGACCGCCAGCCAGGCCCCCAGGGGGGCCAGGGCCGTGGCCGCGCCCAGCCAGAGGTGGCACAGGGCGGTGAAGCGCTTGCTGAAGCTGTAGCCCAGCACCCAGACCAGCGCCAGCGGCGAGAGCATCAGGCACAGGGGGTTCAGCATGCCCGCCGCCAGGATGAAGACGCCGCAGGCCATGGCCAGCCACAGCCAGGCCTGGGCCCGGCTCACCCGGCCGGTGACCAGGGGGCGCTGGTTGGTGCGGGGGTTGGCCGCGTCGAACTTGAGGTCGGCGATGCGGTTCATGACCATGGCCGCGCTGCGCGCCGCGACGAGCGCCACCACGATCCAGAAGAACACGCCCGGGGTCAGCGGCCGCGCCCCATGGGCCAGCACCACCGCGCTCATGGCAAAGGGGAACAGGAAGATGGTGTGGCTGAACTTGACCAGCTCGCCGAAATCGCGCAAGGAGTTAACTATGTTTGCTGTCATGTTCGCTGGTAGAGACACCGGTTCGCTACTCAAGAGTGAGGGTTACGGCATAGGTTGGCGCTAGTTAATGGCGGTCAATTCATTAAAATGATCTTCGTAACCCACTAGCGCCGAACTTAGCTCATTTAGCCATTTCAATGGCGGCGAACTCGCCCCATTTATGTGTTCATGAATATGGCTGATTATTCCGACAGTATGACGAGTGGTAATCATTGAGACGCCGATATCAACAAGATAAAATGTTTGTAATTTGTCATACCCGCCAAAGCGTTCCGGAACAGAAAATGGTGATGGATGCACCAGCGAATCTCTAAACTGTTTTAAATCTGTCAACAGCAGTTTTGGTGGGTCATCATTGTCCCCCCACAGGGGCGAGCCAGAAATAATCTTTGGGTATTTGACCACTTTTTCTTTCAGGCTTACTTGGCCACTATCTTCGATAAGTTTGCGTGCATTATTTGACACTGCACTCATTTTTTCTTTGTCCAGTGCAAACACCCAAGCCAATCCATTCAAATAGGCTTCCAATAAATTATAACAGGAAAGGATGATAGACCTACAAGCAAAGCCTTCCTTGCGCTGTAACCCAACGATTTCTTCGAGCCTAGCGTGTGCCTCTACGTGAGTTTTCTTTTCAATCTCATTTAGCGCATTTCTTGCTTCAACCGCCATTGAAAGTGATTGAATAATGTCATTGGTAAGGAAATATTCGGGATGCCTGAATTTGAGGCCCCATAGTGAAATTATGACCGTTGAATAAGGCGGGGTGTCCTTCAATACTTGTGGGCGAATTGGGCTGTATGTTTTTTCGAAATCTGTTAGTGGTATTTCAAGCCCTCTTTTCTCCTTGATTGCTTCATATAGTATTTCAAGCTTTCGCTCCGTCATGTTGGCAAAATTTTTAGTGCAAAAACTTCTAATTTCATCAGAAAGCCTGTTTTGTATATCATACTTTCCTGATTTAAGATTTTTTCTGGGCATACTTTCAAGGTCTATTACGTCGGCATCTAAAAATTCCCGCCAGCTTTTTAGTTCACCCAGCATCAGGCGCCCTACCGCACTCATGCGATTAGCACGCCTTATCATTTGAGTTTCGCGTTTTCTGCCGTTCACTACCGCGTTACCCGGTCATTTGTTAGGCCACCCTATGCTGCCTGGCATGTCACTGAAGTAGCCCCCAGCGCTTCAGCTTCTCCAGGGCCGCGGCCTGGACCTCCGGCGTCATCACGATGCGGTCGGGCCAGGGCCGGGTGAAGCCCTCCTCGGGCCATTTCCTGGTGCCGTCGATGCCCATCTTGCTGTGCAGCCAGGGCATCTGGGCGGCGTGGTCCAGGGCGTCGGCCGGCCCGCGGGTGAAGATGATGTCCCGCTGCGGGTCGATGTGGTTGAGCGCCTCCCACCAGGCGTTGACCGCGTCCTGCACGTTCACGTCCGCGTCCACCACCACGATCACCTTGGCGAACATCATCTGGCCCTGGCCCCAGAGGGCGTTCATCACCTTGAAGGCGTGGCCGGGATACTGCTTGTCGATGGCCACGAAGACCAGGTTGTGGAACACCCCCTCGGCCGGCATGTGATAGTCCACCACCTCCGGCAGCACGCTCCTGAGCAGCGGCAGGAACAGCCGCTCGGTGGCCAGGCCCAGGTAGAAGTCCTCCATGGGCGGCCGGCCCACGATGGTGGTGGGATAGATGAACTGCTTGCGGTGGGTGACGGCGGTGAGGTGGAAGACCGGGTAGTCGTCGGCGAGCGAATAGAACCCGGTGTGGTCGCCGAAGGGGCCCTCGCGCCGCCAGGGCTCGGCCGGGTCCACGTAGCCCTCCAAGACCACCTCGGCCTCGGCCGGCACCCAGAGGTCGTTGGTCACGGCCTTGATCAGCCGCACCGGCTTGCCCATGAGGAAGCCGATGAGCATCGTCTCCTCGAAATGCTCCGGGAAGGGCGCGCAGGCGGCGTAGACCGCTGCCGGCGGCCCGCCCAGGGCCACGCAGACCGGCAACAGCTCGCCCCGGGCCTTTGCCGCGCGATAGTGGGCCGCGCCGCCCTTGTGGCGGTGCCAGTGCATGCCCGTGGTGCGGCGGTCAAAGACCTGCATGCGGTACATGCCGAAGTTCTGCTTGCCGGTCTCCGGGTGGGCGGTGATGACCTGGGGCAGGGTGATGAAGGGCCCGGCGTCCTGGGGCCAGCAGGTCAAGACCGGCAGCAGGTCCAGGCCGGCGGCCTCGCCGGTGAGCACCACCTCCTGGCAGGGCGCGTCCTTGACCTTTTTGGGCGCAAAGGCGGCCAGGTCCTTGAGCTTGGGCAGGGCGGTGCGGATCTTGCCCCAGAGCCCGTCGGGCAGGTCGATCTCCATCAGGCCCTTCAGGCGCTGGCCCAGCTCGTCCAGGTTCGCCACCCCCAGGGCCAGGGACATGCGCTCGCGGCTGCCGAAAAGGTTGATGGCCAGGGGGCAGGCCGCGCCCTTGACCCGCTCGAAGACCAGCGCGGGGCCGGCCGCCTTCATCACCGGCTCGGCCAGGGCGGTGATCTCCAGGCGGGGGTCAACTTCGTCGGCGATGCGCCGAAGCCAGCCCTTTTTCTCCAAAACCCTGACGAACTCGCCGATGCTCTCCGGCGCCTGCATGGCATGCCTCCCCGCGGCCGGCGGCAGCCGCCCGCGGCAAGATGATAGCCCATCCGGCCGCTTATACCAAGCCACCAAGATGCGCGCCCGGCGGCCGGTGCGGATCTGCGCGGCCCGCGCGGATTTTCGCGCCCCGCCCTGGCGGGAGTGGGGATTTGGGATAGAATTATTCCCGGGCGCGCAACTTAGATCTTTGCCATCGGATGATTGAGATGCCCTCGTCCGCTCCCCACCCCGATCCCTCCCGCCTGGCCCCCGGCCCGGTCCCCAATGTGGCCCCCGGCGTGGCCCCCGGCGCGTCCGCCAGCTCCTGGCGCGGGCTGATCAAGAGCATCTTCAGCCGCAAGGCCCTGGCCCTGGGCCGCCTGGAGCGCGCCTTTGCCGACCATCCCGAGGCCGCCGACCTGGCCAAGGCCCTGTGGCTCACCCGCCGCGCCCGCCGGCTATCGGACTGGGGCAACGGCTACCAGGCCCGGCTCTATCTGGACGAGGCCCTGCGCACCCGGCCCGACTTCTTCCCGGCCCAGCTCCACCTGGCCGCCCTCTACCGCCACTACGCCCTGCACACCGGCGTGGTGACCATGCTGGACACGGCCCAGAAGCTCCTGGACGACATGCCCCAGCAGACCCAGCTCCTGGGCCGGCGGCTCAGCCTGTGCGAGTGCGGGGAGGCGGTGGAGGCCGAGCGCTCCAGCCTGGTGCTGCTCAAGGGCGACCGCAAGCTGGCCGTGACCCACGCCCGGCGCGCGCTCAGCCTGCACCAGCGGGCCGAGTCCGCCGACCCCGAGGCGGTGAGCTTCCTGGAATCCACCGGCTGCCGCCTGCACGCGCCCATGCTGGGCCGGCTGCAGGGGCGGGTGGACGCCCTGGAAAAAGAGCTGGGCCGCGCCGCGGATTAGGGCCTGTTAACACTATCCGTTTACTAGTCAAACAAGAATGGGGGCCGGTAGCAGGCCTGGCCCCCGGCGGTTAAGGGTTTCACGAGCTGGCCAGGCCAGCCCTTGACGGCCGGAGGCTCAAGCCTGCTCTCATTGTGTCAGCACGCCCCTGACGGCAAGAAAAATGTCTGGGCTGGCTGGCTGCGTGGCCCCGGTGCGGCCTGGCGGCTGGTCCAGATGCCTTCCAAAACCGCAGATCGTAGGAGCCTTTAGTGTTAACAGGCCCTAAACCGGCTTGCCGTCCAGGATCTGGCGCACCGTGGTCAGCAGTTGCGCCTTGCGCAGCGGCTTGGCCAGGTAGGCGGCGGCCCCGGCGTGCAGGGACTGGTTCTCCTGCTGGCCGGAGATGTAGCCGCTGGCCATGATCACCTTGGCCTGGGGGTTGATCTTCAGCATCTGTTCCAGACACTGGTTGCCGCCGGTGCCCGGCATGCCGATGTCCAGGATCACCAGGTCCACGTTGGCCGCCTTTTCGCGGTAGATGGCCAGGGCCTCGTCACCGCTGGCCGCGGTCAGCACCCGGTAGCCCACCCCGCCCAGCACCCGGCTGCCCATGATCCGCAGGGGCTCCTCGTCATCCACCAGCAGGATGGTTTCACTGCCGCCGGGCAGATCCTGGCTGGCCGGGTCGCCGGCCGGGGCGCCGGCCGGGGCGGCGGGGTAGTCGTCCAGGTACATGGGCAGGTAAATCTCGAAGGTGGCGCCCTGGCCCGCCTCGCTGTGGCAATGGATGTGCCCGGCGTAGCTCTTGACCAGGCCGTGCAGCACCGAAAGGCCCAGGCCGGTGCCGGAGCCGATGGCCTTGGTGGAAAAGAAGGGCTCGAAGATGCGGCCCAGGGTTTCGGGGTCCATGCCGTGGCCGGTGTCGCGGACCGAGAGCAGCACGAAATCGCCGTACATGCGCTCGCCGCAGATGGGGCAGACGCTGCCCGGATGGAAAACATTGGCCGTCTTGATGGTGAGCTGCCCGCCGTGGGGCATGGCATGGGCGGCGTTGCTGGCCAGGTTGGTCAGGATCTGGCTGACGTGGTTGGGGGCGATGCGCACGATCTTCAGGTCGGCGGCCAGGTCGGTGCTGATCTTCACCATCTTGGGCAACAGGCGCCGGAGCATGTCCAGGTCCTGGCGCACCGCGGCGTTGAGGTAGATGGGGCGCAGCTCGGGCTCGGTCTTGCGGCTGAAGGTGAGGATCTGACGCACCAGGTCCCGGCCCCGTTCGCTGGCGCGCACGATCTGGGCCAGGTCGGCCAGCAGGCCCTGGTGGTCCTGGGCCGCGTCCTGGGCCAGTTGGGCATAGCCCAGGATGGCCGCCAGCAGGTTGTTGAACTCGTGGGCGATGCCGCCGGCCAGGGTGCCCAGGGACTCCATTTTCTGGGCGTGGCGCAACTGGGCTTCCAGCAGGTTGCGCGCATCCTCGGCATGCTTGCGGTCGGTGATGTCCGTGCCGTAGACGTTCAGGTAGTCCTTGCCCGCCACCGGGGCCAGGGTCAGGGAGAAGTGCTGCTCGCCGAAGCGCGCCTCCGTGACCTCCATTTTGCGGCTGGCGAAGGCGTTGGCGGCCAATTCCCACAGGCGCTGCGGCGCCAGGGTGGGCTGGTCCGGGTCAAAGCCCGGCAGCATGAGCAGCTTCTCGGCCGGCGGGTTGTAATAGAGCAGGGTGCGATCGGCGCCCAGGCGCAGCACCGGGTGGGGGTTTTCGCCGGGGAAGCGGGCCAGGGAATCGGTGCGCGCCTCGGCGCGCTTGCGCTCCCTCTCCTCGGCCTGGCGCACCAGGCGGGCGTGGAGCACTGGCGCGATGTGGTTGGCCATGGCCTCCAGCATGGCGCGGTCGCGCTCGCTGTAGCCGCCGGGCTTGTTGGCCAGGTGCAGGGCGCTCAGAAGCTCGCCGCGATAGTAGATCGGGGTGACGATGGTGTTTTCGATGGCCACGTGGCCCGGCGGGGTGTGGAAGGGCCCCTGGTTGGCGATGATCGTGCTGCGGGCGTCCAGGGCCTGACGCCACGTGCCGCTGAAGCAGCCTTTTTGGAAGATGATGTTTTTCTCCGGCACGTTGCACTTTTCCCAGTAGATGCCTCGGGTGGTGGCGGGCACCACGAAGGAGCCGTCGGCCTGGAAATAGCCGAAAGTGCCGAACTCGCTTTGCAGGGTTTCCTGGACGAACTCCAGGATGCGGGCGTACATCTCTTCGTCGGGCGCGGTGGCGAAGATCTCCGAGATCCGGTTCTGGACGGTGATCTCGCGGTTGAACTCCTTAAGCTGCTCCTCGGCTTGCTTGCGGTCGGTGACGATCTGGAAATACACCGAGATCCCGGCCGAGAAGGGGAAGACCCGCACGTGGTACCAGTCCTGGTAGGGCTGCTCGGCGAAGTAGGTCTCGAACTCCTGGGGCTGGCCTTGGCTCAGGGCCTGGCGGAAGCGGGTCTCGAAAACCGAGCCCGCCAGTTGGGGGAAGGTCTGCAACCAGGGCTTGCCGATCGCGGCCGCGGGGTCGGTGCCCAGCAGCCGGCCGGCGGCCGAGTTGAAATAGGTAACCACCAGGTCCTGGTCCAGGGCGAAGAAGCCGTCGTTGATGCTGCCCAGCAGGTGGCGCAATTGCTCGGCCGACTCCTGGGCGCGCTGCTCGGCGCAGGTCAACCGGGTGACGTCGCGGCCCACCGAGAGGATGGTGCCCACCTCGCCGGCCGGGGTGAACTCGGGCGCCAGGCGGGTTTCAATGTCGATCTCGCCCTGGGGTGAGGGGAACTTGAAACGCACCGAGACTTCCTCGCCGCTGGTGAAGACCCGGCGCATGGCGTCTTCCCATTGTTGGCACAACTCGGGCGGCATGCCCAGTTCGCGGTTGCTCTTGCCGATGAACCACTCCGGCTGAAGGCCGGTGGTCCTGGTCACCGCGGGGTTCAAGTAGAGGTGGCGGAACTGGCGGTCGAAACGGGCCACGATGTCCGGCGAGTTCTCCACCAGGGCCGCGAACTCCTGTTGCCGGAGCAGGATGGCGGTGTTGTCGTAAAAGGTGAGGATGGCCCCGGAGATGCACTCTTCCTGGCTGTAGTAGGGGTAGACCGCCATCTCATAGATGCGGTTGCCGGCGGTGATCGTCTGGCTGACGGTCTTGCCCTCCTCGATGGCCCCGGCCAGGGCCGCGCGCAGGTTGGGCAGGTCCAGGTGGCTGGGCAGGGAGGTGAGCACCTGGCCGCGGTCGCCGCTCATGATGTTGAAGATGGCTGTGGCCGGGGGGGTGAAGCGCTTGACCCGGTGGTTGCGGTCCACCAGCACCATGGCCACGCTCATGCGCCTGAGCACGTTCTCCAGGTCGGAGTAGGTGGCCGAAAGCTCGGTGGACTTGACCTGCAACTCCTCATTGACGGTGGTCAGCTCATCGTTGGTGGCCTGCAGCTCCTCGTTGGAGGTCTCCAGCTCCTCGTTGGCCGACTGCAACTCCTCATTGGCCGATTGCAGCTCCTCGTTGAGCGACTGCAACTCCTCGTTGGATGTCTCCAGCTCCTCGGTGATGGTCTGCAGATGTTCGCGGGTGGCGGTCAGCTCCTGGTCCAGCTCGGCGACGCGCATGTCACGCCAGTCAGCCTCCTGGCCGGCCGCCGACGCCAGCGGGTCCTGCCCCTCGGTCTGGTCGAAGACCACCAGCATCAGGCCGGGTGGCGCGCCCTCCTGGTTCACCGGGATCACGTGCAGGATCAGGGAGGCTGCGCCGGTCTCGCCCTGCAGGCGGATGCGGGGGCTGGTGACCTGGGTCTGCTCCCGGCTGGCCTTGTGGATGGAGGCCCGCAGGCTGCCGCGCAGGGCGTCCTGGGCCAGGTCCACGATGTTCCATTCGGCCACGCCTTCGGGCACCCGCAAAAACCCGCTCACGTTGCCGCGCACAAATAGCACCTCCTGGCGCTCGTCGATGAGCACGGCCGCGTGGCCGAAGATGTCGGCCACCATCTGGTTGGTCAGGTCCTTCAGGGAGATTTCGGCCTTGCGCACGGCGGCGGTCACGGTGGCCTGGGGCGGCCGGTGGCGCTTGGGCATCAGCGGCATTTGGGCGCGCACGGCGCCCTTGCGCTGGAAGATGCGCCAGCGTTTGCTGATGGGCTCGAACAGTTCGTGATGGCTGCTGATGGATTCGGACTTGCCCAGGAACAGATAGCCGCCGGGCCTGAGCGCGTAGTGGAACAGGGGGAGCAGGCGCTGCTGCAAACCGGCGTTCAGGTAGATCATCAGGTTGCGGCAGGTGATGAGGTCCAGCCGGGAGAAGGGCGGGTCCTTGACCAGGTCCTGGCGGGCGAAGACGATGTGCTCCCTGAGGGACTTGATCACCTGTAAGGTGCTGCCCTCGCGCCGGAAATAGCGGGCCACCAGTTCCGGGTCCAGGTTCGCCAGGCTGGCCTCGGGGTATTCGCCGCGCCGGGCGCCGGCGATGGCGTCGCCGTCGACATCGGTGGCGAAGATTTGCAGGTTGTGGCTGTCGAAGTTCTCGCCCAGGTGCTGGGCGAAGAGCAGGGCCACCGAATAGGCCTCCTCGCCGGTGGCGCAGCCGGGTGTCCAGATGCGGATGCTCTCGCCGGGCTGCTTGGCCGCCACGATCTTGGCGATCACATCCTTGAGTATCTTGAACGCCTCCTCGTCACGGAAAAAGCTGGTCACCGAGATCAGGATGTCCTTGCTGAGCGCGGTCAACTCCTCGGGGTGCAGGCGGACATAATCCAGGTATTGATTGAGGTCAGACATCTTGTGCAGAGCCATGCGGCGGGCCAGGCGGCGCTGCATGGTGTTGGGCTTGTAATCCGAGTAGTCAATGCCGGTCGTGGCGTTGATCATGGTCACCAGGCGCTCGAAACGGTCGGCGCTGGGCTCCGTGGGCTTGGCCTGGCGGGCAATCAGGGGCGAACTCAGGATGTAGGCCAGCTCCGGGCCGATCTTCTCCGGGGCCAGCACCAAATCCACGCTGCCGGTTTGGATGGCCGCCCGCGCTATGCCGTCGTACTTGGCCGCGGCGGGGTCCTCCACCAGGGTTATGCCGCCGGCCGCCTTGATAGCCCGCATGCCGTGGGCCCCGTCGGAGCCGGTGCCCGAGAGGATGATGCCCACCGCCCGTTCGCCAAAGTCCTGGGCCAGGGTGGTGAAGAAAATGTCGATGGAGGGTTTGGGCCCCGCCTGGATGGCGGTCTTGCGCAGGAACAGCTTGCCGTTGATGACCGAAACGTCGGTGCCCGCGGGGGTGATGTAGATGGTCCCGGGGTTTATTTTCTGGCCGTTGGTGAACTCCATCACCTTCATGGCGGTGTTGGACGACAAAAGCGAGGCCAGCATGCTGCGATGCTTGGGGTCGGAGTGCTGGACGACGACATAGGCCAGGGTGGGCGAGGAGGGCAGGTTGGGCAGGAGTTGGCGCAGGGCCTCCAGCCCGCCGGCCGAGGAGCCGATGCCCACCACCACCAACTTGTCGCTGCGGGTGTTTTTTCCGCGTTTGCCGGCCAGGGTGGCCGCGGCCGGGTCCTCCGGCGCCCGGTCCGGGGCCTGGTCCGGCGGTGCTGCGGCCTCGGGCGCAGCAGCCTTGGCCGGCGCGGATTTGGCGGCCGGGGCCTTGGGGCTGGGCTCCTCTCTTTCCTTGGCGCTCATGTTCGGTCCCCGCGTGCTGGCCTTAAAAGAAGTACAATTTATTTAGCCTAACAAGAAGGCGGCCCAAGGGGAGAATTTTTTGATTGGCGCTTACCTGGTGCGGCTTAGGGCCTGTTAACATTAAAGGCTCCTGCGATCTGCGGTTTTGGAAGGCATCTGGAAGTAGCAAGGCCGCCGGAGCCAGTCAAGGCCCAGCCCAGAGGGCTCGCTTCGCTCGGCCTTGACTGGCTCCGGCTGGCCTTGCTGCAAAAAACCGCCCCCTGGCTGGCAAGAAAAATGTCTGGCAGGGTAACGCTGGTTGACCATGCCAGCCGCCAGGCCGCACCGGGGCCACGCAGCCAGCCGGCCCGGACATTTTTCTTGCCGTCAGGGGCGTGCTGACACAATGAGAGCAGGCTTGAGCCCCCGGCGGTCAAGGGCTGGCCTGGCCAGCTCGTGAAACCCTTGACCGCCGGGGGCCAAGCCTGCTACCGGCCCCCATTCTTATTTGGCT
>JAZDHW010000081.1:0-5517 GCA_043805555.1 Pseudomonadota bacterium
GAGAAAGCCATGGATGGCTTTCTCCGACACACACCTAGAAGGCGAAGACCGCGCCCAGCTCGGCCACCACCTCGCCGCGGTGGTTCTTGAGTTGGGGGCGGGCCAGGTCGGCCAGGGGGCCGGTCAGGGCGGCGTGGTCCAGCAGGTCCAGCTCGTGCAAGGCCTGGCAGGCCACCGGGGCCAGGGCGCGGGGGTTGCCGTCCTCCACCTGGAAGGCCAGGCCCAGCTTGCGGCCGGGCACGGCGATGGCGTAGGAGCCCTCGCTGCCGGTCTTGGCCAGGATTTGCCCCGGCGCGGCCTGCATCAGGCGGGTGCAGAGCCGGTCCGTGCCGGCGATCATCTCGGGATGGGCCAGGCAGGCGGCCATCAGCTCGGCGGCGGCCGCGGCAATGGCCGGGGCCAGGCCGGCCTCGGGCTCGGCCGGGGCGGCCAGGCGGGCGTAGGCCCCGGCCAGGGCGATGAGCGGCACCCGGAAGACCGGCACCCCGCAGCCGTCGATGCCCACGCCGATCTGCTCGGCCGGGTAGGCGCACATCTCGGCCACCGCGGCCAGCACCAGGCGCTGCACCGGGTGGCCGGGCTCGGTGTAGCCCTCGGTGGCCCAGCCGTGGTGGGCGCAGAGCGCCAGCATGGCCGCGTGCTTGCCGGCGCAGTTGTTGTGCACCGGGCCGGGCTTTTCGCCCCGGGCCTCCATCGCTTTGGAGGTGGGGCGGTGGCTGGGGCGGTGGACGCCGCAGGCCAGCAGCTCCGGGCCCAACCCGGCTTTTTGCAGGATGCTGGTCACCGCGGCCACCTGGAAGTCCTCGCCGTTGAGGCTGCCGCACATGCAGGCGATCTCGGCCGGGGTGAAGCCATAGCGCCTGGCCGCGCCGCTGGCGATGACCGGCAGGGCCTGCAGGGGCTTGGCCGCCGAGCGCAGGAAGGTGGGCATGGCCGGATGGCCCAGGCCGCCCAGGCGGCGGCCGTCGGGCGCGGCGGTGACCAGGGCCCCGCGGTGGACCGATTCGGTGAGCCCGCCGCGCTTGAGCTCCACCAGGGGCGGGGCGTATTCCGGCGGCGCGCCGCCGCGCAGGTGGGGCGGGCTGTGATCGTGATGGTGGTGACCGCCTATATGAAGCGACATATCAAATGGTTGTAACATATTTACACCTTTTTGCGTGTAGACGTTGACAGGTGCAGATGCCGGCTCTACCTTTTATTTGTGAGGAAGGGTGGCCATGGACGTTCCGGTCGTGGCGCGCCTGCCGCACGCCGGCCAGATCCCCCCTCTCCTGACCGGCGCTCGGGGGCAACCTTTCCTCCCCTCCTCCCAGGGGGCCTCGGAGCGGGCAACTCCGGGGCCTCCGTTTTTTTGGGGGGGCCCGGGTGACGGGCCGGGCTAGGCCGGCGTGCCGCCGGGGGGTGCGGCCTCGGCGGCCTCCACCCGCTCCATGGTGACCACCCGGTTGCGGCCGGCCTGCTTGGCCTCATAAAGCGCCAAGTCGGCCCGCTCCAGGAAATCGTCCAAGCCTTCATCCGCACGGTGCAGCAGCGTGATGCCCAGGCTGAGGCTGACCTCCAGGGGGCCGTGGTCCTCCAGGGGCTGCCAGTGCTCGGTGGCCTGGCGCAGGCGCTCGGCCACCAGGCCGGCCCCGGCCAGGTCGGTCTCGGGCAACAGCACCGCGAACTCGTCCCCGCCCACCCGGCCCAGCAGGTCGCTGACCCGGAGCTGCTGCTGGCAGCGCCGGGTCAGTTCGGTCAGCAGGCGGTCGCCGCAGGCATGGCCGTAGGTGTCGTTGACCTGCTTGAAGCCGTCCAGGTCCACCATCACCGCGGTCAGGGGATGGCCGTAGCGCCGGGCACGGTCCACCTCCCGCGCGCCGGCGAGATAGAAGCTGCGCCGGTTCAGGGCCCCGGTCAGGGCGTCGGTGGCGGCCAGGCGGGCCAACTCGGCCTGGGCCTCGCGCAGGTCGGCGGCCAGGCGGCTGGAGTTCATCATGGCAAAGGCCATGTTCAGCACCACCTCCACCACCACCCCGGTGAGGAAGTAGCCGGTCTGCCAGGGGTTGACCGTGAACAGCCCGGCTTCGGCGGGCATGGGCAGCACCACCAGGGCCCGGGTCATGAGCATGGCCATGAACAGCAGGGCGGTGGCGGCGGTCACCTGGTACAGCGGCCGGGCATAGCTGGAGGGTGCGCGCAGCAGCAGCCAGGCGGCCTGGATGGCCATGGCGGCCAGGGGCAGGGAGATGGCCATGGTGCGCCAGGGCCAACTGGGCTGGACAAAGGAGAACCAGGCCAGGCCGGCGGCGGCGGACAGGGGATAGAGCCAATCAAGGCGGCCGGCGGCCGGCCGGCCCAGGAACAGGCGCACGCCGCGCAGGCGCAAGAGCCCGCCCAGGGCGAAAAGGGTGTTGCCCAGCACCTCGGACAGGACCACGGGGATGTGGTCCTTGAGCCCCAGCAGCAGGCCGCCGAAGAGCAGCGCCAGGTTGCAGACGGTCCAGTGGCCGAAGCCGGGATAGGTGCGCTGGGTGCGCCAAAAGATCAGCATGGCCAAGAAGATGGCCAGCTCGAGCATGGTGATGGTTATGAGCAGGGTCAGGATGTCCAAGATCGCTCCCCGCCCGGCGCCCGCCCGCGCCGGAAAAGGCGGCGCGGTTGTGGCCCGCCGGGTGCTGGCCTATAATCCTAACGTTGTTGGGCTCATCATGTAGGCAGCGCCCCCGGAGGTCAAGTCGCATGTCGGTAAAATCCCCGCGACCGGTCCAGACCGGCCTGGCCCGGCTGGCCGCGCGGCCCCCGCAGGAGCTTATGCGGGCCAACCTGGGCTTCTTGTGCAACCCCGCCTCGGTGTTGCCCGACCTCACCCCGGCTCCGGAGGCCGTGGCCGCCGCCCTGCCCGGCCGGCTCAAGGCCATCTTCGGCCCCCAACACGGCTTTTTCGCCGACAAACAGGATAACATGGTCGAGAGCGACCATGCCCGCCACCCCCGCCTGGGGCTGCCGGTGTGGTCGCTCTACGGCCAGACCCGCCGCCCCGCCCCGGCCATGCTCAAGGGCCTGGACGTGCTGCTGGTGGACCTGGTGGACGTGGGCTGCCGGGTCTACACCTTTTTCAGCACCCTGGTGGCCTGCCTGGAGCAGTGCGCCGAATCCGGGGTGGCGGTCTGGGTGCTGGACCGGCCCAACCCCGTCGGCCGCGGCGAGGAGGGGCCCATCCTGCCGCCGGAGCTGATGAGCTTCGTGGGCTCCCACCCCATGCCGCTGCGCCACGGGCTCAGCCTGGGCGAGCTGGCCCGGCTGGTGGTGGCCGAGCGCGGCCTGGACCTGGAGCTCAAGGTCGTCACCGCCCAGGGCTGGGACGGCGGCGACTGGTCCGCCACCGGCCTGACCTGGGTGCTGCCCAGCCCCAACCTGCCCACCGTGGACAGCGTCCGGGTCTATCCCGGCCAGGTGCTCATGGAGGGCGCCACCCTGAGCGAGGGGCGCGGCACCACCCGGCCCTTTGAGATCTGCGGCGCGCCGGGCATCGACCCCTGGGCCGTGCTGGAGGCCATGGAGCCCTACGCCCTGGCCGGGGCCGCGCTGCGGCCGCTGTTTTTCGAGCCCACCTTCCACAAGCACGCCGGCCGCACCTGCGGCGGCTGGCAGATCCACGTGACCGATCCGGCCGTTTTTCGGCCCCTGCGCCTGAGCTGCGCCCTCATGTCCGCCATCAACCGGGTGCATCCGGGCTTGTGGGATTTCCGGCCCCCGCCCTATGAATACGAGCCCGAGCGCCGGCCAATGGATTTGCTCCTGGGCGATCCCGCCGCGGCCGATCACATCCAAGCCGGCGGATTGTTTGGGCAAATTGAGGCAAACTGGCAACCGGGGCTGGTCAAGTGGCGCGAAAGGGTGTTATCCTGTCTCATGTACCCCGAATAGGAACCTCAGCAACCCCGCCTACAGGGAAAGGAATGCAGCCCACCTGATGCCGCCGGCCGCCCCCGGCCCGGCGGCGCCGACCCGCAAGCCGGCCCCCGCTTCCCGTCCCTGGCCCCCTCTCCCCCGGTTTGGCTTTGGTTGGCCGCACTCCTCTCCCCGTAACGAAAGGAGAGACCGTCCATGCACTACAGCACCGCCCTGCGCGGCTACACCGCCAAACGCCTGGAGGAGATCGACCGGGCCGACATCCTGGTGGGCATCCCCTGCTTCAACAACGACACCACCGTCGCCCACGTCATCCAGATGCTCAGCCACGGCCTGCACAAACATTATCCCGACCGGCGCTGCGTGATCATGGTGGCCGACGGCGGCAGCACCGACGACACCCGCGAGACGGCCAAGGAGTTCCAGGTCAAGCCCTGGCAGGAGAAGCTGGTCAGCATCTACCGCGGCCCCGGCGGCAAGGGCAGCGCCCTGCGCTCCATCTTCGAGGCCGGCGAGCGCCTGAAGGTGGGGGCCATGGCCGTGGTGGATTCCGACCTGCGCTCCATCACCAGCGACTGGGTGAAATACCTCCTGGAACCGGTGCTGGACAAGGACTACCAGTACGTGGCCCCGGTCTACCTGCGCCACAAGTACGACGGCACCATCACCAACAACATCGTCTACAACCTCACCCGCGCCCTCTATGGCAAGCGCATCCGCCAGCCCATCGGCGGCGACTTCGCCCTCTCGCGCGACCTGGCCAAGCACTACGTGGAGCAGGACCTCTGGGAGACCGAGGTGGCCCGCTACGGCATCGACATCTGGATGACCACCGAGGCCGTGGCGGCCGGCTTCAAGATCTGCCAGGCCAACCTGGGCGTGAAGATCCACGACGCCAAGGACCCCAGCCAGCACCTGGGCCCCATGTTCCGCCAGGTGATCTGGACGCTGTTCACCCTGATGGAGCGCAACGAGAACAAGTGGAAGGACGTCAAGGGCAGCGTGACCATCCCCACCTTCGACCACCCCAGCGGCGTGGAGCCCGAGGATGTCAAGGTCAACCTGGACAACCTCCTGAAGCAGTTCAAGGTGGGCTACAGCCAGTTCAAGAGCCTGTGGAAGGAGATATTCTGCCCCGAGTGCTTCGAGGAGATCCGCAAGGCCGCCAAGCTGGGCAAGAAGAACTTCAACCTGCCCACCACCGCCTGGGTGCAGATCCTCTACGAACTGGCCGCCACCTTCCATTCCTGGACCCACAACCGCATGAACCTCATCGACCTGGTCACCCCGCTCTACTACGCCCGGGTGGCCAGCTTCGTGCGCCAGACCTGGGAAATGACCAGCGCCGAGGCCGAGAGCCTGGTGGAGGACCAGGCCCAAGCCTTCGAGGACCAGAAGGACTACCTCATCAACGTGTGGGAGGCCAAGAGCGGCCCGCAGGCCCACTCCCACTAGGGCCTGTTAACACTATCCGTTTGCTAGCCAAATAAGACTGGGGGCCGGTAGCAGGCTTGGCCCCCGGCGGTCAAGGGTTTCACGAGCTGGCCAGGCCAGCCCTTGACCGCCGGGGGCTCAAGCCTGCTCTCATTGTGTCAGCACGCCCCTGACGGCAAGAAAAATGTC
>JAZDHW010000082.1:0-6506 GCA_043805555.1 Pseudomonadota bacterium
TGGAGGCCATGGCCTCGGGCCGCGCCGCCGCCCGCGCCCTCTTGCAGGAGCTTTGGTCATGAGAGCGCGCCCCGTCTGCGCCCTGCCCGCGGCCCCGGCCCGCCGGCACGCCGCGCCCGCCGACCGCATGAGCCCGCCCCCGCCCTTGAGCGCCGAAGAGGCCCGGGCCGAGGCGGCCCGCTGCCTGAGCCAGGCCGAGTGCGCGGGCTGCGAGGCCTGCCAACTGGTCTGCCCGGACCAGGCCATCAGCCGCGATCCGGCCAGCGGCCGGGCGGTGATCGACCTGGCCTATTGCAAGGGCTGCGGCCTGTGCGCCCACGTCTGCCCCAAGGGGGCCATCGTGATGGAGATGGAGCTATAAGCCGGCGCGAGCCGGTTCGCCATAGATATTGACAGTGATGCTACACCTGTGATTAATCAGCGCGCGCGCCCCGGTCAGCCCCCCTGGCCGGGGCGCCGGTTTTTGGGGGCGAGATTGATGAAGGCTTTCGCTAGGGGGGAACTAAGCGGGCCATGGATGGCCCGCCGAAAAGCGCAGGCCTTTCCCAAGGCCAAGCTTTTCGCGCCTTGGCCGAATTCACTTCGGCCAAGGCGGGTTAAAAAGTCCAGGGATGGACTTTTTAACGTCCTGCTATGGCCTGGCCAGGCCCAGGCGCTGGGCGGCGTTGCGCAGGTGGGCCAGGGCCGCAGTGCGGGCCCCGGCGGGATCGCGGGCCAGGATGGCCTGAAAGATGGCCTGGTGCTCCTGCTGCACCACCCTGGGCAGGCCGGGGGTGAGCAGGGAGGTCTGGCGGGCGCTCTGGATGAGCACCGCCAGGCGGTCGTAGAGGAATCGGGTCAGGTCGCAGAGGTGGCGGTTGCCGCTGGCCTCGGCCAGGAGGCAGTGGAACTCGGCGTCGGGCAGCGAGCCCACCTGCTCGGTCTCCACCGCCTGATGCATGGCCTTCAAGCAGGCATCCATGGCATTGAGGTCGGCCTTGCGCCGGCGGCGGGCGGCCAGGGCCGCGGCCTCGGTCTCCAGCACCGCCCGCAGCTCGTAGAGCTGGGCCTGGTCGGCCGGGCTCATGCGGTGGGCGTCCTCCAGGCGGTAGGAGCGGCGGCCGGCCGGCCCCACCACCGTGACCCCGCGCCCCTGGCGCGAATCCACCAGGCCCTCGTACTTCAGCTTGGCCAGGGCCTCGCGGATGACAGCCCGGCTGACCCCGAAGCGGGCGGCCAGCTCGGCTTCCACCGGCAGGCGGCTGCCCGGCGCGCGGCTGCCCTGGGTGATCTCCTGGCTGAGCACCTCGGCCACCCGTTCGGGCAGGCTGGGAACCGGCTGGAGGAGAAATTTGTCAGGCAACCTGGTTGGCATATTTATTAATTGCACAAGGCCGCCGGTCTATGCAATAAAATATCCCATCCGGCAGACCCATTCCCCATCCGCGGCGGGCGGCGCGTCAGGCCGGCCTCTTGCCCGGAGCAACCATGGCCCCCGCGGTCGGACGGCCGCCAGAGATTGCACACCATAACCCGTACCGGGAGACACGCCATGAAACACCGCAGCACTTTCCGCAAGAGCGCCTGGCTCGCCGGCCTGGCCATCCTCTGCCTGGCCGTGATCGGCCTGGCCGCCCCCGCCGCCTGGGCCGGCCCCCAGGTGCTCAAGATCGGCTGGACCACCAGCGACGGCCCCACCGACCCCTACGCCATCGCCGCCCGCGAGTTCAAGAAGGCCCTGGACGCCGCCGCGCCGGGCCAGTTCGACGTGCAGTTCTTCCCCAACCGCCAGTTGGGCGACGAAAAAGAGATGCTGGAAGGCATGTCCTTTGGCACCCTGCACATGGGCGTGATCACCAACGCCCCCATCGCCAGCATCGAGCCGGCCTTCCAGGTCAACGACATGCCCTTCCTGTATTCCGACGAGGCCCAGGCCCACAAGGTGCTCGACGGCGCGGTGGGCCAGGCGCTCATGGCCAAGCTGGCCAAGAAGAAAATCAAGGGCCTGGGCTTTGCCGAGGGCGGCTTCCGCCAGATGATCAACAACGTGCGCCCGGTGGTGGAGCCCAAGGACGTCGAGGGCGTCAAGTGGCGCGTGATGCAGAACCCGGTCTACCTGGGCATGTTCCGGGCCCTGGGCGGCAACGCGGTGCCCATGGCCTGGGGCGAGACCTTCACCGCCGTGCAGCAGGGCACGGTGGACGGCCTGGAGATCCCCATCGCGGTGATCATGAACAACGGCTACTTCGAGGTCTGCAAGTACCTGTCGCTGACCAACCACACCTACTCGGCCCTGGGCGTGCTCATGAGCCAGAAGGTCTTCGACAAGCTCTCCGACGCCAACAAGAAGGCCGTGCAGCAGGCGGTCAAGACCGCCATCGCCTCCCAGCGCAAGATGAACGCGGCCAACGAGGACAAGCTGAAGCAGACCCTGGCCTCCAAGGGCATGCAGATCAACAAGATCAAGGACCCGGCCGCCTTCCGGGCCAAGGTGGGTCCGGTCTACGAGGAGTTCAAGCCCAGCATCGGCGCCGACATCATGGACCAGGTGCTGGCCGCGGTTAAGTAGGACCCTCCCTCCAAGTCATCAACCGGAGCCCCCGGCCCGTGGCCGGGGGCCCCCGGAGCCTTTCCATGACGCACATCCTTGAACGTATCAGCGCGATCCTGGCCCGGGTCACCGGCTGGGCCGTGGTGGCCCTGGCCGTGGTGCTGGTGGTGAGCCTGGCCGCGTCCATCTTCTTCCGCTACGTGATGGGCCGGGCCCTGTCCTGGCCCGAGGAGGTTTCGCTGATGATCTTCGCCTGGCTGACCCTGCTCTCGGGCAGCCTGGGCGTGCGCGAGGGCTTCCACGTGCGCCTGACCATCGTCAGCGACCGCCTGCCGGAATTGGCCGGCCTCTGGCTGCAACGCCTGGTGCTCTCGGCCATCGCCGGCTTCGGGGTGGTGCTGGTCTTCTCCGGCTACGACCTCATCGAGCGCACCGCCGAGCACCTGACCCCCACCCTGCGCCTGCCCCTGGACCTGGTCAACTGGTCGGCCCCGGTCTGCGGGGCCCTGGTGGCGGTGCACGCCCTGGCCCGGCTGGGGAGCGCACGCCAGCGGGGGGAGGTTCAGCCATGAGCGAGGCGGCCTGGATCCTCACCGCGGGCTTTTTGTTCCTGCTGCTGCTGGGCATGCCCATCGTCTTCTCCCTGGGCATCAGCTCGCTGGTCGCCCTGTGGATTTTGGACATCGACGTGGTCATCCTGGCCCAGCGGGTGGTGGCCGGCACCCAGTCCTTCCCGCTGTTGGCCGTGCCCGGCTTCATCCTGGCCGGCGATCTGATGACCCAGGGGGGGCTGTCCACCCGCCTGGTGCAGGTGGCCGAGCCCTTCGTGCGCCATGTCAAGGGCGGCCTGGGCATGGTCTCGGTGCTGGCCTCGATGTTCTTCGCCTGCATCTCCGGCTCGGCCCCGGCCACCACCGCCACCGTGGGCGCGGTGATGATCCCGGAGATGATCAAGCGCGGCTACAGCAAGCGCTTCGCCACCGCGCTCTCGGTCTGCGTGGGGCCCATCGGCCAGATCATCCCGCCCTCGATCCCCTTCATCGTCTGGGGCGTCATCGCCGAGACCTCCATCACCCGGCTTTTCCTGGCCGGCGTGGTGCCCGGCATCGCCTGCGGCCTGGGCTACATGCTGGTCTGCTACCTCATGGCCCGCAAGTATCACCTGCCCACCATGCCCCGGGCCACCCGGCGCGAGTTCGGCGCCGCCCTGGGCCGCGGCAAGTGGGCGCTCCTGGCCCCGGTGATCATCCTGGGCGGCATCTACGGCGGCGTCTTCACGCCCACCGAGGCCTCCATCGTGGGCGTGGTCTACGGATTGCTGGTGGGCCTGTACATCTACAAGGGCCTCAGGCACTCGCAGTTGGGCGGCCTGGTGCTGAAATCCATGAAGACCACCGCCATCGTGATGTTCATCATCGCCGTGGCCTCGGTCTTCGGCTGGCTTTTGGCCTATGAGCAGGTGCCGGACAAGATAGTTGCGGCGCTGTTGTCCATCTCCGACAACAAGTACCTGATCCTGGCCATGCTCAACGTGGTGCTCTTGATCCTGGGCGCCTTCATGGACAACCTGGCCTGCATGATCATCCTGGGCGGCCTGTTGATGAAGCTGGGCCTGCAACTGGACATCGACCCGGTGCAGTTGGGGGCCATCGTGGTCATCAACTTCGCGGTGGGCATGGAGACGCCGCCCTTTGGCTACTCGCTGTTTGTGGGCTCGGCCATCAGCGGGCTGACCATCGAGGAGATCAGCAAGGCCATGTTCCCCTTCTTCCTGGTGGATCTCGGCATGCTGCTGCTGGTGACCTACGTGCCGCCGGCCACCCTGTGGCTGGGGCGCCTCATCCTGGGCTGACGCGAAAGGCGGCGACCATGGCCTATAGCGGGCTACTCAAGGGAGCCATCGACCTGCACGTGCACGCCGCCCCCGACGTGGTGGCGCGCAAGCAGGACGCGGCCGCGGTGCTGGCAGACGCCGCCGAGGCCGGCATGGCCGGGGTGCTCCTAAAGGAGCACTGCACCAGCACCGTGGGCCGGGCGGCGGTGCTCAACGCCCTCAACCCCCACGGCCCGAAGGCCTATCCGGCCCTGGCGCTCAACCCGCCGGTGGGCGGGCTCAACCCGGTGGCGGTGGAGTCGTTCCTGCGCGCGGGCGGCCGGGTGGTCTACGCGCCCACCTATGGCGCGGCCCACCACATCGGCATCTGGGGCGCGGGCAAGCCGCCCACCGCCTTCCCGCTGCCGGCCGGCTACCAGGGCCTGACGCTCTTTGACGCCGCCGGCAACCTCAAGCCCGAGCTGGACCCCATCCTGGAGCTGATCGCCGCGGCCGACGGCGTGCTGGCCACCGGCCACGTCTCGCCCGCCGAGGGCCTGGCCCTGCTCAAGCGCGGCAAGGCCCTGGGCGTCAAGCGCCTGATGGTCACCCACGCCTCGGAGTCGGTGACGGCCATGCCCATCGATGAGCAGCGCCAGGCCGCGGCCCTGGGCGCGGTGATCGAGCACTGCTTCTTCGCCGTCACCCCCCACGTGCCCGGCCGCATCACCCACGCCGAGATCGCCCGCCAGGTGCGCGAGGTGGGCGCGGAGCACGTGGCGCTTTCCAGCGACTTCGGCCAGGTGGGCAACCCGCCGGCGGTGCAGGGCTTCGGCGAGCAACTGGAGATCATGGCCGGCCTGGGCTTTGGCCCGGCCGAGATCAGGGAGATGACCGCCGCCAACCCCCGCCGCCTGCTGGAGTGAGCCGGCGGCCCAGGGAGGAAAGCCATGCCTGAGGCCAGGGGCGGCCACGCGCCGCGGGTGGTGATCATCGGCGCCGGCCTGGCCGGCATCAGCGCGGCGCTCACCGCCCTGGAGTCAGGGGCCGCGGTGCTGATGCTGGATCGCGGCGGCCTGGGCCTGGGCACCAACTCGGCCCTGGCCAACGGCGTCTTCGCCGGGCCCACCCGCGTCTATGCGCCCGAGCAATATTTGGTGGACACCCTGGCGGTGGGCAAGGACCTGAACCGCCGCGAGCTGCTGGAGGTGGCGGCGGCCCGGGCGTGCGAGGCCCTGGCCTTCCTGGCCCCCCACGGCCTGGACCTGGCCGAGGGCCCGGCCGCCTACAGCTATCGCTCGCCGCGGCCGGACGTGTTCCGGGGCGCGGAGATGATGCGCGCCCTGGCCGCCGCGTTGCGCGGCCGGCCCGGCTTCAGCTTCCGGGGCGGGTTCCAGGTGCGAAACCTCGTCGTGGAGGACGGCCGCCTGGCCGGCCTTGAGGGCTGGGACCGCGCCGGCCGGCTGGTGCTGATCCCGGCCGCCACGGTAATCCTGGCCACCGGCGGCGCGGCGGCCATCTACGCCCGCAACGACAACCAGAAGTCCACCCTGGGCCAGGGCTGGCTCCTGGCCGCCCGGGCCGGCCTGGCGCTCATGGACCTGGAGTTCGTGCAATTCTATCCCCTGGTCATGGACCAGCCCGGCCTGCCCCAGGTGATGCTCTACCCGCCCTACCCAAAGGCGGCCAAGCTCGTCGACGCCCAGGGTCATGACGTGGCCGCGGCCCACGGGCTCAAGGACCTGGACCAGGCCATCTCGCTCTTGCGCGACGCCTTCGCGGCCCTGGTCTATCGCGCCAGCCAGGCCGGGCCGGTCTACATGGACTACACCGCGGTGCCCGAATCGGCCTGGGCCGACTATCCCATGGCGCTGTTCACCCACCTGCGCCACGACTTCCGCCGGACCCCCGTGCGGGTGATGCCCGGCGCGCATTTCTGCATGGGCGGGGCGCGCATCGACCCCGCGGCCCGCACTGACCTGCCGGGGCTGTTGGCCTGCGGCGAGGCGGCCTGGGGCCTGCACGGGGCCAACCGCCGCGGCGGCAACGCCCTGACCGAGTGCGCGGTCTTCGGCCGCGTGGCCGGCCAGACCGCCGCGGCCATGGCGGCCGAGGCCGGCCCGGCCGGACCCGAGCGCGAGATCGCCCCCGCGCCGGCCCCAG
>JAZDHW010000083.1:0-17837 GCA_043805555.1 Pseudomonadota bacterium
GGGGCGACCCCAATCCAGGCAGCCCGGCCCTGGGCAGTCAAGGCCGAGCGAAGCGAGCCCGAAGGGCTGGGCCTCTACTGCCCAGGGCCAGGCTGTTATCGGAATCATTCTTAAAACGCCACCAACTTCGGGACAAGCCCAGTTCAATGAGGCTGAAATGTGTTGTCTGGGGACAGTACAAGGCCAGATTACGCCCCCAAGGCCTATTGAATTTGCTGCTCCAGCACGAGAACATTACCTCCAAATTACCTCCGCTAAAAAAGGCTCAGGCGGTTAGCCCTTGTCGAGCTAACCGCCTGTTATCTTTGGTGGTAGGGCTGAGGGGATTTGAACCCCTGACTTCCACCGTGTGAGGATGGCATTCTGCCGGCATCAATCCAGCAGGTGCGCCTGCTGGTCGAGCCGGAGGTGGCGCGCCTGGCGGCCGGGCGGGTGACCGCTGACTATGCGGTGAAGCTGCACGAAGCCCTGGACAGGGACAACGAGGCCAAGACCGCGGTGCACTACATCCTGGCCGAGATGTGCGGGAACCGCTTTTTCGAGGCGGTCATCCGGGGCATGCTGCGCCTGACGCAGCAGGTGGTGGAGGCGGTCCTATCCGGCGACCCGAAGGCGGCGGCCGGGGCCATGCGCAAGCACACCGAGGACTGCGGCCGCACCCTGCTGATGATGGAAAAGGCCTTCCGCGAGAGGAAGCTTTGATGATTCAATACCGACCGAACAGTAAATCTGCCTATGCGGCTGGGCCCGGCTATCCCGTTGCCAGGAACAACCTTGCTACAGAAGCCTCTGCCTTTCCGGCATTTCGAGCGTAAGCCTTTTTAACCAAGATCCAATGGACTTGAGTCAGCCGATCTCCAGACCTCTGGCTCCTGCTTACGGTTTTGATGACCGCTGATCTGCAATTGTTTATAGACCAAGACCAGGTATCGGTTGGACAACCTCTTTAGCATCTACAAGCGGGTCGGGTCTCGGGACCTGACCCATTTTTTTAAGGGGGCTGGTTCAGGGCGCGCGGTCGGAGCGCGCCAAGGGCGGGGGCGGAGCCGGGTCCGGGCGAGTGCGCCGCCTACCTGGCGGCGCTGTCGTCTTCCAGTCAGCAGGGGGCCGCGCCCGCGGCCGAGTAATGCCGCCGGCCCACCTCCCACCAGTCCGGGTTGATCCAGGCCATGGGCGAGGCCGGGGCATGGTGGTGCACGGCCCATTCCGCGGCCGGAGCCGTGGGCAGCAGGTCAGGCGGCTCCAGTTGGGCCAGGCTCAGCAGGGGCCGGGGGCCGTGCTCATGGCGCAATTCCAGGTCCGCCCGCAGGTGCCGGCGCAGGCCGGTGCCGCCCGCGTCCTCGGCCTGGCCCAGCCCCACCCGGCGCGGGCGCACCCGGTAGGCCAGGCAGATGAGGCGCAGCAGTCGGTCGCCCAGGCCATAGGCCAGTTCCCAGGCCGGCAACCGGCGGTCCGGGCTGCCCGGCGCGATGTCCAGCAAGGGCGCGCCCTCCGGCCCGGCCAGGCTAAGGCCATCTTGGCAGACCGTGTCCCAGCGCTCGGGGGCCTCCAGGTGCAGGCAGAGCCTGGGCCGGCCGCGGTCCAGGCCATAATCAAGCCGGCCCACCACAAAAAGATCCTCGGGCAGCTCCAGGGCCCCGTCCAGGGTCGGGGTGCCGGTGCGATCGAAATAGTCGCTGTCGCGCACCAGGCGCTCCAGGCCGGCGAAGCGCGCCAGCAGGGGCGAATCCAGGGCGGGGTAGTATTTCACCCAAAAACTGCCCTGGCTCTGGCGGAGGCCGCTCGCCTGGCAGGCGGCCAGTTCCAGGCCAAAGGCCCCCGGCATCGCCGTGGGCCAGAGATACCAGCCCGGCCGGCCCAGGATGAACTGGCTCACGCCCGTGAGCCCCGCGGCCTCGCGCGCCTCGCTGCTGCCTGCCACCAGGCGCAGGGCGCGGTCCACCACGCCCAGCACCTCGCCCACCACATCGCGGGCCGGGGACGCGGCCCCGCCGATGTCCGCCGGGGCCGCCGGGGCCTGATATGCAGGCGCGCCGGCCACCCTAGGCCTGCTCCTGCTGGGCCAGGATGATGCGGCGCACGGTCTCGGCCTCGCCCAGGGCGTCGATGTCCAGGCCCAGGCGGCGGGCCTCGTCCTCGAAAAGCTCGCGGGGGTAGGTGTGGGCCAGGGGGTAGTCGTCCATGCGGGCCTCGGTCTCGGCCAGGCGGCAGCCCTGGCGATAACTCTTGACGATGCCTTGGCCCAGGCGCAGGGCGTCCCCGGTGATCTGCCTCAGGAAATCCCAGCGGGATAACGGTGCGGTCTTTGCCATCGCCGGTCCTTTCCGGGCCGCGGCCGCCGGGGGCGAAGAGGGGGAGGGGAGGGCTCCCCCGGCGGCCGGGTTATGCTGCTAGCCTCGCGCCAGGCGGCGGAAGGGATAGCCGTCGAAGAAGACGGCGTGGATGATGATCAGGTTCAGGAACATCACGGTCCAGGCCAGGGTGGTGTCGCTCTCCTGGGCCACGCCGGGCACCGTGCCCAGGAAGGTCGGCCCCAGGACGTAGTATAGCCACATCAGCACCAGGCCGCCCACCACGGCGATGAGCGTGCGCGCCGCCGCCCGGGCCGGCAGGCTGCCCCAGTGGGGCCAGTTGCCGAAGTAGTGGTAGAGCACCGCGCCGGCGGTGGCCATGAACATGAAGGTCTCGGCCACGTGGTTCCAGCGCCAGGCCGGCTGCTCCACGCTGGAGCCGCCCTCGAAGGCCTCGGTGTCGAACCACCAGTCCATGATGTGGTTACTGACGAACATGATGATGATGCCGCAGACCACCACCGTCGCCAGGGTGATCACGCCCCGCTGCCAGGGGTTGGCGACCAGGTTGAAGGGGCGGCCCTCCCAGAACTGGGTGGTCCAGTAGAGCAGCACCAGGGCCGGCACGATCCAGCCGAAATGGAACAGGCTGCTCTGGGTCATGGCCCACTGGGTCCACCAGGGCTCGGCCGCCATGAAGACCTGGGGCGGATAGAACTGGTAGGCGATGTGGGGGTAGAACAGGAAGACAAAGGCCACGATGGCCATCAAGAGGCCCCAGACCCACACCGAGAAGGAGCGCACCGGCCCGGAGTTGGACTCCCAGGGCGCGTAGCCGAAGCCGGTGAGCCACATGATGGTGAAGAAGATGATGCTGGTGTTCATCATGATCTGGGCGTAGCAGGCGTTCTCGGTGGCGGTCTGGGAATACTGCCCCAGTCCGCCGCTGGCCAGCAGGCCGGGGCCGCTGAAGAAGATGGCCCCGAACCAACCCACCAGGTAGTAGTAGATTACGAACATCACGATGAGGCCCAGGCCGACGTAGAAGACGGTCAGGGCCGCGCCCTTGGCCAGGGGGTGGCTCTCATTGAGGAACCGGCGCTTGAAGGGCCAGAAGTCAAAGAGGTCCATGCCCCAGTGGATCACCATCAGCACCGTGATCACCAGGGACACGCCCAGGTTGGGGGTGTAGAGGCGCAGCTCGCCGGTGGGCGAGAAGACCAGGTACCAGACCAGCTCCGAGATCACCAGGATCAGGGCCAGGTTGAGCAGGCCGGCCAGGGGCGCCGGCACCAGGTTCTGGAAGCGCCGTTGTTGGATCCAGGATTGCTCCCGCTCCGGAGGCATAGCGTCACCATCCTTTCCCCGGCCCGGCCGGGGGGGCGCGGGTTTAGAACGTGATCACGTCGCCGTTGCGCAGGTAGACGTTCTCCGTGGCTCCGGGGCCGGTGGTGGGCAGCTTCTTGTACTCCTTGTACTTGTCGGTGCCCAGCACGATGGGCAGACCCTCGGCCCGCGCCTTCTGGGCCCAGATCCAGCCGGTGCAGTGGTTGCAGGCGATCTTGGTCAGGTTCATGCGCTTGGCGCCCTTGATGATGTCGTCGAACTTGGGATCCCAGTTCTCGAACGCCGCGATGTGCATGCCGCCGTAGCAGCCGTAGGGCTTGTAGCCGTCGATGTTGCGGGCGGCCCAGTTGAGCATGGTCAGCATGCCCATGTGGCAGCAGCCGGTGACCGAGACCACGCCCTTGTCCTTGATGTTGAAGAACAGGGCCTGCTCGCCGCGGGTCTTGAGCAGGATCGGGATGTCGAACATCTTCACCGCCACGCCGGGATAGAGCTTGTAGACCTTGTCGGCGTCCACCTCCTCCAGGGGGCCCTTGTGGGGGATGTCGTTGGCGACCTTGGCCTTCTCGTTGTTGTACTTGCCGGCAAGGAGCGCCTTGCCCTCGGGGTAGAAGGTGTTGGGGATGACCATGGGGATGTCCTGGTAGCGCTTCAGGGTGGACTTCAGGCCCCAGTAGTGGTCCTCGTGCTCGTGGCTGATGACCAGCACGTCCACCTTCTTGTGGTCCAGCATGCTGCCCAGGCCGGACTTCTCCAGCACGTAGTCGGTCCAGCCCAGCTCCCAGCCGGTGTCCATCTGGATCACATGCTTGCTGCCGTCAAGCTGCTCCACCTCGATCAGGGCCACGTACCCGCCGATGTTCTCCTGGGTCCAGGGGATGTCGTACATGGAGACCATGGCCCCGCCGGCGTCCTTGATGTCCTGCAGCATGCGCGGGGAATCGAACCAACTGGTCTCGGAGACGCAGCTCACCTTCACCGACTTGCACTGGCCGATGTCCTCCAGCTTGCGCGCCGCCAGACCCTTGCCCAGCAGGGGGCCGCCCAGACCGCCGACGCCCACGGCCGCGCCGCCGGCCAACATACCCTTCAGGAATGACCTTCTCTGCATGGTTGCTCCCTTCCTTTTCGCCAAATCGCCTATGGTGCCCAAAGGTTGCTCGCCAAAACCGCTACGGCCCGCCGGGGCCGGGCCGCGCCTAGGAGGCGTAGATGGCGAACTTCTTGACCTTCACCCACTTCTTGCCGTCGGCGGCCACGTTGATCACGCCGGAGACCTTGATGTTCTGGTCCACCAGGGTCAGCAGTTGCTTGCCCACCTCGTCGTTGACCACGAAATACTCATCGCCGGCCGGGTCCAGGATCGACACCGCAACCACCTTGCCGCTGGCGTCGTTGTCCACCGCGAAGACGGTGCCCTTGAAATCCACCGTGTTCTCGTCGTAGGCCCGGACCGCCAGGGCCTGGCCCAGGACCAGGACCGCGCAGACCAGGGCCGCCAACACCGCACCTGCCGCTAGTTTCCTCATGCTCTTCCTCGCCTTTGGTTACGGGTGTTTGCCGTGCCCGCCAGGGCCGGCCCACGGCCACCCCCCGCCGGCGTTGTCCCCAACGCGGCGGCGGGCCTGATGCTGGCTGGGCGTCTGAGCAGGGTTTAGCAAGACCAGGACCAACCCCCGGCAGTAGGTTATTTTTTAGTTGTCTAATGATTGAGGTGAGTTATCTGATGCGGCCCAAACCGGGAGCGGCGGCGCGGATGGCCGGCCAAGCGACAAATTTGTCACTGCGGCGGCGGACGCAGAGAGGCAACGCGGGGCGGGCGGCCCAAAAGGCCTGGATTCATGCGCCGCTGCGGGCGGCGACGCAAACGTCGCGGGCGCGACCTAAAGGTCGCCCAGGCTGTCCTTCCAGCGGGGGTCAATGCGCAGGCTGGCCAGCTTGCGCTGCACCTGGCGCAGGGAGACCCCCAGCACCCGGGCGGCGGCTTTGCGGTCGCCGCCGGTCTGGGCCAGCACATAGGCGAAGTGGGCGTTTACGCTGTCCCTGAGCGTGCACATCATCTGGCCGCCACGGGGCTGGGGCCGGGGCTCCAGGGGCAGGTGCTCCGGCAGCACCACCCCGCCGCGGGCCAGCAGCACCGCGTTGCCCACCAGGTTGGCCAGCTCGCGCACGTTGCCGGGATAGTCGTATTGGCGCAGCAAATCCAGGGCCTCGGGCGAGACCCGCGGCCGGGGCTGGCCCAGCTCCTGGGCGGCCAGGGCCAGGAAATGCTCCACCAGCAGGGGGATGTCCTCGCGGCGCTCGCGCAGGGGCGGCAGGTTGATCTGGGTGGCCTTGAGGCGATACAGCAGGTCCAGGCGGAAGGCGCCCATCTGGCAGGCGCGGTCCAGGTCCTTGTTGGTTGCCGAGACGATGCGCAGGTCCACCTGGATGGGCTTGTTGGCGCCCAGGCGGCAGAAGGTCTTTTCCTGCAACACCCGCAAGAGCTTGGGTTGCAGGTCCAGGGGCAGCTCGCCGACCTCGTCCAGGAAAAGCGTGCCGCCGGCGGCCGACTCGAAATAGCCCACGTAGTCCTTCTCGGCCCCGGTGAAGGCCCCGGCCTGGTGGCCGAAGAACTGGCTTTCAAACAGCGAGGCCGGGATGGAGGAGACGTTCACCGCCACGAAGGGCCCGGCGGCGTACTTGCTGGCGCGGTGGATGCCCTGGGCCACCAGCTCCTTGCCGGTGCCCGACTCGCCGGTGATCAGCACCGGGTTGGGCGAGCGGGCCATGGTCTGGGCATAGACCAGAAGCTCGCGCATGCGGGCCGAGCCCACCACCATGTCCGCGAAATACTCGTCGCTCTCCCGGCGGTCGGCGCTGTTCCGGCAGATGCCCAGGCCGGCGCGCAGGCCCCGGCGCTCGAAGGCCCGCTCCACGCTGAGCGCCAGGCGGTCGTTGTCCACCGGCTTGACCAGGTAGTCGTAGGCCCCCAGGCGGATGGCCCGCACCGCGTGGCGGGCCTCGTCCAGGGCGGTGAGCACAATGAACTCGGTGCAGGGGTTGCGCGGGGTGGCCTCCTCCAGCACCCGCAGGCCGTCCACGTCGGGCATCAAGAGGTCCAGCAGGACCACGTCATAGTGGCGGTCGGAGTTCAAGAGCTCCAGGGCCCGGGCCCCGCCGCCGCACAGCTCGCAGTCGCGCAGGCCGTAGCGGGCCAGCACCCGCTTGATGGAGGCCAGGGCCACCGGCTCGTCGTCGACCACCAGGATTTTCATATCAGGCTCCGGGCCGGGCAGCGGAAGATGTCATGCTCCAGGGCGGCGCGCAGGGGCGGGGTCAGGACGAAATCCGGCCCCTCCTCGCCGCAAGTGGCGTCGGCCACGCTCGCGCCATCGGCCGCGTACCAGCCCACCCGCAGCAAGGGCAGCGCAAGCCTGAGCCGCCGGCGCCAGGCCATGAGCGCCGGGCCCAGGCCCTCGGCGTCCAGCACCACCGCGCCCACCTGGGGCAGGTCGGCCAGCCACGCCTCCGCCCGCTCCGGATCGGCGATGTTGATCAGGGCGCGGCGGTTGGCCATGGCGCGCAACAGCTCGGCCGCTTCCTGGGTGCGCCGAGCCGGGCCGGCCACCCAGGCCACGGCCGGCGGATAGTCCAGCCCGCCGAAGGAGGCGGCCGGCAGCAGCAGGCTGAAGCAGGTGCCCGCGCCGGGCCGGCTGGCGCAGGTGAGCACCCCGCCCAGCTCCTCCACCACCCGCAGGGCCACGGCCAGGCCCAGGCCGGTGCCGCCGCTGTCGCGCCGGGTGGTGAAGAAGGGCTCGAAGATGCGCTCCTGCACCTCGGCGGGCATGCCGCGGCCGTTGTCGCGCACCTGCATCAGCACCACCCGGCGCTGGGAGAGCGCCCGGCTGGCGATGACCAGGCGGCTGGTCTGGCGGTCCGGGGCCGCGTTGATGGCGTTGACCACCAGGTTGGTGATCACCTGCATCAGCTTGGTGGAGTTGCCCCACACCGGCGGCAGGTCCGGGGCCAGCTCCAGGCCGAAGCTGGCGAAAGACTTGCGGATCTGGGCCCCCAGGAAGGCCAGGGTGCGTTGCAGCACCTGGTTGAGGTCCAGCTCCACCCGGGGGCTGGCCGGCTCGTAGCGCACGTAGTCGCGCAACTGGCTGACCACGGCGTTGATGCGGCTGGAGCCGTCGCGCACCGCGTCGATGATCTCGTCCATCTCCGCGGTCAGCTCGGCCAGGTTCAGGCCCTGGGGCAGCCGCTCGGCGGCCTGGGGCCCGGCCGCGGCCACCAGCGGGCGCAGCACCCGCCAGTTATCCTGCAACAGCGGCAGGTTGTAGGAGAGGAAGGAGTTGGGGTTGTTGATCTCGTGGGCCACGCCGGCCACGATCTCGCCCAGGGAGGTCATCTTCTCGGCCTGGATCAGGCGGTCCAGGCGGGTCTGGGCCTCCTGGCGCAGGTTTTCGCGCCGGGTGATGTCGTGCAGCGCGCCGAAGACCAGGGGCGCGCGGCTTTCCAGGTTCTCCGCCGCCCGCCGGATATCCTCGAACCAGGCGTAGGAGCCGTCGGCCTTGCGGAAGCGGTAGGTCAGGGCCTGGCGCAGCAGCTCCTCGGGGTTGCCCAGTTGGGCCAGCACCGGCTCGCGGTCCTCGGGGTGCAGGTGCTCCAGCCAGAAACCGGGCCCGCCGGTGAAGCGCTCGGGCGGGTAGCCGGTGATGCGCTCGATGGCCCCGCCCACGTAGGTCATGTTCTGGGGGTCGCCCAGGGCGCAGGTGAAGGGCACGATGGGCAGCGACTCCAGGATCAGCGAGAGGCGGGCGTTGGATTGCTGCAACGCCTCCTGGGCCTGGTTGCGCTCCTGGGCCAGGTTCAGGGTCATGATGCCGTAGGAAAGGTTGTCGGCCAGCTTCTCCAAGAGCTCCACCTCGTCGCTGGCGAAATCCGCCTGGTGTCGGGCCTTGATGCCCAGCACCCCGAAGGCCACCTCCTGCACGCTTAGCGGCAGGCGGATGCGCCCGGGTTCGACCTGGCGGGGGCCCAGCGCCCCGCCCGGCCCCAGGGCGCTTTCCGGCTCCGGCGCCTCGCCGGCCGCGTCCGGGCCGCCGCCCTCGCCTTCCCGGCTCCAGTGGGCCACCACCAGGGAGCTGCCCGGCCGCGATGGCTCGGGATAGCCCACCCAGGCCTGGTCGTAGCCGCCCTCCTCCACCACGATGCGGCAGATCTCGCCCAAAAGCTCGGGCTCGGCCCGGGCCTCCAGCATGGCCCGGTTGCAACTGCTCAGGGTCAAGAGGGCGCGGTTGACCTGGCGCAGGGCCTGCTGGGCGCGCTGGCGCTGCACCACGGCCACGCTGAGCACCACGGTGACCAGGCTCAGGAAGGCCAGGATCGCGCCCAGGCTCCAGATCAGGCGCTTGTTCAGGGCGTAGAAGTCCTGCGGCCCGTTCAAGAGCCGGCTGCCCTTCGGCAGGCTGGCCGGGTCGATGCCGAAGCGCACCAGTTGCGGATAATCGAAGGCCAGGTCCTGCGCGGGCTCGTCCACCACCGGCATCCGGGCCATGTCCTCGCCGCGCATCACCGCCAGGGCCATCCGGGCCGCGGCCGCGCCCTCCTCGCGGCCGTTGACGATGGCCCCGCCCACGATGCCCCGGCCCAGGTGGAAGTCCCAGACGCCGTAGATGGGCACCAGGCAGACCTCGTTGAGCAGGGCGATGCTCTCCTGGTGGGAGAAGACCTTGCCATCGCGGTCGCGGTTGAAGTTGAGCAGCACCACCAGGCTGTCCGGGGCCAGGCCCGCCACCCGGCCCAGGATCTCGCCCATGGGCAAATCGTCCAGGAACTCGAAGCTGATGCGGCTGGGCCGGCCCAGGACGGCCGCCCGGGCCAGGGCGGCCGTGCCCTGGCCGGTGGTGGTGGTGTCCACGATGATGACCACCCGCCGGGTGCGCGGGTGCAGGGCCAGGGCCACGTCCAGGGTTTTTGACAGGTTTACGTGCTCGACCTTGCCGGTGATGCCGGTCTGGCCGTCGAGCATGCCGGGCGGGAAGTTGTTGACCCCGCAGAAGACCACCGGCACGCCCGGGAACAGCCCGCCGCGGTAGTCCAGCAAAAAGCGCAGGGCGTTGTCGTCGCAGGCGATGATCGCCGCGAAGCGGGTGTGGCGGTACTTGTTGTGATACAGGCGGTGGAGGTCGTTGAAGAGCTCCGGGCTCTCGAAGCGCTTGGAGTCCATGTACTCGGTGTAGATATCCAGGTGCTTGGCGTCGTTGAGCACGTCGTGGATGCCCGCGTCCAGGCCCTCGGTCCAGATGAAGCTGCTGTAGTAGGAGTGCAGCACCAGCACGTTGGCCTTGGCCGCGCCCTCCCGGCCGGCCAGGGCCCGGCCGGCCGGGATCGCCAGCAGGACCAGGGCCGCCAAGGCCAAACACGGAATCGTCTTCAGCATCGCATCCCAGGCTCGCACGCTGCGCCCCCTGCCCCCCGCTCAGGCGTCGGGGTCCATCCCCGGCCTCCCCCAACTAATACCAGGCTTTGATGCGGGGTTCCCGGCCAATCGCGCGGCGGCGGTAAACACCGCCCGCCGGCTCAGCATTCGGGGTGCTTGCGGTGCCTCAGGTTGGCGTTGAACCACAGCCGCAGGCGGTCCATGTAGAGATAGACCACCGGGGTGGTGTAGAGGGTGAGCACCTGGCTGATGATCAGGCCGCCGATGATGGCGATGCCCAGGGGTTGGCGCAGCTCCGAGCCCACGCCGCTGCCCAGGGCCAGGGGCAGGGCCCCCAGCAGGGCGGCCATGGTGGTCATCATGATGGGCCTGAAGCGCTTCAGGCAGGCCTGGAAGATGGCCTCGTCCGGGCCCATGCCGTCCCGGCGCTCGGCCTCCAGGGCGAAATCGATCATCATGATGCCGTTCTTCTTCACGATGCCGATGAGCAGGATGATGCCGATCATGGCGATGATGCTCAGTTCGGTCTTGAACAGCATCAGGGCCAGCACCGCGCCCATGCCGGCCGAGGGCAGGGTCGAGAGGATCGTGATGGGGTGGATGTAGCTTTCGTACAGCACCCCCAGCACGATGTACACCGCGGCCAGGGCGGCCAGGATCAACCAGGGCTGGTTGCGCAGCGAGGACGTGAAGGCCTGGGCGGTGCCCTGGAAGCTGCCCCGGATGGTGGCCGGCAGGCCGATCTGGCGGGCGGCGTCCTCCACCGCGCTCACCGCGTCGCCCAGGGCCACGCCGGGTTGCAGGTTGAAGGAGGCGGTGACCGCGGGGAACTGGCTCTGGTGGTTGACCGCCAGGGAGGTGTTGCGGGTCTCCAGGCTGGCGAAGGCGCTCAGGGGCGCCAGGGCCCCGGAGCGGGCGGGCACGTAGATCTCCTTGAGGGTGGCCGGGTCCTGCCAATACTGCGGGGCCACCTCCATGATCACGTGATACTGGTTGAGCAGGGTGTAGGAGATGGAGACCTGGCGCTGGCCAAAGGCGTCGTAGAGGGTCTCGTCGATGGCCTGGGGCCGGATGCCCAGGCGCGAGGCCGCGTCGCGGTCGATGACCACCTCGGTTTGCAGGCCCTTGTTCTGCTGGTCGCTGCTGACGTCGGCCAGCTCGGGCAGGCTGCGCAGCTTCTGCACCATGCGCGGGGCCCAGGTGTTCAGCTCCTCCAGGTCCTCGCCCTGCAGGGTGTACTGATACAGCGCGTTGGAGCCGCGGCCGCCGATGCGGATGTCCTGCACCGCCTGCAGGAAGGTGGGCGCGCCGGGAATCTGGGCCAGTTGGCGGCGCAGGCGGGCGATGATCTGGCCGGCGCGGTCGCTGCGCTCCTCGAAAGGCTTCAAGGTCACGAACATGCGGGCGGTGTTGGTGCTGGTGCCGCCGCCGCGGGTGCCGCCGGTGAAACCGCTGACCGACTCCACGTCCGGGTCCTGGGCGATGAGCGCGGTCACCGTCTCCAGCTTGTGCTGCATGGCCTGGAACGAGATGTCCTGGGCGGCCTGGATGAAGCCCGAGAGCCGGCCGGTGTCCTGCTCCGGGAAAAAGCCCTTGGGGACGATCAGGTAGAGGTAGACGTTGAGCGCCAGGGTCAGCACGATCAACAGCAGCATGAAGCGCGAGTGCTTGAGCGCCCAGCGCAGGCTGGCCTCATAGCCGGCGTGCAGGGCCAGGAAGGCGCGCTCGCCCAGGATGTAGAGCCGGCCGTGGCCGGACTCGTCGCCAGGCTTCAACAGGTGCGCGCACATCATGGGGGTGGTGGTCAGCGACAGCACCAGCGAGACGGTGATGGCCGCCGAGAGCGTCACCGCAAACTCGCGGAACAGCCGCCCCACCATGCCGCCCATGAGCAGGATGGGGATGAAGACCGCCACCAGCGAGGTGCTCATGGAGACCACGGTGAAGGTGATCTCCTTGGCGCCCTTGAAGGCGGCCTGCATGGGGGTCTCGCCCCGCTCCATGTGGCTGGTGATGTTCTCCAGCACCACTATGGCGTCGTCCACCACGAAGCCGGTGGCGATGGTCAGGGTCATGAGGGAGAGGTTGTCCAGGGAGTAGCCGAATAGATACATCACCCCGAAGGTGCCCACCAGGGAGACCACCACCGCGGTGCCGGGGATGAGGGTGGCGCGCGGGTTGCGCAGGAAGACGAAGACCACCAGGATCACCAGCAGGCAGGAGATGACCAGGGCCCGCTCCACGTCGCGCAGCGAACCCCGGATGGGCGGGGTGCGGTCCAGGACCACCGAGGTCATGATCCCGCCGGGCAGGCTGGCCTCAAGCTGGGGCAGCAGGGCGCGCACGTTGTCCACGGTCTCGATGATGTTGGCGCCGGGCTGGCGGAAGATGATGAGCATCACCGAGGGCCGGTCGCCCACCAGGCCGCTGGTGCGCAGGTCCTCCACCGAATCGGTGACTTCGGCCACGTCGGCCAGGCGCACCGCCGCGCCGGAGCGGTAGGAGACCACCAGGGGCAGGTACTCCTTGGCGGTGCGCAACTGGTCGTTGGCCTGGATCTCCCAGGTCCGCCCGCCCTCGCTCAACTGGCCCTTGGGCCGGTTGACGCTGGTGGCGGCCAGCACGCCGCGCACCGCCTCCAGACTGATGCCCTGCTGGTTGAGCGCGGTGGGGTTCAGCTCCACCCGCACCGCCGGCAGGGAGCTGCCGCCCACGATGACCTGGCCCACGCCGCTGATCTGGGAAAGGCGCTGCTGCAGGATGGTGGAGGCCAGGTCGTAGAGCCGGGGCATGCTCACGGTGTCGGAGGTCAGGGACAGCAGCAGGATGGGGGCCTCGGCCGGATTCACCTTGCGGTAGGTGGGGTTGCTGGGCAGGTTGCTGGGCAGAAACCCGCGGGCGGCGTTGATGGCTCCCTGCACGTCCCGGGCCGCGCCGTCGATGTTGCGGTCCAGGTCGAACTGCAGGGTGATGGTGGTGGAGCCGCGGTAGCTGGTGGAGGTCATCTCGGTGACCCCGGCGATGCGGCCGAACTGGCGCTCCAGGGGCGCGGCCACCGAGGTGGACATGGTCTCCGGGTCGGCGCCGGGCAGGTTGGCCATGACCATGATGGTGGGGAAATCCACCTGGGGCAGGGACGAGACCGGCAGCAGGCGGAAGGACAGGATGCCGGCCAGGGCCAGGCCCACGGTCAGCAGGGTGGTGGCCACCGGCCGCCGGATGAATTGGGCCGGCAGGTTCAGGGCCGGCCGGCCTCCGCCGGGTCTGCCGCGGGCGCGGCCGCGGCCCGCCGGCCGGGGCGCGCCCGCCGGGCCAGGCGGTCGAAGGCCAGGTAGATCACCGGCGTGGTGTAGAGGGTCAGCACCTGGCTGATGACCAGGCCGCCGATGATGGAGACGCCCAGCGGCTGCCTGAGCTCCGAGCCCACGCCCCCGCCCAGGGCCAGGGGCAGGGCCCCAAGGAGCGCCGCCATGGTGGTCATCATGATGGGGCGAAAGCGCAGCAGGCAGGCCTGGAAGATGGCCTCCTCCGGGCTCTTGCCCTGGCCCACTTTGTCACAAGAGGCAGTAATCACGCACCAGGTGACAATTGGCAGAGTAAGGCCCGCGGCCCGGCGGGCGCGGAGCCGGCGGCAGGCGAATCAGGCGGTTAGGTGTCTTGGGGTGGCAGCGGCCGGCGCGGGAGGGCCGCCCGACCCAGCCTGGCCAAAAACAGCGCCCGGCCGAGCCGGCCGGGCGCTATGCATGCGGGTCTGGCTCGCGGGGGTTAGTCAAAGGCGAACTCCACCTTCCAGGCCTGCCACACCTTGCCCACCAGGTCCGGACCGGGGCTCAGGGTGGGCTTGCCGGGCTGCCAGCCGCTGGGGGTGGCCTCGCCGGTGGCGGCCACGTGCTGGAAGGCCTTGACCTGGCGAAGGGCCTCGCTCACGTTGCGCCCCACCGGCGGGGTGAGGATCTCGATGGCCTGCACGATGCCTTCGGGGTCGATCAAAAACCGGCCGCGCACGTCCACGCCGGCCTCGTCGTCATACACGCCGTAGACCTGGCCGATGCGGCCGCCGGCGTCGGCCAGGAGGGGATAGGGCACCCCGCCCGGCACCATCTTGCTCAACTCCTCGGCCTGCCAGATTTTATGGACGAAGCGGCTGTCGGTGCTCATGGCCAGCACCTGCACCCCCAGGGCCTTGAATTCGTCGTACTTGGCGGCGACCGCCGCCAGCTCGGTGGGTCAGACAAAGGTGAAGTCGCCGGGATAGAAGCAGAGCGACACCCACTGGCCGCGGTAGGAGGAAAGTTTGACGGTGTCAAACGCCCCGTTGACAAAGGCGTTGGCTTCAAAATCCGGTGCGGGCTGACCCACGCGAACCATGGCTACGCTCTCCTTGGCTGGCATGCCGGCTGGCGCTTGCTCTGTGGTCTGGGCCGGGGCGGCCAGGGGGCCCTTGGCGGGCTTGACGCACCCCTCTTTAACTTCAGCCATACCTATCTCCTATGTAATATTGAAAAGCCCATAGTATGTTCCTATATTTTGCGGCAGATCGGGGCCGGCGACAAGCGATAATTGTTATCTATTAAAAATCGGCCGCCAAAATGGCGGCCGATGGGAAGGGTCTATGGTCGGGACGGCCGGTGGCTACGCCGGCCTTTAATCAAAACGTAAAAACCTTGTAGCCGGGGTCGGTCATCTTGTGCACCAGGGCCGGGGCCCCGGCGATCTCCGCGCCGGAGACCAGGTCGTCGGGCGAGACCAGGCGCTTGTCCGCGCAGGCCTTGCAGACGTACAGCGGGGCCTGGTGCTTGAGCAGCTCGTCCAGCAGGTCCTTGAGGTGCTCGCCGGTGGAGGAGCGGATGCCCTCGGCCATGCCGAGCTGGGCCCAGTGGATGGCGTCGTCGATGAGGAAGACCTCCACGTGCTTGCCGTCGGCCGCGGCCAGGGCGGCGAACTGCATGGCCCGGGTGGCCCCGCCGGACTTCTCGAAACCCTTGGACAGGATGAACAGGAACTTTTCCATTTCGTTTCCCTTCGCATGGCCGGGCCCCGCAGGCTCCGGCGGACGAATCAGAGCAGGTTGCCGGCCAAAATCTCGCTGAGCTCCAGAACTTCCAGGTTTTCCAGGCCGGCGGTCTTGCGGCTGTCCTCCAGCAACGACAAACAGTAGGGGCAGGCGGTGGCCAGCACCTCGGCCCCGGCCGCCGCCGCCTCGTTCACCCGCAAGAGGCTGAAGCGCTTCTCGGGCGGGGTCTCCATCCACACCCGGCCGCCGCCCCCGCCACAGCACAGGGCGAACTCGCGCTCGCGCTCCAGGGGCACCAGCTCGGCCCCGGCGGCGGCCAGGGCCTGGCGCGGCGGGTCAAACAGGCCGCTGTGGCGGCCCAGGTAGCAAGGATCGTGGAAGGCCACCTTGCGCCTGTCGCCGGCGGTCAGGGTCAGCTTGCCGGCGGCCACCAGCTCGGCCAGGAGCTGGCTGGAGTGGATGACCTGGTAGTCGCCGCCCAGCTCGGGGTATTCGCTGCTGAAGGTCCTGAGGCAATGGGGCGAGGTGGTGATGATCTTCTTCACCCCGGCCGCGTTGAATAGCGCCACATTGGCCCCGGCCAGCTTCTGGAAAAGGGCCTCGTCGCCGATCTTGCGCACGCTCTCGCCGCAGCAGTTCTGCTCCGGGCCCAGCACGCCATAGGACACGCCGGCCCGGTTCAGGAGCTTGACCAGCGAGCGGGCGATCTTCTGACTGCGCTGGTCATAGCATGACGTGCAGCAGACAAAGAGCAGGTGCTCCTGGCTGCCGTCAAAAGCCGGCAGGTCCAAGCCTTGGGCCCAGGCCATGCGCTCGCCGCGCGGCGCGGACCAGGGGTTGCCCTGGGCGTGGCAGGAGCCCAGCACGGCCTTCAAGGTCTCCGGCGCGCCGCCCGCCTCGACGATCATGGAGCGCATGGCCCGCATCACGCCGACGATGTCCACCCCGCGCGGGCAGTTGATCACGCACTTGTTGCAGGTGGTGCAGCCATAGAGCACGTCGTCGGACTCATAGCCCTCCAGGCCGAGCTGGCCCTGGCGGATCATGAGGCGGGGCAGGAACTCGCCCGAGACCTCGCGCCAGGGGCAGACCGCGGCGCAGAGCCCGCACTGCATGCAGGCGTTGAGATCCAGCCCCCCGCTGGCCAGGATGGCTTGGTTCACCTCGATGAAGGGCGTCTGGGCCATGACGAATTCCTCCGTTGTCTGGGACCGCATCAACCGGCTGCGGTCAGACAGCCGGTGCGGGCCAGGGACGGCCCGCCGCCAAGACGGCCCTGCCTCGGGGCCGGCTTGGCGCCAACTTGGCCGGATTCACTTCGGCCAAGTTGGGTTGCAAAAGGCCATGGATGGCCTTTTGCAACGTCCTACTAATAGACAAGGCAGGCCTTGGCCTCGAGCATCTCCATGGTCAGCGCCGCGCCGGCCACCGGCCTGGCGCCCTCGATCAGGTCGCTCTCGTCGATCTTGCGCTCGCGGATGCAGGGCACGCAGACCACGAGCTGGCCGCCCTGGGCCAGGAAGTTTTTCACGAGATCCGCCAGGGGGGGCAGGCCGGCGGCGAAGACGTTCTCCAGGTAGCCCTTCTTGGCCAGGAACACGCCGGTGGATTGCAGGGCCACCACGGCCTGCACCTCCATGGTGAGCGCCGCGTTGGCCAGCACAAAGGGCAGGCTGGCCCTCTCGGGGTCCTCGCCGGCGTGGGTGCAGATGTAGATGATTTTTTCGGGGGTCTCGGACATGGCGCGATCCTTTCAATGGGGTGGTTGTTAAGCTTCACCCTCGCCGGCCGGACCGGCCTGGTCCGGGGCGTTGAACGCATAACGGAAGTAGTCGCCCTGCTTGTCCACCTCGCTCACCTGGCCGTACTTGCGCAGCGAGGCCAACAGCCACAGCACCCGGGCCGGGGCCAGGTCAATGGCCGCGGCGATCTCCGGCACGCTGGCCGGGCCGGTGGCCAGGGTCTGGCGCAGGGCCTTGATCTGGCGTTGCTGCTCGCGCACCAGGTTCAGGGTGGCCTTGACGCTGGCGTCCAGGGTTTGCTTGCGCGCCTTGAGCGCGGCGCGGCGTTGCTCGTCAGTCATGGCGTTTCTCCTCCTAGGCCTTGGCGGCCGCGGCCAGGGCGGCGACCATGGCGCGGAATTGGCCTAAACTCCAGCCCGCGACCTGGATGGCCTCCTGGGGGCAGGCCGGCACGCAGACCCCGCAGCCCTGGCACAGGGCCGGCTCCACCTGGACCTTGCGCCCGGCGGGGGTGTCGCTGAGGCTCAGCGCGCCCTCGCGCAGGCAGACGGCCAGGCACCGGCCGCAGCCGTCGCAGGCCGCCGCGTCCACGCTGGCCACGAAAGGCTCCAGCTCCACCTGGCCCCGGCCCACCAGGCCGGCGGCCTTGACCGCCGCCGCGCCGGCCGCGCTGGCCGCCTCGCCGGCGTCCATGGGGGCCTGGCAGGTGCCGGCCAGATAGACCCCGGCGCTGGCCAGCTCCACCGGCCGCAGCTTGGGGTGCACCTCCTGCAGGAAGCCGTCGGCCCCCTGCGGAAGCTTCATCAACTGGGCCAGTTCCTGCACCGGCCCCGTCTCCATGCCCACCGCCAGCACCACCAGGTCCGCGCCCAGCGCCAGGTCCTCGCCGGAGAGCAGGGTGTCCCTGACCGTGACGGTGAGCCGACTCTCGCCGTCGGCCGCCTCGGCCACCGTTGGCCCGTCCTCGGGGTTGAAGCGGGCGAAGAGCACCCCGGCCCGGGAGGCGTTGACGTAAT
>JAZDHW010000084.1:0-8986 GCA_043805555.1 Pseudomonadota bacterium
GGGGCGTCCTCGCTGGGCTGGAAGCGCAGGTTGCTGGCGTATTGCATAACTCGCTGATAATGCTAGGTTGGCTGTATGGGGGAGGCTGGTGTTATCATAGCCGGTTTCCCCGGCCGCGCCCAGCAATTTCCGGTAGGCTATACGTTTTTATGCAGTCGGTGCGGCGCTAGTCAGCCCGACCTGCCAGGCACCTGTGCAGCAACCCGCGCGGCTGGAGCTGGATGCGCGGCCTCGTGCCCGCGACCACGCGGCCCCCTTGGTTACTTAGTCAGTCCGGCCATGCCGGCAACAACGAATGAAGCCAGCACCCAGCCCATTAATTGGTGAAAAATGAAGTATCCCTGCTGCCAGCCCCCAACGCTTTTGTCAAACTCGTCTCCGTATTTCACCAAAGGCAACAACTTGGCCAAGCTGTACCCCGTCAACCAAAAGAAGCTTCGCTCCGTGCCGAGCTTGGTGGTCTTGGCGATGAACGCCCCTATCCAAACCAGCAACGCGGCCCAAGTCAGTGACAGGAAATACCTAGCCCCTAAGCCGTAACCAATGACCGCCCTGAGCATGGTCATGCCTACCCAGCGCAGCTTATTGTCCTTCCAGGTTTGGTCGCGTTCACGCTCCTTGCCTGCAAAGAGAACCTCATTGGCTTTTTCCGGCTGTCCAGCTTCGCGCAATACTTTGGCGCATTGCTCATAGGGCTGGGGTGAATATACTTTCTGTGTGCCCAGCAAGTTGATGATGTCTTTCGGAGACCAGAACGCCAACCCGTCATCGCCGCACAACGCGCCATACTCAAACGTGTCTAGATACGTGTCCGACGGCCAATATCCAACATTGCAGCTAAATGATTTTACAGTGACCCCAGCCAGCGCCAGCTTAATTACCTTCAATTTCTTCGAGTTATTTATTTCCTCAGGGGATGCGATAACCTTTAATTCGTCAATGCTATAAATACTGCACTCCTTGCAAAACTTACAATATTCCAAATATAATGTTTTACTTATCCAGGTTTGTTCAATACTTATTCCATCTAATACTGTAGCCTTAGAAAATGTCACCAAGCCCTCAATGCGGCCAAATCCCATCTCTACTTTTTTTATAGTTGAACCTTCCAATGCAATGGTGCGTCCGGCCCTAATATGCCCAGCCTTGAAGCCTCCTTTCAACACGCAATAGTTAAGCCACAGGTCATGATTAATATTCGCCGATATCAGGTTAATTTCTTCCTCAAAGTATGCCCCATAAATTTTCACACCATTATTGCCTATGGCGCTTTTCCATGGTTCATGAAATAGAATCAAATACAATAAGTCCGCGCTTATCCTCCTTCTATTCTTTTCGAACTCATCCCAGTTAGTCCATTCTAGCCTGGCAGCCGATTTTTCAGGTTCCTTAAGAGCATTCCAGCCGCGGCGATAATGATCAACCCACTCTTTGCCGCGATAGCACCTGTCAAAATCTACATTTTCTCCCTTGCAAATCCGTTCCCAAGCCCAAATCTCTTGTGGCTGCCACTTGCCGGGCAAAGGTACGGGGCACCCCAATTCACCTGGTCTTGCGGGCCTGCCTTTTTCGGGCAACATTGGTGTGCCGTCTGTTACTTGAGATGGATCGCCCTTTACAAGCTGATCCCTCTTGGGGGGGCACCCGAGTTCTCCCTTGATACCACCAGTAGCAATTTCGGCTGACAATAGAATTAATATCGCCCAGATGGCCACCCACAAAATATTGAATAACCATTGGTTAACATCAATAACTTTTGATTCGGACCGCTTGTCCTTTTTGCGACGGTGGCCCCTCTTAACAATTACGGGTTGGTTTGCGTCTAGGAGTTTATTAAAGGTTTTCGACTCGATAGGACCCTGCAGGCCTTCCACCAACGCACCACCGCACATGACACACTCCAAGGAACGCATCGTGTATTGCCCCTGCAAACTACGGGGCGGAACCAATTTCGGTTAGCAGCTGGGTTGCAAAGATGGATGTGCCTGGTGTGATGCCTGAACTGAAAATATACTACCTCTGCCTGTCACAAAAGGGGATTTCAATAGACTTCCGGCTAGAAAAGCAGCGGGCCGGCGGTTGCCCGCCGGCCCGTGGTGCGCCCCTATTCCGGCGCGACTCTGTGGTGCTTCTTCTTTCCGGCCCGAAGCCATAACGTGCCGTCGGGATTGGCCATATCCAGGGTGATGGCCTGGTCGAAGGCGGTGATGCGCGTCTCGCCCACGTAGGCCCCGCCCTGGGCCACCAGCCGGCGGGCGTCGGAGTTGCTGCTGCACAGCCCCGTCTCCACGAAGAGCTGGAAGGCCGGCACGCCGTCAATGAGGCGCTGGCGGGGCGCGGAGGTGGTGGGCACGCCCCCGGCGTCGCCGCCCGGGCCGCCAAAGGCCGCCGCGGCCGCAGCCTGGGCCGCCCTGGCCTCGGCCTCGCCGTGGACGATCCTGGTCACCTCAAAGGCCAGGACCGCCTTGGCCTGGCGCACGTCCGCGCCGGTCAGGCGGTCCAACTCCTCGATTTCCTTGATGGGCAGGAAGGTGAACAGGCGCAGGAAGCGCGGCACGTCCTCGTCGGTGGTGTTCACCCAATACTGGTAGAAGTCATAGACCGGCGTGCGCTCGGCGTCCAGCCAGATGGCCCCGGAGGCGGTCTTGCCCATCTTCGCGCCGGTGCTGGTGGTGATGAGCGGGAAGGTCAGGCCGTAGACCGTGACCCCCAGCATGCGCCGGCTCAGATCCACGCCGGCCACGATGTTGCCCCACTGGTCGTTGCCGCCCATTTGCAGTCGGCAGCCGGTGGTCTTGGCCAGGTGCATGAAGTCATAGGCCTGCAAGAGCGCGTAGTTGAACTCGATGAAGGACAGGCCCTGCTCCTGGTCTAGGCGCAGTTTGACGCTCTCGGCGGCCAGCATGCGGTTGACCGAGAAGTGCCGGCCGATATCGCGCAGGAACTCGATGTAGTTGAGCGGTGCCAGCCACTCGGCGTTGTTGAGCATAATCGCGCCCTGGGGCCCGAAATCCAGGAAGCGGCTGAGCTGCTCTTTGATGGCCTCGGCGTTGGCGGCCAGGGTCTCCAGGGAGAGGATCTGGCGCATCTCGGTCTTGCCCGAGGGGTCGCCGATCATGCCGGTGCCGCCGCCCACCAGGGCGATGGGCCGGTGGCCGCAGCGCTGGAGGTGGACCAGGGAGAGGATGGGCACCAGCGAGCCCACGTGCAGGCTGGTGGCGGTGGGGTCGAAGCCGATGTAGCCCAGGACGGTCTCCTGGTTTAAGAGCGCGGTCAGGGCGTCGGCGTCGGTGCACTGGGCCACGTAACCGCGCTCCATGAAGTTGGTGTAGGGGTTGCTGCTCATGGGCCGGTCCTCGGCATGGGTTGGGGTGTGATCGTAGGGGGGATGCTAGCCTAAAGGGCATGAAATGGCAAGGAAAGGCGGCGAAAAGCCGGGCCTGGGCGCCCCGGGGTCGGGTTTGGCTTGCCCGCCCGGCCCGGCGTGCTATGCTGGGCGCGATCAGGCCCGCCCCTGGCCCCTTCATCCGGGAGGCTTTCCATGCTGCTGCGCCGGTTCGACCCCACCGCCATGAAACGGGCCGTGGCCCGCCTGCCCGAATACCCCGCCGTGCTGGTGCCCGCCACTGGCGGCTTCGAGGTCATCTTCCCCAACCTGGCCAAGGTCACGGCCTATGGCGTGCTCCGCGACCAGGCGCTCGACGCCGGCCGCGAGATGCTGACCGCCCACCTGCAGATCATGCTGGAGCAGGGCGACCAGCCGCCCCGGCCCAGCGACCCGGCCCGGCTGATCCCGGACGAGGACGAGATGCCCGGCACCGAGCTGGTGCTGATTGCCCCGGACCGGACGGCCATCCTGCGCCGGCTGGGCCTGGAGCGGCCCGAGCCCAACCGTGCCCTGGCCAGCCTGGGCCGCCTGGGTCGCTGAGGCCGGGCTCGGATTAGTTTATCTGCCTAATTTATGGCACCAGCGCCGCCAGGTCTTGGCGAGCAGCGCTTGCTCGCAAGCAGGTCCCGACCCAGGCCCGCACCTATCTCAAGAACGATCTGTCATTGCCAGGAGCAGCCCCTCGGGTTGCGACGCGGCAATCTCTTGGACTTGTCCCGAGGTTGGTGGCGTTTTGAGAATGAATCCGATAGCAGCCCGGCCCTGGGCAGTCAAGGCCCAGCCCTTCGGGCTCGCTTCGCTCGGCCTTGACTGCCCAAAGCTGGGCTGCTGGGATTGGGGTCGCCCCCTTGTCCGGAAGAAAAAGGTTCAGAACCCTGTGGCGCAACCGGCGTTGGTACTTAAACAATTCATTATCCGACCGATCAATGAACCTTTTTCTTCCGAACAGGGGGCATCCGGCAAAAAGCATGCCCGCGGCCGGCTGGTAAAGGCTTCCCTTTCGGCGCCTGACGGCGGCCTTGACCAGCCGGCAAGGGCATGCTAGCTCCTCTGCCACCAACTTCGGGACAAGCCCAATCTCTTGCGGATCAAAGAGATTGCTTCGCTGCGCTCGCAATGACAGGAAACGTAAATCATCGCTGGCTAATTAGCGCCCTTGGTTGCGCATGTTGGCCGCACTCCGGGCCGACGACTCGCACGTTGGCTCCCCGGCCGCCGGAGGCCGGCCCGCCGGCCTAGAAGGGGATCTCCAGGGCCAGGGACAGGCTCATCTGCTGGGACCAGACCATCACCCCGTAGTCAAAGGTGAAGTCAATGCCATGCGCGTCGTCGGTCAGGTTGTGCTCGCCGGTGGTGCGGATGAACAGGTAGTCGCCGGTCAGGGTCAGGCTGCCCCAGGACCACAGCGGCGCGCGCAGGCTGAGCGCGGTGTGCCAGGCATAACCCTGGGTGCGCTCCCGGGTCTCGCGGTTGCCGGCGCGCAGCAGGTGGCGGTCCAGGTTGTCGCCCCAGACCTGGGCCAGGTCGCCCTGCAGGCTGACCTGCCAGCCCGAGCCGGGCCGGTCCGGCCCGCCCAGGCCCAGGCGGCCCAGGTCGGCCGTGAGCATGAGCCCCGCGTAGGCATGCACGTATTGCTGGCGGAACCAGATGCCGTCGCCGGGCAGGGGCTGGTAGTCACCCCAGGCCAAGCCTTCCGGGGAGGCGGGGTCGGCTTCCAGTTGTTGTTGCCAGCCGTCGTGGGTGACCAAGGTGAAGCGCTGCCAGCGCACGCCCAGCAGCGGCCGCAGGTCCAGCCATGCCGGCAGGCCCAGGTCTTCGCGCAGGCTAAACGCGGCCTTGGCGTCCAGGGTGAAGCTTTCCTTCAATTTGGTGTGGGACTCGGAGTAGATGGTCTTCACCCGGGTGTGGTTTTCATCATCCCAATCGCTGTCGCGCATGGTCCCGATGTCGTCCTGGCCGTGCAGGGCGGCCAGGAACTCCAACTCCAGGCCCAGGCGCGGGCCCCGGGCCCCCAGGCGCACCCCGCCCCACCAGGAATTGAGCGGGAATTCCAGGCGGCTGAGCGGGCTGACCCGCCGGTCAAGGGGGTTGCCGAACTCATAGGAGGTGTGGCTGCGGAAAAGGCGCTTGAGCGTGGGCGCGGCGTACCAGGTTTCCGCGGAGTCGGCCGCCGGCGTGGTCGCGGTTGCGGCGGCCGGGGCCGGGGCCGCCGCCGCCAAGCCCAGGGCCAAGGCCGACAGCACCAGCGCCGCCCCGGCCCGGATGGCCCAGCCCGCGCCGCTCCCGCCACCCTCGCCGCCCACCTGGCCGGCTGCGCCCGCTCTCATGCCGTCCCCCTTTGGTCTGGTTAACTACCTACCGGACCAGCATATTATGCCATTTGTCCCGGTGTGGGGAAAAAAATCGCCCGCGCCCCAGGTTGGCGCGGGGGCCAAGGCCGCGTTATCATGAAACCATGGCCAAGCACAAGAAGAAGCGCGCTGCACCCGCCCCGGCCAAGGCCAAGGAGCCCGGCCCCTTTAACCAGGCCTTCGCGGGCCTGAAATCCGCCCTGACCGCGGCCCCGGCCGAGCCGCCCCCGCCGCCCTTGCCGGCCGAGCCCGCGCCCGAGCCCGACGACCGCGGCCTTTTTGACCGGGCCATGGCCGAGGTGACCCGCCTGGACCGGGGCTCTTACCGGCCCCAGGGCCCGGACCCCAACCGGCCCCGCCTGGACGCCGCGCCGGACGAGGACCTGGAGGTCCTGGCGCAACTGGCCGATTTGGTCAGCGGCGGCGCGGAGTTCGACTGGCGGATGAGCGACGAGTACGTGCAGGGCAGCCTGCCCGGCGTGGGCCCGGAGCTAATCGAACGCCTGAGCCGGGGCGAGTTCCCGGTGCAGGATTACCTGGACCTGCACGGCCTGAGCCTGGAGGAGGCCTTCCCGACCGTGGAGGAGTTCCTGGTGCGCTCCCTCACCCGCGGCCTGCGACACGTGCTCATCGTGCACGGCCGCGGCTTCCGCAGCCCCGGCGGGGTGCCGGTGCTGAAAACCGCGCTGACCCAGTGGCTGGGCCAGAAGCGCCTGCAAAAGCGGGTGCTGGCCTTCTGCTCCGCATTGGCCCGCGACGGCGGGGCCGGGGCGGTGTACGTGCTGCTGCGCAAGTGGCAGAGCCCCGGCGGCCGCTGGTAGGCGGCGTCCGGGCCGGCCTGGCCGACCGAGCCGGTCTGGCGGACCGAGCCGGCCCTCTGGCCCCCACTTTTGCGCCCGGCCTTAGCCGGAGGGCGGCGCGGCAGGCCCGCAACAACCCCATTAAAGATTCTTTTTGGCATGACATTACGTCATGCGCGGCCGAGATGCATCCGTTTTGGCAAGCCCGGCCCCGGCCAGGATGGTCATTGCTTAGCGGCGGTGATCGACCTGTTCGCGCGCAGGGTGGTGGGCTGGTCCATGGATGAGCGCATTAAGGCCAGACTGGTCCGAGACGCCCTGCGGATGGCCCCTTTTGGGCCGGCGGATGCCGGGGGTGTGGTGGTTAATTCGGATCGCGGCGGCCAGCGCCGCTCCGGGCGAGGCCAAGCCCTTGTCATCAAGCACGGGCTGGTTTGCAGCCGGAGCGGCCATGGCGTGGCAGGGGGGACAGGCAAGGGAAGCCCTGGCTGAAGGGCCGGGCCGGCTCTCACCAACCCGGACAAGGCCTCATCAAATAGCCCCGTGCGAACCGTCAGCCCGACAGGCTCCTAGGTGTCTGTCGGAGAAACAGCTCCGGCGGGCTCCTAGCGCCAGCGCTTCTTGCGCTTGTAGCGCTGGTAGCCCTTGACCGAGACCTCGCTCTTGATGCCGAGATAAAACTCGCGCACGTCCTCGTCCTTCAACAGGTCCTCGGCGCAGCCGGCCAGCACGAAGCGGCCGTTCTCCATCACGTAGCCCTGGTGGCAGACCCCCAGGGCCATGTTGGCGTTCTGCTCCACCAAGAGGATCGTGGTGCCGTCCTCCTGGTTCACCTTGGCGATGGTGCTGAAGATTTCGCGCACCAACAGCGGGCTCAACCCCAGGCTGGGCTCGTCCAGGAACATGATGCGCGGGCGCATCATCAGGGCCCGGCCGATGGCCAGCATCTGCTGCTCGCCGCCGGAGAGCGTGCCGGCCAACTGGCGCTCGCGCTCCTGGAGGCGCGGGAAGAGCCCGAAGACCCGCTCCAGGTCAGCGCGCACCGAGGCCCCGCGCCGGGTGTAGGCCCCCATCAACAGGTTCTCGGTCACGGTCAGCTCGTTGAAGACCTGGCGGCCCTCGGGCACGTAGGCCAGGCCCATGCGCACGATGGCCTCGGTGTCCTTGTGGTCGATGCGCTTGTCGTCCAGCCAGATGCCGCCCTTGTCCGGCTGGTCCTCGATCAGCCCCATCACGGTCTTGATCAGGGTGGACTTGCCCGCGCCGTTGGCCCCCAACACGGCGGTGATCTTGCCCTCCTCCAGCTTAAGGCTAACCCCGCGCAGGGCCATCACCAGGCCGTAAAGCGTCTCTATATTCCTGATCTCAAGCATGATGCGCGCTGCTTTCTCCTAACGGCCCCGGTCATCCCTCTGGCCCGCGGTCACAACCCGAGATGCACGACCTGCTCGCCCAAATAAGCCTTGAGCTGTTTTCTCCTAACGGCCTCGGCCATCCCTGGCCTCGGCCGGCTCGCCCGGCCGGAGTGAATCCGGCCGGGCTCCGGCGGCCAAATGGCCGCCGCGCGGGCCTCCTGGCCCGCGGTCACAACCCGAGGTGCACGTCCTGCTCGCCCAAATAAGCCTTGAGCACTTCCGGGTGCACCTGCACCTCGGCCGGGGTGCCGTGGGCGATGGGCTCGCCGAAATTGAGCACCAGGACCTGGTCGCTCACCTCCATCACCAGGCGCATGTCATGCTCGATGATGATGATGGTGATGCCGAAGACCTCCTGGATGTCCTTGAGCCAGACCATCAGGTCCTGCTTCTCCTCCAGATTCATGCCCGCCACCGGCTCGTCAAGGAGCAGAAGCTCCGGCTCCAGGCACAGGGCCCGGCCCAGCTCCACCTTTTTCTGGATGCCGTAGGGCAGCCCGCCCACGAAGCGGCTGCGGGCCGATTGCAGGTCCAGGAAGTCTATGATCTCCTCGACCTTGCGCCGGTGGGCGATCTCCTCGGCCGCGGCCCGCGAGCCCCGCCGCCAGAAGGCGGACCCGCTCAGCACCCCGGAGCGCATGTGGCGGTGCCGGCCCAGGAGCAGGTTGTCCAGGGTGGTCATCTTGCTGAACAGCTCGATGTTCTGGAAGGTGCGCCCCAGGCCCTTCTTGGCGATCTGGTGGGGCTTCATGCCCGTCAGCCGCTCGCCCTTGAAACTCACCTCGCCCCGGGTGGGCCGGTAAAGGCCGAAGATGCAGTTGAACAAGGTGGTCTTGCCCGCGCCGTTGGGGCCGATCACCGCCGTGATCGAGCCCTGCTCCACGCCCAGCGACACCTCGTTCAGGGCCACCAGCCCCCCGAACACCATGGTCAGGTCTTTCACCGCGAAGAAGGACATGGTTGCGCCATTCGTTTGTGGGGGACCCTATTTGTGCCCCAAAAGGGTTCCCCACCCCCCACCGAAAAGTGCAA
>JAZDHW010000085.1:0-7011 GCA_043805555.1 Pseudomonadota bacterium
ACGACCACTTCGGTACCTCTCCTATTTTCTTGCCTCAGATGGCCGTCCTGGCCATCTGAGGCACCGCCGGGCCGGAGTGAATCCGGCCCGGCTTCCGGCGCGCGGCTCAACGCCGCTCGCCGCGCGGGCTCCTGCCCGCGGCGGCATCACCGGTCCCCGAATGGCCAATAGGCCTCGACTATCTCACCTGGCCGTCCTGGCCATCTGAGGCACCGCCGGGCCGGAGTGAATCCGGCCCGGCTTCCGGCGCGCGGCTCAGCGCCGCTCGCCGCGCCGGCTCCTGCCCGCGGCAGCGACTGCCGGTCCCCGAATGGCCCAAAGGCCTCAATCTCTCACTTGGCCGTCCTGGCTTCAAAGCGCGGCCAAGGGGCATCCGAACAAATCTTCAATCTTCATCCGCTGCCGTGCGCCCGCGACCGCGGCGGGCCGCGAAAAATTCCCGCAGCACCGCGGTGCTCTCCTGGGCCAGCAGCCCGCCCTGCACCAGGGGCCGATGGTTGAGGCCCGGCGTCTGGCTAATATCCAGCACCGAGCCCAACGCGCCGGCCTTGGGGTCGGCGGCGGCGAAAATCACCCGCGCCACCCGCGCCCAGACCAGGGCCCCGGCGCACATGGGGCAGGGCTCCAGGCTCACGTAGAGCGTGCTGCCGGTGAGCCGGTAGTTGCCTAAAATGGCCGCGGCCGTACGCAGACAGAGCAACTCGGCGTGGGCGGTGGGGTCGCAGGCCAGGATGCTGCGGTTGTGCTCGGCGGCCATCAGCGCGCCGTGGGCATCCGTCAGCACCGCGCCCACGGGCACCTCGCCCAACTCCGCCGCCCGCCGGGCCAGGGCGACGGCCCGCTGCATGTGACGGCGGTCTGCTGGGCTCCAGGGCGCGACCATCAGGCAAATTACCATAGCCGCCGCCGGCCTGCAACGGCGCGCGGGGGCGGTTGACAAGGCCGGGCCGGCGTGGGACTTATGGTCCATAGTCGCCACCTTGAGCCGGAGATGAAGCATGGCCATGGTCCTGTTGCGCGAGCTGGAAAACCGGTTCCAGGCGGACGTCTGGTGCGCGGCGCTCACCGCCGACGGCGTGCCCTATTTGCTGCGCACCTACCAGGACACGGCCTACGACGGCCTGTTCGTCAGCCAGCGCGGCTATGCCTCGCTTTTCGTGGACGAGGAATGGCTCAAGCGGGCGCAAGAGGTGGACGACGGGCTCATGGGCCGGCCGCCCCAGGGCGTGGACGGGGCCGCGGACCTGGCCGCGCGCATCGAGCACACCCTGCTGGACCCCGCCGCCGGCGAGGCCGAGCTGCTGGCCCACCTGGCCCAATGCCTGGAAATGCAGTGCATTGCGGCCTGCGTCAGCCCCTGGCTGGTGGCCCGGGCCGTGCGCGAGCTCCAGGGCAGCCCGGTGCGGGTGTGCAGCGTGGTGGGCTTTCCCCTGGGCACGGCCACCAGCCGCAGCAAGCTGAGCGAGGCCCTGGAGCTGGCCGGCGAAGGGGCCCAGGAGCTGGACATGGTCATCAACCGCGGCCTGGTGCTGGGCGGCGGGCTCGGCGCGGCGGTGGACGAGGTTACCGCGGTGGCCGCGGCCCTGCAGGGCCTGCCGCTCAAGGTCATTCTGGAGACGGCCGCGCTGGGCCCCGAGCTGACCCAGGCCCTGGCCGAGGCGCTGCTTGATAGCGGCGCGGCCTTTCTCAAGACCGGCAGCGGCTATTTCGGCGCGGCCAGCCTGGAGGACGTGCAGATGCTGCGGGCGGCCGTGGGCCGGCGGCTGGGCATCAAGGCCGCCGGCGGCATCCGCGACCTGGAGGGGGCCCTGGCGCTCATCGGGGCCGGGGCCGACCGCCTGGGCGCCAGCAGCGGTTACGCCATCTGGCAGCAGGCGCGGCGGCACTGGCCGGACTAGGCGCAACACATGCGCGCGGCGCCTGCGAGCCGTGCGCGGCCAGCGCGGCGGCTTGGCATGGCTTTTTGCAATTAATTGCAAAAACGCATGCCACGCCGCCGCAGAAGAGGCCGCCCCGCCAGACCACTTAACCATCACCTCACCCGCGCGGCTGGCAGCCAACACCCATTATGAAGCAAGTCATCTTCATCGGCCTGGACGGCGTGGGCCTGGACCTGGCCCAACACCTGGCCGCGGCCGGGGTCATGCCCCACCTGGGACGGCTCATGGACTGGGCCGGGGCCTGGACCACTTCCTCGCCCCTGCCCGAGGTCAGCCCGGTCTGCTGGACCACCCTGTTCAGCGGCCAAATGCCCGGCGTCCACGGCGTCTTTGGCTTTGGCGAGCACCAGCCCGGCACTTACAGCGTGCGGCCGGTGGATTCCGGCGCGGTGCGGATTCCCCGCCTCTGGCAGCAGGCCACCCAGGCCGGCCTGCGCGCGGCGGTGCTCAACGTGCCGCTGACCTACCCGGCCGAGCCGCTCACCGGGGTCATGATCAGCGGCTTCGTCACCCCGGAGCTGGGCCGGGGGGTGCACCCGCCCGAGCTGCTGGCCCGCCTTAAGGCCCTGGACTACCGCCCCGAGGCCAACCTGGACCGGGGCGTGGCCGACCCGGCCGCGCTGATGCCCGACCTGCTGGCCGCCCTGGATACCCGCCTGGCGCTCTTTGACGAGCTGTTCAGCCAGGACTGGGACCTGTTCATCGCGGTCTTCACCGAGACCGACCGTATCAACCACTTCCTGTGGCCAGCCCTGTGGGACGCCGGCCACCCCCTGGCCGACCCGGCCCGCCAGGCCTACGCCCGCATGGATGAGTTCATCGGCCGGGTCTGGCAAAAGGCCGAAGCGCGCGTCGCGGCCGGCGATATGGCGCTCATGATCGCCGCCGACCACGCCTTCGGCCCCATCGTCAGCGAGGTCTACCTCAACCCCTGGCTGCGTGAGCAAGGCTGGCTGAAGGCCGAGGGCTGGGAGGCCGGACCGGGCCACGAGCGCATCCTGCCCCCAACCGCGGCCCTGGCCCTGGACCCCGGCCGCATCTACCTGCATTGGGCCGGCCGCTTTCCCGGCGGCTGGCTGCGGCCGGGCAAAAAAGCCAACGAACTGGCCCAGCGCATCCGGGCCGGGCTGCTGGCCCTGCGCTTTCAGCGCCTCGGCCCCGGCCCGGACGGCCGCCCTTGCCTGGTGAGCGAGGCCCCCATCGCCGCCGTGCACCACGGCCGCGAGCTCTACCACGGCCCGGCCGCCGATCTCTCGCCGGACCTGGTGGCCGTGGCCGCGCCGGGCTTTTCCCTGCGCGCCGGCATGGGCCGGGCCGGGGTCTTCGGCCTCAGCCACCTGACCGGCTCCCACCGCCCCCAAGGCGGCCTGGCCCTGATGCTGCCGCCGCCCGCGACCCGGCCCCAGGCCCTGGCCGGGCTGCACGGGCTCATGGCCCAGGCCCTGGGCCTTGCGCCGGCCCCCGCGCCGGATTTGCCTGGCCCGGTGCTTCTCGGTTAGAGTAAAAGGAACATCCCGCGCCACAGCCATGAGCGGCCCGGCCGGCGGCAGCCGCCGCCCGCGCCGCCACAGCCACGGACAGGAGCCCCATGCTTGATCCCGCCCAGCCCACCCCTCTGGACCTGACCAGCTTCAACACCTACCTGGACGGTTGCCGCGCCCTGGCCGGCGAGCGCCTGGCCGGCCTGACCAACCTGGAACAGGTCAAGGCGGCCGAGGACGACCTGAACCAATACCCGCGCCTGGACCACCTGGCCGAGCCCCGCGACATCACGGCCATGGACGAAGGCTTCCTGGTCCCGCGGGACCTGGAGCGGGCGGCCGACGCCCTGCTGAACGGCGGGGTGCTGTTGGAGCACGCCTGCGCCGGCGAGGCCACCCGCCTGGGCCTGGGCACCAAGTACCTCATCAACCCCCGCCGCGACCTCAGCCCGGCGGTGCTCAAGAACCTGCTGGAGCACGACCACGACCTGGAGCACCCGCCCGAGACCCTGCGTCCGGTCAGCCTGGGCCGCCGCCATATGCTGCAACTGGCCTGGGACCTTTGGCGGCTGGCCGAAAAGCACGGCCGCGACCCCCAGGCCACCCTGCAACGCCAATGGCTCTTGATCATCGTCAACGAGCAGAGCGCACAGGCCGTGCTGGACGATTTTCGCGAGGCCGGCTTCTACGGCTTCGACCGCCGCAAGACCTACTTCATGGTCCAGCGCGCTTTCCACGGCCTGAGCCTGGGGCCGCAGGGCTGGATCTATGACAGCGCCAGCCCCCTGCGCCTGCACAACCACGGCCAGATGCTAATGCAGACCACCATGGCGGGCCAGGTCTTCCGCCTGGACGCCCAGGGCCGCCGCCGGCCCCTGTCCTGGCCGGAATACCGGGCGCTGCTGGCCGACTGCGTGGACAAGGTCTCCTACAACATCGAGGACCTGGACTACCTCAGCCAGTCGCTGGACTTCGTGGGCCTGGCCGCGGCGCTGAAGCTGGCCGAGACCGGCGCGCGCATGGTCATGGAGGTGGTGACCAACGACCCCGAGCGTCCCATCAAGGGCGGGGCCTGCTACTGGGATCCGGAGCTCATGCGCAACGTCATGATCGAGTCGTTCCAGCTCAAGGGCGTGGCCCCGGCCGATATCCACGACCTGAACAAGAACATCAACCACTACCCACACCCGGCCGAGGCGGTGGGCGCCGTGCACCAGCGCGGCCTGGCCATGCCCATCGCGGTCAAGAAGGGCTATCTCTATTTCCAGCCCGTGCAGGGCGATGTGAACTTCCTGGTACCCACCGCCTTCATGCGCCGCGCCCGGCTTCAGCCCATCAAGGCCTGGAAGGCCGGCCACCACACCCCGGCCGCGCTCACCGCCTTGGCCCGCCAGGACCAGCGCCCCGGCTTCTGGGCCTGGGCCGCCGGGTTGACCGGCCTGGCGCTCTAGCCCGCCGCCATACTGGTCATTGCGGGGAGCCGCCAGGGCGACGTGGCAATCTCTTGGGCCTTTCGCCTTTTTCCGGGTGGCCCGGACAGCTCGCTGTCCGGGTCGCGTAGCGACAAGAAACCTCAGCCAGCCCCGTGCCGGCCGTCAGTCGGCCTGGTGATTCGCGCCTGTCTGGAGCGGGCTGTCCCGTGCCCCCGTGCGCCACGCCGCCAGCAACCGGCCCGCGGCAGGGTGCGCTCGCGCCGACCGGCCGCGTCGCCACCATTGCGGGCCATGGATGGCTTTGCCTGCCAGGTATAGCCCTGCCGGCTAAGGCGCGGGGGGCGGCCCCACGGGAGGCGGTAAGGCAGGGAGAAAAGACGGGGAGTGGGTGCAGAGGGAAGAAACGGAGAAGGGGACCGGTGGTGGACCGGCCCCCTTCTTTCCTTCATGCAGTTTTATTGCGCAATCCTGGTCCTTGCGGGAAGCCCATTCCCCCCTCTGTCATTGCGAGGAGCGTCGCGGCGAAGCAATCGCGCCAAGAACCGGCTGCACGTCTCTCTCTTGTCATTGCGAGGCGCCCGGAGGGCGACGCGACAATCTCTTGGTTTTGTTTTATGGAATGGGGACCGGGAGATTGCTTCGCTGTGCTCGCAATGACAGCTAGAAAATGCCTCTCAGGTGCCCCCTACTTTTCCTGTCATTGCGAGGAGCCCGCAGGCGACGAAGCAATCGCGCCGAACCGCCTGCACGTTGCTTTTCGCTTTTACCCCTCGCCCCCTTTGGGGGAGAGGGCGGGGCGGGGGAGGCTCCCCTTAGCTGCGGTAGTCGGCGTTGATGTTCACGTACTCGTGGCCCAGGTCGCTGGTCAGCACCCAGGACTCGCCCGCGCCCAGGCCCAGGTCCAGGCGGATGCCGTAGCGCGGCTCTTTCATCGCCGCCGCCGCGCCCTGCTCGGCCGCCATGCCGGCATAGAGCCCGTCGCGGCAGATCAGGTGCTCGCCGATCCACAGGTTGAGCCGGTCCATGGCGTAGGGCCAGCCCCGGCGGCCGGCCTCGGCCCCGGCCGTGGAGACGATGCGCCCCCAGTTGGGATCCTGGCCGGCCAGGGCGGTCTTGCACAGGGGCGAGTGGGCGATGGCAAAGGCGTGGGCCAGGGCCTGGGCGTCGTCCGGCGCGCCGGTCACCCGCACCAGCACCAGGTGCGAAGCCCCCTCGCCATCGGCCACCAGCATGGCCGCCAGGCGCTGGCAGAGCCGGGTCAGGGCGGCGGTGAAGGCCGCCAACTCCGTACTTTCCGGGCTCGGTTCGGGGTTGCCGGCCCGGCCGCTGGCCAGCAGGATCACCGTGTCGTTGGTGCTGGTGTCGCCGTCCACGCTGGCGCGGTTGAAGCTCTCGGCCGCCGCGTCGGTCAGGGCCTGCTGGAGCGCCGCCGGGCTGGCCGCCGCGTCGGTGAGCACAAAACACAGCATGGTGGCCATGTCCGGGTGGATCATGCCCGCGCCCTTGGCCATGCCCACCAGGGTCACCGGCCGGCCGCCCAGCTCCAGGCGCTCCTCGGCCATTTTGGTGAAAGCGTCGGTGGTCATGATGGCCCGGGCGGCCTGGGTCAGGCCCTCGGGCGCCAGACCGGCCGCCAGGCCCGGCAGCGCCGCGCTCACCTTGGCCGCGTCCAGCACCTGGCCGATGACCCCGGTGGAGCAGGGCAGCACCAGCTCGGCGGCGCAGCCCAGGGCCGCGCCGGCGGCATGGCAGCAGGCCTCGGCCGCGGCCAGGCCGGGCGCCCCGGTGGCGGCGTTGGCCCCGCCGCTGTTGGCCAGGATGGCCTGGGCCCGGCCCGCGGCGATGTGGCGGCGCGAGACCTGCACCGGCGCGGCGGCCAGCAAGTTTTTCGTGAAGATCGCCGCCGCGTTCACCGGCTCCGCGGCCGCGATCAGGGCCAGGTCGATGCGGCCGTCCTTGCGCAGGCCGGAGGCGGCCGCGCCGGCCCTGAACCCGGCCACCGGGGTCTCGACCAGGCAGGAAACCTTCAGGGGGCCCTGGCCCAGGGAGGGCAACGTCGCCATGGCGCTCGCTCCACTGTCATGAAGATAGGATCAGCAAGCTGCGGGCGGGGATAAACCCCGCCCCTACACCAAAGGCATCTTAATGTAGGGGCGG
>JAZDHW010000086.1:0-7848 GCA_043805555.1 Pseudomonadota bacterium
CTGGTTGAAGTCGGGCGACAAATCCATGGGCATTACACCGATGCCCAGTGGGTCTTCTCTCTTGGTTTCCATGGTGCGCATATCGGTGAAGTACATGCTGCGGCCGATCCTGGAAAAGAGCAGTTGGGTGCCGTCCTTGGATAGGATGGGATGGTAGAGATTCCGGTAGTCCACTTCGTGACCTGCATTAGCAAGCAAACCCGCAAGCTTGGGGATTACTGGTTGTTGTTGGTCCGGGTTCTCTAACTTCACGATCCATAAGCTATAGTCGGGATTGGTGCGGACCGAATAGATGAACACCAGTAGGCGCTTGCCATCTGGCAGCATTTGCGGACGGCCAGCTTCATAATAGCGATTATTGGTCAAGGGGTTGACCGCGCCCGTGGTCAGGTCCACCCAATAGATGTCCCAATCGCGCAAGCCGGGCCGGACCACCGGCGAACTGCTGCGAAAGCTCCTCGCACGAACAAAGAAGATTTGGTTGCCGTCCTGGCTAAAGCGCGGTGTCCGGTCATAGTCCGGGGTGTCGGTGAGGCGGCGGTCGTTGCTGCCGTCGCGGTCCATGATGTGGATGTCGCCGTGGGGCTCGCCGCAGGTGGAGACATAGGCGATGCGCTTGCCGTCCGGCGAGAAGACCGGCGATCCATGCCAGCAACGCGGCCCGTCTTTGCGCAGCCAAGCCGTGACCCGGCCATAAACCGCGGGCAGCTTGGCTTGGCCGGGCTCAGGCGATGGCCAGGAAAAGCGCTCGATGAACTCCATCAGGAAGATGCCGCTCATTTTGGCTGAATGATACTGAACGACCAGGTTGCTGCCGTCCGGGGCCAGGGAAGCCCAATACACCTCCGGCCGGACTTCCCGGGCCTCCCGCGAAACCGACTTGGGGTCGTAAGGGCCCAGCATGCTGACGCAGGCGGTGAGCCCGCAGAGCATCGCGGCCAGGGCGACGGCCAACACTAGCGGGCGGCTGATCCTTTTCATGCTTCCCCCCCATTCCCCAGCCAGGAGTCTAACTATGGCGCCTCTTCATGACGTTTCTGTTCTGACTCATACATTTCCACATTACCTTCGAACAGCCAGGTCGCCAGCTTGCGATAACGCCGGGCGTAGGCCACTTCCTGGTCGGTCAGTGTGGCTTTTGGATCAGTGTTCCATCGGCGGGGATCATCCGGCAATTTTTTAAGCCCAACCACAAGATTTTTATCCACTTGGTAAGTGCAGGCTTCATAACCAATACCGGTTTCAGATTCGCAACTTGTGTAGCCATCATCATGGTTTTTATACAGCTTGTCCATATCATCAATTGGGCCTTTGGTGTCTGGTTTTGTACCGGCCACCGGATCAATTTCCTCTTCCTGCGGCCGTTCCCGCGTGGTGTTTCTCCCCTCGCCCCAGTTGCGGCCGCCGTAGTTGCCGTAGACCGGGCCGTCCATTATCCCCCGCTCGTCGTTGCGCCAGAGCACGCCCATGAACTCGGTCGCGCCCTGGTGGAAGCGCGAGTTGCGGGTGAAGTTGGGGTAGTCGCGCTTCCAGCGCGCCTCGCGTTCTTCCCGGCTCTCGCGCCGGGATGGCTCGTCCAGGCTTTCGAAATCAGTTATGGGCTCGGTGGTGCAGCGGCAGTTGGGGTGCAGGGGCGGTGTGGGCATCCCCTGGGTCGAGGCCTGGCCGTCCTTAGGCGCGGAATAGAACTCCTTGCCGTCCAGGGCGGCGCATTCCGCGCAGCTATGACCCGTGTTCTCGCTGACCCAGCGACAGCCTATCACCAATTTCCCCGTTTCGTCCGCCATGTTGGGTCCTCCGGTCCTATTGTCCGCGGTGAATCCGCCATGCGGTGCAGGCTATGCCGGCCGGCGGCAATGGCCCAGGGGTATGCCTCACAAAGTCGCGGACGGCGCCTTTTGCCGGCCAAGCAACGGCGGTTGGCTCCGGCGACTCCGGCTGGTCGGGAGATCGCGCTCAAATGACAAGGAAATGTGGCGTCGCCCTAACGGCATTGTCACTTTGCTGTGGTCTTCTGACCGGTAAAGATCAGGCCCCGTGTGCGCGGTCGGTGGGTCGGCCGGGCGGGGCCGGCATGCATGGTCTGGTTCGCCGGGGGAGGTTTAACCATGAGCGTCGCCCAAGACCAGCGTCTATTCCGACTCGACCTGACGTCCTTCGGGCCGGCCCAGGCCCGCCTGCTGGCCATGGTCGAAAAAAGCATCAGCCGTCTGCTGTCGCTGCACAAGCTGGAGAGCATCTACGCGCGGTCCGGCTCGGGCGGCAAGACCGACGTGTTTTTGCAAAACGTGCTGGACACCATGGCCGTGTCCTCTTTCACCGCCCCGGACGAGTTCGCGGCCATCCCCGCCTCCGGCCCCACCATCGTGGTGGCCAACCACCCCTTCGGCGGCCTGGAAGGCATCGTGCTGGCCTACCACCTCATCGCCCGGCGGCCGGACGTGAAGATCATGGCCAACTACCTGCTGGGCCGGGTGCCGGAGCTGCGCGACCTGTTCATCCTGGTGGATCCCTTCAACGAATCCCGCTCCATCGCCAGCAACGTGGGCCCCCTGCGCGAGGCCATCCGCTGGGTGGAGGACGGCGGGCTGTTGGCCATGTTCCCGGCCGGGGAGGTGGCCCACCTGAAGATGCCCTCCATGCGCATCAGCGACCCGGCCTGGAGCCCGGTGGTGGCGCGCATCGCGGCCAAGACCGGCGCCACCGTGGTGCCGGTGCATTTCCGCGGCCGCAACAGCGCCCTGTTCCAGATCGCGGGGCTGATCCATCCCCGCCTGCGCACGGCGCTCTTGCCCCGGGAGCTGGCCAACAAGCAGGGCATGCGCCTGGGCCTGGCGGTGGGCGGGGCCATCGCGCCCAAGCGCTACCGGGCCAAGGAGGGCCTGGCCGGCATGACCGACTATTTCCGTCTGCGCACCCAGGTGCTGGGCTGCCGGCCGGCCGCGGAGGAGCCCCGCCGGCTTCTGCGCCGCCGCCGCCGCGCCCAGGTCTGGCCCGAGTCCATCGCCGCGCCCCAGAACCGCGAGCTGGTGCAGTTGGACGTGGACACCCTGCCCGCCGAGCAGACCATCCTGGTCTCTGGCGACTTCAGGGTCTTCTACGCCCGCCGGCGGCAGATACCCTCGCTGATGAACGAGATCGGCCGCCTGCGCGAGATCTGCTTCCGTCAGGTGGGCGAGGGCACCGGCCAGAGCCGCGACCTGGACCGTTTCGACGACCACTACCTGCACCTGTGCCTGTGGGACCAGCAGGCCGGCGAGTTGGCCGGCGGTTACCGCCTGGGCCAGAGCGACGAGATTTTATCGCGCCACGGCGTGGAGGGCTTCTACACCAGCACCCTGTTCAACTTCTCGCCCGATTTCTTCGACCGCATCCCCCACGCCCTGGAGATGGGCCGCTCCTTCATCACCGACAAATACCAGCGCTCCTATTCGGCCCTGCTGCTGCTGTGGAAGGGCATCGGCCACTACATCAAGGCCAACCCCCGCTACCGCTACCTCTTCGGTCCGGTCAGCGTCTCCAGCGTCTACACCAAGCTGAGCCGCCAGTTGATGATGGAGTTCCTGGCCCGCCACCGCCGCAGCGAGCTGAGCGGCCTGGTCTCGCCGAAAAACCCGGCCGACTTCGGCCGCCGCAACCAGATCATCGCCGGCCAGCTCATGCCCACCCTCAGCGACTGGGACGAGGTCTCCGAGGTGGTGGCGGACGTGGAGCAGAACCGCGCCGCCCCGCCGATCCTGTTCAAGCAGTACCTCAAGCTGGCGGCCAAAAGCTGCGGCTGGAACATGGACCCGGCCTTCAACAACGCCCTGGATTGCCTGCTGGTGGCCGACCTGATGGAGGCCGACGTCAAGACCATGCACCGCTACGGCGGCCCGGATTGGGACAAGGCCTTCCGGGCCCACCACGCGCCCTTGGCGGACGCGGCCATCCAACGTTGCGCGTGATGGCGGCTCCGGCCCCGGCAGGGAGCGCCCGCGGCCGCTCATGATCAGCGAGCATCTCTGGCTGCCGGCGCTTTTCGGCAAATGCGTCTTCGCCGGCTTGGCCGTGGCTGCGCCCATGGGCCCGGTGGGGGTGCTCTGCCTGCGCCGGGTGCTGGCCCATGGCTGGGGCGCGGGGCTCCTGACCGGCCTGGGCGCGGCCTGCGCCGACGCCTGCTACGGCCTCATCGTGGCCCTGGGCCTGTCCTGGCTCACCGGCTGGCTCCTGGCCATGGGCCCGCGCCTGAGCATATTGGCCGGCCTGTGCCTGCTGGCGGTGGGCGCGGTGCTGGTCCTGGCCCGGCCCCGGCCGGAAGCCGCCCGCAACGGGGCCAAGACCTGGCTGGGCGACTTCACCAGCGCCCTGGGCCTCACCCTGACCAACCCCCTGGCCATCCTGGCCCTGACCGCGCTCTTCCCGGCCCTGGGCGTCAGCGCCGACCTGGGCCGCGGCCTCACCGCCGCGCTGGCCGCCGCGGCCGGGGTGCTCCTGGGCTCCTGGGCCTGGTTCGCCGTCCTGGGGGCCTTTGCCATGCGCTTCCGGCCGGGCCTGGACGCGCGCGGCATGCGCCGGGTGAACCGGGCCACCGGCGCGGTGCTGGGCCTGCTGGGCCTGGCCATGCTGCTGGGCCTGGACCTCGCGCCCTAGCATCCCCCATTTAAAACTGCCCGGCGCCCGGTTCGATCCGGCTTGACAGCCCGGCCGCGGCCCGCTACCATAAAAGCAACTGAGTCTCAATAGCTAATTAGGCCCGCGCACCCGGCCCCGGCCGCCAGCCCCCACCCCAGTCCCGGAGATCAGCGCCATGCTGCCGCCCAACGTCCAGGTCTTCGCCCCCAGCGCTCCCCTGATCGGCCCGGCCGGGCTGCGCCCCAGCCTGGCCCCCTTGCTTAGCCCCCGCCGCGCGGCCGTGGGCATGGAGGCCAGGCCCGCCGAGCCCGGCGGCCGGCGCAAGGTCTGGCAGTTGGACGACTACCAGTGCGCGGTGGTGGGCACCTGCCTGAGCCTGGCCGAGATCAGGCGCCTGGCCCGCAAGACCGGCCTGGAGCTGCCGGAGCCGGGCATCGAGTATGAGGTGCACGCCCGCTGCGTGACCATGTGCAAGTGCCGCTGCGCCTTCTCCGAGGCGGTGAACCGTTTTTTGGACAAGAAGTATCAGAGGCAGGTGCGCCAGGCGGCCAAGTGCACGGACGGGGCGGCCCTGGCCGCGCAGTGGGAGGCGGCCCTGGCCCAGGGCGACGTGCCCGGCGGGTTCTGGGCCCTGCTCAGCCACCCGGCCGCGGACCAGCACCTGACGCACCATGCCTTCGGCCAGGTGCACATGCTCTCCCACCTGGTGGGCGCGGCCAACCGGGCCGATATCCGCCGCCTGCGCGAGCTGGAGCAGGGCCGGGCCGAGTTGGCGCAGGCCCTGGCGGCCGGCCGCAGCCGCCTGCGGGCCGTGGCCATGGAGGGCCGCGCCCGCCGCAAGGCCCTGGAGGCCCGCCTGGCCGAGGCCCTGCACCGCAACGAGGTGCTGCACGGCCAACTGAAAACCCTGGCCGCCCCGCCCCGCCCGGCCCTGCCCGCCGATGAGGCCCGCCAGGAACTGGATGGCTTGCGCCGGGAGCGGGACGCCCTGCAAGACGAGCTGCGCCAGGCGCGCTCCCACAACCGCCGCCTGGCGCGCCTGGCGGACCTGCTGGCCAGCCAGGCCCACGGACGCCTGCCCCGGCCGGAGCCCATCCCGGCGCCGGCCGCCTGCCTGGAGGACGGCGCGGCCTGCGCCCAGGCCGGGGCCTGCGCCCAGGCTGGGGTCTGCCCCGGTCCGGGCCTGTGCGGCAAGCGGGTGCTCTACGTGGGCGGCCGGGCCAACCTGGTGCCCCACTACCGCACCCTGGTGGAGCAGGCCGGCGGCAGCTTCAGCCACCACGACGGCGGCCAGGAGTGCCGGCGCTGCGCCCTGGACCAGAACCTGGCCGGGGCCGACCTGGTCTTCTGCCCGGTGGACTGCGTGAGCCACGACGCCTGCCTGCGGGTCAAGCGGGCCTGCAAGGGCGCCACCAAGACCTTCGTGCCCCTGCGCTGCGCCGGGCTCTCCACCCTGGCCGCGGCCCTGCGCCAGGTGGGCGGGGATCCGCCCGGCTCGGCCGCGGCCACGGCCGCCGCCGCTCAACTGATATAGGCCGCCCAGAGCCGCAGCCGGCCGCAGGGGGTCTTGCGGCAGACCCTCAGGTAGGGCTCGGGGATGTAGCCGTAGCGCTGGCGGGCCAGGATCAGCTTCTTGGCCTTGTCCTGCTTGGCGGCCCAGATCACCTGCATCTTCTCGCCAAAGCTGGTGGCCCGGGCCTGGCTCAGGTAGGTGGCGTAAGCATAAGGCGCGTCGCGGAACCAGCGCCGGTCGGTCAGGGCGTTGATGCCGTCGCAGGGGGTGAAGACGTTGATGATCAGCTTGGCGATGAGGCCCAAGCGGATGTGCTCGCGCCGCTGTTTGCGGGACCCGGACGGGCCGGGCAGGCTGCGCTTGGCGGGCATGGCGTCTATCTCCTAGGGTTGGGGGAGGGGGCGGCCGGCGGATTGGAAAGCCGGCCCAGGCTGAGCCCGCGCCGCCAGGCCTCGCTGAGGCCCACGGCCACCAGGGGGAAATACTGGCCGGCCCAGTAGAGGATCGCGTAGGCCCAGGCCTCCTGCTCCGGCGCGCCGCCCAGGCGCAGGGCCCAGAACACGGCGAGCTGGTAGGTGCCCACGTAGCCCGGCCCGGAGGGCAGGGTGGAGGCCAGGCCCGCGCCCAGGGTGGCCAGGGCGGCCAGCATCAGGTCCAGGGGCAGGCCCACCGCCGGCAGGAAGAGCCAGTGCATCACGAAGAGCGGCAGGCGCAGGCCCACCGACAGGACCAGGAGGCGCACCAGGAGGTGCTCGCGCCGCAGCACGGCCAGACCCTCCTGGAAGGCCAGCAGGGCCTGGCGCACCCGCACCCCCAGGCGCGGGCTGATGAGCCCCGCCGCCCTGGCCAGGGGGCCCACCACCGCCTGGGGCCAGCGCGCCACCGCGATGAGCACCGCCAGGGCCGCCAGGTAGCCGGCCAGGAAGGTGAGGATGGCGGCGCGGAAATAGCCGGCGTCAAAGGGGCCGGCCGCGGCCGCCGGCTCCAGGCAGAGCAGCACCGCCGAGAAAAAGGCCAGCAGCACCGGGCCGTCCAGCATTCGCTCCAAGACGATGCTGGCCGCGCTGGCCCCCAGGGGCAGGCCGGTCAGGCGCGCGCCAACCACCGCCCGCACCACCTCGCCCAGGCGGGCGGGCAGGATGTTGTTGGCCGCGAAGCCGATGAGGTTGGCCGAGAACAGGCTCGCAAGGCGGCAGGGCATGAGGGGTTGGACCAACAGCCGCCAGCGCCAGGTGCGCATCGCCAGGTTCAGGGCCAGCAGCAGGTTGAGGGCCACGAAGTAGAGCGGGTCCACCCCCCTGGTCAGCTCCCAGAGCTGGGCCAGGTCCACCCCCCTCAGCACCCAGACCAGGGCGCCGATGGACACCGCCAGGCCGATGATGGCCCGGGCGTTGCCATAGGCGGCCTTGAGCCCGCGCAGCCGCGCGCCCACTCCCTCCAGTCTGGCCACCGCCGGGTCTCCGCTCACGTTTGGCTCCCTCGCCGGGGTGGGGCCAGGAGCCTGTCGGAGTAATCCTCCGGCAGGCTTCCGGGCGGGCCATGGACGGCCCGCCCGGAATGGCGCCAAATTAATTTTTGGCGCCATTCCGAGAACTTGCCAAAATTAACTTTTGGCAAGTTCCAAGAGGAGAAAGCCATGGATGGCTTTCTCCGACACGCACCTAGAACAGGTCCGAGCCCACCGCGCGCAGCCAGGCCGGCTCGGGGCCGGCCTCGGCCTC
>JAZDHW010000087.1:0-12736 GCA_043805555.1 Pseudomonadota bacterium
GAGATTGCCGCGTCGCAACCCAAGGGGGTTGCTCCTCGCAATGACAGACGATACTTAAGATGGATCGAGCGAGAGGCGTCTGACCGGCGCCGCGTCGCAACCCCAAGAGGTTGCTCCTCGCAATGACAGACTATTGCTAAATGGAGCGTGAGCGTGAACAACCCCGGCCGCGCCATCCCCAAAGCCATCCAATGCCTGTTCATCCTCCTGGCCGTGGTCATGTTGTTGGCCGCCCCGGCCGGGGCCAAAACCGAAAGGAGCCATCCCGTGGTACGACTGACCACCAACATGGGCGAGATCGACGTCGAGCTTTTCGAGGACAAAGCCCCCAAGACCACCGCCAACTTCCTGGCCTATGTCAAGGCCGGCCACTATGACGGCACCATCTTCCACCGCGTGATCAACGGCTTCATGGCCCAGGGCGGCGGCTTCACCCCGGACATGCAGCAGAAGCCCACCCAGGCCCCGGTGGAGAACGAGGCCGACAACGGCCTGAAGAACGAGGCCTACACCCTGGCCATGGCCCGCACCCAGGACCCCCACAGCGCCAGCGCCCAGTTCTTCATCAACGTGAAGAACAACGACTTCCTGGACCACAAGGCCAAGAACATGCAGGGCTGGGGCTACTGCGTCTTCGGCAAGGTGGTCAAGGGCCACGGCGTGGTGAACAAGATCAAGGCGGTGGCCACCGGCAGGAAGGGCATGTTCGACGACGTGCCGTTGGAGCCGGTGGTGATCGAAAAGGCCGAGGTGGTGGAGCCGTAAGGGTTTGGCCAAGGGCAAGGAGCAGGGCTTCTCCCCGCCCGATCCCCAGCGGGTGCGGGCCATCCTGGCCGGGCTGGACCAGCTCTACCCGGAGGCCCGCTGCGCCTTGCACTTCACCAGCCCCTTCGAGCTGCTGGCGGCCACGATCCTCTCGGCCCAGTGCACCGACGAGCAGGTGAACAAGGTCACCCCGGCCTTGTTCGCCCGCTTCCCGGATGCGCCGGCCATGGCCCGGGCCCAGCCCGAGGAGCTGATGGAGATCATCCGGCCCACCGGGTTTTTCCGCAACAAGGCCAAGTCGCTCTTGGGCATGTCCCGCGCCCTGGTGGAGAACCACGGCGGCCAGGTGCCCGGCAGCCTGGCAGAGATGGTCAAGCTGCCCGGCGTGGGGCGCAAGACGGCCAACGTGGTGCTGGGCGACGCCTTCGGCCTGCCGGGCATCACCGTGGACACCCACCTGGGCCGGGTGTCGCTGCGCTTGGGGCTCACCGACCAGGCCGACCCGGTCAAGGCCGAGTTTGCCCTGATGGAGATCATCCCCCAAAAGCGCTGGACGCTGTTCAGCCACCAGATGATCTGGCACGGCCGCACGCTCTGCCACGCGCGCAAGCCCAAATGCGATCAGTGCCCGCTGTTGCCCCACTGCCCCCATGGCCAGGGCCAGGGCGGGGGCCAAGGATAGTAGTCATGGACAAGGAACGGGTCTTCGTGGTGGTCATCGGCGCGGACCAGAAGGGCATCATCGCCCGGGTCTCCAGCCTGCTCTATGAGCACGGGGCCAACATCGAGGACGTGCAGCAGAAGGTCATGGACGGCACCTTTGTCATGACCATGCTGGTGGACATCGGCGACTGCGCCGGCGGACCGGCCGGCCTGCGGGCCGACCTGGACCAACTGGGCCGGGGCATGGGGCTCACGGTGATGGTCCAGAGCGAGTCGGTCGTCAAAGCCATGCACCGGGTGTGACGCCATGAGCTTCAGCGTGGAAGAGGCGTTTGAAAGCGCGGGGATGATCCTCTTCCACAACTTCGACATCCGCGCGGTCACCCTGGGGGTGAACCTCAAGGACCTGATCCGGCCCGACGCGGCCGAGATGGCCGGTCTGGTAGAGAATCGCCTGGCCGAGCACGGCCGCCGGCTAACGGCCGAGGCCGAGGCGGTCAGCCAGGACCTGGGCGTGCCCATCGTCAACAAGCGCGTCTCCATCACCCCGGCCGCCTGGCTCATCGAGGCCAGCCCCGACCCGGACGCCCCCCTGATCCTGGCCAAGGCCCTGGACGCGGCCGCGGCCGCGGCCGGCATCGATTTCATCGGCGGCTTCGGGGCCCTGGTGCAAAAGGGCATGACCGCCGCCGACCGCCGGCTGATGGAGTCGCTGCCGGTCTGCCTCAGCGAAACCCAGCGCATCTGCGGGTTCCTGAACCTGGCCAGCAGCGCCGCCGGCATGAACTTCGACGCCATCGGCCGCATGGGCGAGGTGCTGAAGCTCATGGCCGCGGCCACGCCCAACGCCATCGCCTGCGCCAAGTTCGTGGCCTTTGCCAACGCGCCGGAGGACAACCCCTTCATGGCCGGCGCGTTTCACGGCGGCGGCGAGGGCGACACCGCGCTGAACGTGGGCATCAGCGGCCCCGGCGTGGTGCGGGCGGTGGTGGATAAATACCCGGACTGCGACCTGACCATGCTGAGCGAGGTCATCCGGCGCACGGTCTTCAAGATCACCCGGGCCGGCGAGCTGGTGGGCCGCGAGCTGGCCCGCCGCCTGGGGGTTAACTTCGGCGTGGTGGACATCAGCCTGGCCCCCACCACGGCCGTGGGCGACAGCGTGGGGCGCATCCTGCAGGCCATGGGCCTGGAGCAGGTGGGCGCGCCGGGCACCACCGCCGCCCTGGCGCTTCTGATCGACGCGGTCAAGCGCGGCGGGGCCATGGCCTCGGGCCACGTGGGCGGGCTCTCCGGCACCTTCATCCCGGTCAGCGAGGATCTGGCCATGATCGAGGCGGTGGAGACCGGCGCGCTCAGCCTGGAGAAGCTCGAAGCCATGACCGCGGTCTGCTCGGTGGGCCTGGACATGTTCGCGGTGCCGGGCGACACCCCGGCCCATGCCCTGGCCGGCATCCTGGCCGACGAGCTGGCCATCGGCATGGCCAACCACAAGACCACCGGGGTGCGGGTCATCCCGGCGCCGGGCATGGTCCCCGGCGACAGCCTGGACTTCGGCGGGCTCCTGGGCCGGGCCCCGGTGATGGCGGTCAACCGTTTCAGCGGGGCCAGCTTCATCGCCCGGGGCGGCCGCCTGCCAGCCCCGGTCGGCGCCCTGCGCAACTAAGGGCCGCCCATGACAGCCGCCAGCCCCGCCTGCCTGCGCCTCGCCCTGGCCCTCATGCTGGGCCTGGCCGGCCTCTATGCGGCCGGCGCGCCGGCCGCCTGCCTGGCCTCCGGCCCGGTCCGCATGCTCTACGAAACCGACAGCCTCTACCACCACATCATGGTGGGCGAGGATGAAGATGGCCTGCGCTATCTCAGCTTCAACAAGGCCATGGGCCACCAGAGCGTGGTGCGCCCCGGCAATTCGGCCGAGCTGACCTTCGCCTACACCAAGAGCGGCTTCGCGGCCCTGGCCTTCCTGGACCGGCCGGCGGCGGACGTGCTTTTCGTGGGCCTGGGCGGCGGCAGCATGCCCATGTACCTGCGCCTGGTGAACCCCGGCGTGCGCATGGACCTGGTGGAGATCGACCCCATGGTGGTGGAGGTGGCCCGCAAATACCTGGGCTTCACCCCCGACCCGGCCATGAAAACCACGGTGATGGACGGGCGCATCTACCTGAAGCGCCACCCCAAGCAGTACGACATCATCTTCCTGGACGCCTACAACGACCACTCGGTGCCCTTCCACCTGACCACGGCCGAGTTCCTGGAGCTGGTCAAGAGCCGGCTCAAGCCGGGCGGGGTGGTGGCCAGCAACGTCTGGTCCGCGGACATCAACCGCTTCTTCACCGCCCAGATCAAGACCTACCAGGCCGCGTTCCCGGAGGTCTACCTGCTGCGGGCGGGCCGGAGCAGCAACTACATCTTCCTGGCCACCCAGGCCAAGGGGCGCGTCCCGCGCGAGGCGGCGGTGGTGCGGGCCAAGGCCCTCATGGCCGGCCGGCCCTGGAGCTTCGACCTGGCCGAGCTGATCCTGGACGAATACGACTACTACACCGACCAGAAGATGGAGGCCAAGGTGCTCACCGACGATTTCGCGCCGGTGAACCTGATGAAGCACCAGAAGGCCGCCATCCCGGGGGAATGAGCATGCGCCGGCTCTTGGTCTGGGCGGTCTACGCCATCGCCTGCGTCAGCGGCGCGGTGGTGATGGGTTTCGAGATCCTGGGCAGCCGGGTGCTGGCCCCGTTTTTCGGCAACAGCGTCTTTGTCTGGGGCAGCCTGATCAGCGTGTTCATGCTGGGCCTGGCCGCGGGCTACTACCTGGGCGGGGTGGCCGCCGTCCGCGGGGCCAGCTTCCGGGGCCTGGCGTTGCTGCTCATCCCGCCCATGCTGCTCATCAGCCTGTTCCCGGCCTATGGCTGGCCCCTGTGCGACTGGATCTTCGACCTGGACCTGGGCGAGCGCCTGGGGCCGCTGACCGCCAGCCTGGCGCTGTTCACCCTGCCCACGGTCTTTTTGGGCACGGTCTCGCCCTACCTGGTGCAGATCATGGTGCGCGACGTCTGCCAGGTAGGGCGCGGGGCCGGCAACCTCTACGCGGTCAGCACCGTGGGCAGCATCCTGGGCACCATCGGCACCAGCTTTTTCCTCATCCTGTGGCTGGGCACCAAGGCCAGCCTGGTGCTCATGGGCACCGCGTTGGGCCTGTTGGTCATCGCGGCCGGGCTCTGCCACCGCCTGGCCCCGGCCGAGGACGCCTGCGCCATCCCCCGCGACCCGGCTTGATTCCCACCCGCGATTGCGGCTAAGCTGGGCGTGAAAGGAGCCAGGCATGCTGCCCTTCAGCCCCCAGCAACAGGCCGCCATCCACCGCCTCTGCGTCAAGCACCGCGTGGCGCGGCTGGAGCTGTTTGGCTCGGCTGCGCGGACCGGGGACTTTGACCCCGCGGCCAGCGACCTGGACTTTCTGGTGGATTTCCTGTCCCTGCCCGAGGCGGACTACGCCGACGTCTATTTCGGCCTCAGGGAAGACCTGGCCGACCTTTTGGGCCGTGAGGTGGACCTGGTCATGACCCAGGCCATCCGCAACCCTTACTTCCGTCAAGCCGTCGACCGGGACCGCACCCAAGTTTATGCGGCTTGAGGCCAAAAAATACTTGGAAGACATTCGGCAGGCCGCCGAGCTGGCCATGCAGTTCACCCAGGGCAAGTCCCAGGCCGATTTCGCCGAGGATTTTCTGCTGCGCTCAGCGGTTGAAAGGCAGTTGGAGATCATCGGGGAAGCCATCAACCGCCTGCATAAAATCGAGCCGCAGGTGGCCGAACAGATCGAGGACTACCGGCGGATCATATCCTTCCGCAACATCCTGATCCATGGCTATGACCTGGTGGACAACCGCCTGGTCTGGTCCGTGGTGACCACCAAGGTGCCGCCTCTGGCCGAGTGCGTCAGAACCCTGCTTGCCGATTAAGTCAGCTCAGCCCTGGCCGTTGTTTTCGCCGCCGGCCTTCTGGTAGGCGTGCAGGGCGGTGAGGGTGCGGGGATCGATCTGCTCGCGCACCTCGATCTCGGCCGCCTCGCGCTCCAGGCCGCGGGCGCTGACCACGCCGCGGTCCAGAAGCACCTGGAACAGATCCTCCACCTGCAAGCGCCCCTGCTCGGGCATCACCTTGAGGGTCTGGGCCATGATCTGGCCGAAGGTGCGGCTGCCGTCCACCAGGCTCAGCACCTGGTGGGCCAGGGCCCGGGCCAGGTAGGTCTTGCCCCGGGCGGCGTGCTCCAGCTTGTAGACCAGCTTGCCGTCTTTTTCCATGGGCTTTAGCGTCACGCCGGGGGCCAGGGCCGGCACCAGGCGATGCCAGGGATGGGCTCCGGCCTCGCCATCGTCGCGGGCCAGGCTCAGGCAAAGCTCGCGCACCGGACCGCGCTTGGTCAGGGTGATGGCCTTGGCGTACTGCTTGACCAGGTGCAGGCCCAGGCCCTCGGGCTCGGCCCCTTCCAGCACCGCGGCCAGGCTGTATTCCGGGGTCAGGCCGGGGTCGTAGCTCAGGTGCTCGGTGGTGAAGCACAGGCTGAGGCCGTCTGCCTCCAGGGCCAGATCCAGGCGGCAGGGGTCGCGGCGGCCGCCGCGGCCGCACTCGCCGGCGATGTGGCTGAAGATCTCCTCCACGATGAGCCGGCAGCGCTGGGCCCCATAGGCCCCGAAGCCGGCCAGGCGGGCGGCGGCGGCGCAGAAATCCAGCACCAGGCCCACGTATTCCAGCGCGCCGGGCACCGTGAGGTTCAGGCGCTCGCCGGTGAGCACCGCCGTGCAGGCCGGGGCTTCCATCTCACTCATGGCGAGGCTTCTGCTCGCCGATGCCGCCGATGCCGCCCGGTTCGCCGCTGGGGCTCAGCATGAGCGCCGCGCCCTCCACCAGGGCCCGGGCCACCTTCTGCCGCGCGCTGGTGACGATGCGCTGCACCGTGGCCCGGCTGACGCCCATGCGCGCCCCGGCCTGGGCCTGGGTCAGGCCCAGCAGGTCGCACAGGCGCAGGGCCTCCAGCTCGTCGCCGGCCAGGGTCAGGCGCTCCAGCTCCATCAGGGGCACCCCGGCCGGCTTGAAGGCCTGGCCCAGGCAGGTGCACTGGCACTGGCGGGGTTTGCGCGGTCGCGGCAAGGCTGCCTCCGGTCCGTTCTGGTGATCCTGACCGAAGCTAGCATCTCAGCCGCGCCGGGGCAAGGGCCGCCTGCGCGCCGGGCCGGTCTGGCGGGCCGGGCCGGCCGGGGGTGTACAGGCCCCGGCCGGCGGCGCTACCATGGGAGCCAAACCACCCCCTGGAGGACAGCGATGCGCAAGCGAATCACATTGGCGATGATCCTGGCGATGCTGGCGCTGGCCTGGGCCGCGCCGGCCCTGGCCGCGGGCAAGGACCAGGCCCTGGGCCAGAAACTGGTGGGCGAGTTCTGGCATCTGCTCAAGGCGGCCGACTCGGCCAAGCTGGCCAAGAAGCTCTCGCCGGCCTTCCAGGCCCTGCACGCCGACGGGGCCCGCGACCGCAAGGAATACCTGGACTTCGCGGCCAAACTCAAGATGGGCGACTACGTCCTGAGCGACTACAAGGTCACCCGCCACGGAGCGGTGCTCATGGTCAGCTACCGGGCCGCGGTGGCCGAGGACATCGCCGGCCAGCGCCTGCCCGCCGGCCAGAGCGCCCCGCGCCTGACCGGCTTCGTGCGCAGCAAATCGGGCTGGATGGCCATCTGCCACGTGAACATGCGGCCGCTGGCCAAGTAGAGGCGGGGCTCATTCCGCCGCGCGGGTGCAGTTCTTGCCCTCGGCCTTGGCCTGGTAGAGCGCCTTGTCGGCCCGCTTCATCAGGCTCTCCACCGTCTCCCGGGCCTGGGCCTGGGCCACCCCGGCGCAGACGCTCACCCGCACCGAGGCCTCGGGCCGGGGCTCGAAGGCGGTGGCGCCGAACAGGATGCGCACCCGCTCGGCCACCGGCACCGCCTGCTCGCCCGAGGCGCCGGGCAGGATGATGGTGAACTCCTCGCCGCCGTAGCGGCAGCCCAGGTCGGCCTCGCGCAGGGCCGTGCGGATGACGTCGCCCAGCGCGGCCAGCACCCGGTCGCCCTCGGGGTGGCCGAAGGTGTCGTTGTAGAGCTTGAAGTCGTCGATGTCCAAGAGCACCAGCGACAGGTTATGGCCCATCTCCTGGGCCAGGCTCAGCTCGCTGGCCAGGCGCTCCCGGAAATAATTGGCGTTAAAGAGCCCGGTCAGGGCGTCCACGTTGGCCCGATGCTCCAGGCGTTGATGGCTGGAGCGCAGGGTGCGGATGCGGTCGGCCAGGGCCAGGGAGAGCAGCACGGTCTCGATGACCGAGGCGATCTGCAGGCTGTGGAAGCCCCAGACGCTGTAGGGCAGGACGCTGCGGAAGGTCAGGGCGTAGACGATGCCGCCCAGGCCGTAGACGCCCCAGGCGAGCAGGAAAAAGCGTGCCGGCCGATAGCCGCTGCGCCAGGCCACCCACCCCGCGCCCAGCACCAGCACCGGCAGGGCCATGCCGATGACGGTCATGGTCTGGTTGAGGGTCTGGATGGAGATGAGCGGGCTGAGCGCCGCCAGGCAGGCGGTCACGCACGCGGTGAGCAGCAGGGCCCGGTCCCAGCCGGGATGGCTGGCGCGCAGGAGCAGGAAGGCGCGCGCGAACAGGGTGGTGAAGCTGATGGCCGCCAGCACCGTCAGGAAGATCATGCGGATGCCCATGGTGTCCAGCGGCGGCGGAGCGTAGGCCGTGACCACGCCGTTGAGTGCGGCGAAATACAGGCCGTAGCCGAGCACGTGGCAGACGTACCACAGGTAGCTCTCGTCGCGCAGGCTGAGGAACAGGAAGAAGTTGTAGGCCGCCATGGCCAGCATCACGCCCAGGTAGAGCCCCATGGCCAGGGTCTGCGCCTTGACTTGCTCCAGATAGACCCGCGCGGTCTGCACCGCCAGGGGCAGGATCAGGACCATCTGGCTCTGGATGCGGATGTAATAGGTGCGTTGGCGGCCGGGCTCCGGCACCGGCAGGTGCAGGCTGCGCAGGCTGCTGGTGGAAGCGCCGTCCGGCAGGGGCTTGCTGGGGTCGCCGGATTCCTCGCCGCTCCAGCCGCCGCCGGGCCGGGGGGAATAGAGCATCAGGGAGTGGAAGAAGGCCCGGCCGAAGTCCAGCACCCAGAAGCCGGCCGGCCCCACCTGGGCGGCGTCGTCGGGCGAGCGCACGCTCAAGCGCAGCCAGTAGGCCGAGCGCGACAGGCCCAGGTTCAGCACGTCGTGCTTCAGGGGCCGGAAGCTGGCGGCCAGAGGCGGACGGGAGACCTCGTCCACGCTCCAGGCGCCTTCGCGGTCCTCCAGCACCTCCAGGTGCGGGCCCAGGGGGAAGTCGCCGGGCGTCAAGGCCAGGGTCAGGGGCGGGACCGGCGCCTCCGGCCCGGCGGCGCCGGCGCTCCACGCCCAGAGCGCCACGGCCAGGCAGGCCAGGGCCAGGGCCAGGCCCGCCCAGAGAGCGGCCCGGCCCCGACGCCAACCGGCGCGCGCAACCGCCTGGGCGGCCATATCAGCCTTCCCCCCCGTTGCCGAGGCCAGCCATCAGCCTCTCACAAAAAGCTCTGCATGCGCGCCAGGTTCTCGCGCAAACGCTCCAGCTTGTTGTCGGCCTCGGCCACCTTGGCCTTTTCCTTCTCCACCACCTCGGCCGGGGCTTTTTGCAGGAACCCCTCGTTATAGAGCTTCTTGCGGCTGGGCTCGGCCTCCTTGACCAGCTTGGCGATCTCTTTCTCCAGCCGGGCCACCTCGGCGGCGAAGTCCACCAGGCCGGCCAGGGGCACGTAGACGGTGAGCCCGCTCACCGCCGCGCCGGCCGCCTTGGCCGGGACTTCGCCCGCGGCGGCCCAGTCCAGCTTGCTCAGCTTGGCCAGGGCCTTGACCCGCTCGGCCTGGGCCCGCAGCACCGCGCCGGCGTGCGCGTCGTGGGGCATCAGCACCGACGGCAGGGCCTGGCCCGGGCTGAGGCCCATCTCGCCGCGGATGTTGCGCACCGCGCCGATCACGGCCATGAGCAGCTCCATGTCCGCCTCGGCGGCCTCGTCGCGCTCGGCCGGATCGCCTTCGGGCCAGGGGGCGGCCATGATGCTGCCCGCCGCGCCGGGCAGGCGCTGCCACAGCTCCTCGGTGACGAAGGGCATCAGCGGGTGCAGCATGCAGAGGAGCCGGCCGAAGACCTCGCGCAGGGTGCGCCGGGTGGCGGCCTGGCGGGCCGGGTCGGCGTCGTTGTACAGCGGGGCCTTTATCAGCTCCAGATACCAATCGCAGAACTCGTGCCAGGTGAACTGATAGAGCGCACTGGCCGCGTCGTTGAAGCGGTAGTCCTCGATGGCCGCCGCCGCCTCGGCCGCAGCCCGGTTGACCCGGCTGATGATCCAGCGATCCTCGAGCTGCGGCTCCAGGTCCTGGCCGGCGGTCAGGTCGCCCGCCAGGTTCATCAGGGTGAAGCGGGCCGCGTTCCACAACTTGTTGACGAAGTTGCGGTAGCCGGCGATGCGCTCCTCGCTCATCTTGATGTCGCGTCCCTGGGCGGCGAAGGCGGCCAGGGTGTAGCGGAAGGCGTCGGTGCCGTACTGGTCCATGATGATGAGCGGGTCCATGACGTTGCCCTTGGACTTGCTCATCTTCTGGCCCGAGGCGTCGCGCACCAGGGCGTGGATGCACACGTCAAAGAAAGGCACCTCGCCCCGGAACTTGATGCCCAGCATCATCATGCGCGCCACCCAGAAGAACAGGATGTCGAAGCCGGTGACCAGGCACGAGGTGGGATAGAATTTCGTGAGCTCCGGGGTGAGGTCCGGCCAGCCCATGGTGGAAAAGGGCCACAGGCCGCTGCTGAACCAGGTGTCCAGCACGTCGGTCTCCTGGCGCAGGTCGTGGCCGCCGCACTTGGGGCAGTGCTCGGGGGTCACCCGGCTGACGATCATCTCGCCGCAGCCGCAATACCAGGCCGGGATGCGATGCCCCCACCAGATCTGGCGGCTGATGCACCAGTCGCGGATGTTGGTCATCCACTCGTAGTAGGTCTTGGTCCACATGGCCGGCACGATGCGGGTGCGCCCCTCCTGCACGGCCTTCAAGGCCTCGGCCGCCAGGGGGCCCACCTTCACGAACCACTGCTGGCTCAGGATGGGCTCCACCATGGTCTTGCAGCGGTAGCAGTGGCCCACGTTGTGGGCGAGCGGCTCCTGCTTCTCCAAAAGCCCCTGGGCCTCCAGGTCGGCCAGCACCTTTTTGCGGGCCTCGAAGCGGTCCAGGCCGGCGTAGGCCCCGCCCTGGGCGTTGATGCGGCCGCTGTCGTCCATGATCCGGATGGCGGGCAGGCCATGCTTCTTGCCCAGCTCGAAGTCGTTGGGGTCGTGGGCCGGGGTCACCTTGAGCGCGCCGGTGCCGAAGTCCAGGGAGACGTAGCCGTCCCTGATCACCGGAATCTCGCGGTTCATCAACGGCAGGATCAGGGTCTCGTCGGCCAGGTCCTGGTAGCGCGGGTCCTCGGGGTTGATGGCCACGGCCGTGTCGCCCAGCATGGTCTCGGGCCGGGTGGTGGCCACGGTCAGGTGGCCCTGGCCGTTCTTGAAGGGATACTTGATGTAGTAGAGCCCGCCCTGCACCGGCTCGTGCTCGCTCTCCAGGTCGGATAGCGCCGTGTGGCAGCGCGGGCACCAGTTGATGATGTAGTCGCCGCGATAGATCAGGCCCTCTTCGTAAAGCTGCACGAAGACCTCGCGCACCGCGCGCGACAGGCCCTCGTCCATGGTGAAGCGCAGGCGGCTCCAATCGCAGGAGGCGCCCAGGCGCTTGAGCTGGTGGATGATCTTGCCGCCGTACTCCTCCTTCCATTTCCAGACCCGCTCGATGAACTTGTCGCGGCCCAGGTCGTGGCGATCCAGGCCCTCCTTGGCCAGCTCGCGCTCCACCACGTTCTGGGTGGCGATGCCGGCGTGGTCGGTGCCCGGCATCCACAGCACCTCATAACCGCGCATGCGCTTGAAGCGGCACAGGATGTCTTGCAGGGTGTTGTCCAGGGCGTGGCCGATGTGCAGTTGGCCCGTGACGTTGGGCGGCGGGATCACGATGGAGTAGGCCGGCTTGGGCGAGTTGGGGTCGGCCCGGAAGAGCTGGTTCTCTTCCCAATACTGGTACCAGCGCTTCTCGACCTCGGCCGGCTCGTAGGATTTGTCCAACTGGCTCGTCATGGCCACCTTCCTGTGCTGTGGGTCGGCCGCCGGGCGGGGGCCGGATGCGGACAAAAAGCGGGCGGGGACCGCAAGGCCCCGCCCTCTACCGGCCCGCCGGGCCGGTGAACTAGTCTACTACGTTGTGCTTCGGGTGCGCGGACGCGCCCCGCATCTGCTGCTTGATGGACGCGATCTCGCGCTCCACCGCCTCGGCCACCAGCCGGGGCACCAGATCCCGGGCCAGACGGCGGGCCTCCTCGCGGGCCACCCGCTCGAAAATGGCGCGGGCCTCGTCCGGGTCCAGGCCCTCGGGCGCGGCCGCGGCCGCGGCCGGGGAGTCCTCCAGGCCCAGGGTGAGGTCGTTGATCATGTCGTCCAGGTCGGGCTCCGGCTCCGGCATAGGCGGCGGGGCCGTGGCGGGCGCGGCTTTGGCCTTGGGCGCGGGGGCGGCCGGGGCGGCGGTGGCGGTCTCCAGCTCGGCCAAAAGCGCGTCCAGGTCGTCGTCATCACCGCCCGACGCGGCGGCGGCCGGGGCCGGGGCCGGGGCAGGCGCAACAGGGGCAACTGGCGCGGCTGCGGGGGCCGGGGCCGGGTCCGGCTCGGCCGGGACGCCGGCAGCGCCCTCCAGTTCGGCCAACAGCGCGTCCAGGTCGTCGTCATCGCTGCTGCGGGCGGCCGGGGCCGCGGCTGGGGCCGGAGCAACGGGCGCGGCCGCGGGCGCATCGCCGCCTTCCAGCTCTTTCAGCAAGGCGTCCAGGTCGTCCTGGCCCAGATCGGTCGCGCCGGCAGAGGCGGGCGGGGCCGGGGCCGGGGCGGGGCCGGGCTCCGGGGCCGCGGGCTGGTCCAACTCGCGCAGCAGGGCGTCCAGGTCGTCCTGGCCCAGATCGGGCCCACTGGCGGCGGCGGCCGGGGCCGGGGCGGGCGCAGGCTTTGGTGCGGCCCCGCCTTCCAGCTCCTGGAGCAGGGCGTCCAGGTCGTCCTGGCCGATGTCCGCACCGCCGGCAGAGGCGGCCGGGGCCGCCGGAGCGGCGGCCGGGGCCGCGGGCTGGTCCAGCTCGCGCAGCAGGGCGTCC
>JAZDHW010000088.1:0-18767 GCA_043805555.1 Pseudomonadota bacterium
CTGACGGCAAGAAAAATGTCTGGGCCGGCTGGCTGCGTGGCCCCGGTGCGGCCTGGCGGCTGGCGCGGTCAACCAACGGTTACCCTGCCGGACATTTTTCTTGCCAGCCAAGGGCGGTTTTTTGCAGCAAGGCCAGCCGGAGCCAGTCAAGGCCAAGCGTAGCGAGCCCTTTGGGCTTGGCCTTGACTGGCTCCGGCGGCCTAGCTACTTCCAGATGCCTTCCAAAACGCAGATCGTAGGAGCCTTTAGTGTTAACAGGCCCTAGTCGGCCCGGCAGACCAACAGCGCCGAACGCGCGCCCAGTTCGCGCGAGTCCATGTCCCGATAGGGCTCTGCCAGGGGCAGGCGGCGCAAAAGCTCCAGGTCGGCCGGGCTGGGCCAGGTCACCTGCTGGTGCACCAGGCGCAGGCCGGCCTCGGCCACCGCCCGCAGGTAGTCGGGCAGGCGCAGGCGGTTCTGATAGTGCAGGCCGCTGTTGATCAGCGACCAGGCCCGGTCGCCGAAGCGCAGGTAGTTGAAGGCGCTGAGGCCGGCGTCGAAATAGCTGTAGTGATCCTGCATGTCCACCTGCAGCGAGACCACCCCGCCGGGGGCCAGCAGGCGGCCGCATTCGCGCAGGATCGGGGCCAGGTCTTTTTGCGGGATGTGCTCCAGGACCTCGGTCGAGTGCACCAGCTCGAACCGGCCCGCAGGCAGGCCGGTCATGCGGGCGTCGCAGGGCGCGTGATAGACGATGCCCAGGCGCTGGCGCAGCTCGGCCAGGCCCTTGGGCGGCGGGCCGTCCAGGTCGGCCAGGGGGTGGCCGGCGGCCATGGCGGCCGGGCCGGCCTCGGCGGCGATGCCGGCCAGTTTTTGCCAGGCGTCGGCAAGGAGCTCCCAGCGCACCAGGGGACGCAGGTCCACCAGGGCCTGCTCGCGCACCCCCAGCAGATATAGACACATGGGCACGGCCAGCTCCCAGCCGGTGCCGAACTCATAGGCGCTGACCGGCCCGCGGCCCAGGCCGCCCCAGCGCCGGGCGGCCTGATAATGCGTCACCGCGTTGTTGAACTTCTCGGCCAGCTCGCCGCGGCCGCGGGGCAGGCCGTGGCTGACGTAGCGCTGGAGGTAATAATTGAGCGCCGCGCCGGCGGGGCAGGCCGAGAGCGCCTTTTGCAGCGCGGCCTTTATGAGCCACCTCATGGCCGCGCCGCCTCCCAGGCGGCCAGGCGCGGGGTGAGCCGCGCGCTCAGGGGATCGATGTAGCGCCGCTGGGGCCCCCGCCGGCCGAACCAATAGCCGTGCTTGGCCAGGTAGTAGATGAGGCCCTTCAGGTGGCTGATGGCCGTGGCCGAGAGCGGGTTGCGGTGGCTGATGTGGCGGGTGTGGTGCAGCACCTCCAGGCCGGGGAAATAGACCACGGCCAGGCCGGCCTGCCAGGCGCGCAGGCAATAGTCCACGTCCTCGGGCGCGTAGAAGATGCGCTCGTCCAGGGGCCCGATGCGCTGCCAGGCGTCGCGGCGCAAGAACCAGCAGCAACTGATGGCGCTGTGCACGCAGCGCAGGCGGGCGAAGGGGAAGTCCGGGTACCAGTCGTGGTTCACCGTGGGCCGGCGCAGGAAGATGCCCGGCAGCTTCCAGAGCTTGTCGGCCAGGGTGGGCAGCATTTTGACCGAGTTGTAGAGCGAGCCGTCGGGCATGCGGATGGCCGGTCCCACGATGCCCACCTCGGGCAGGGCCGCGAGCAGGTCCAGCACCGGGGCTATGTCGCCCAGGATCTCGGCGTCGCTGTCCATGATGCAGATGAAGCGGCCCCGAGCGCGCTTCAGGGCGCGGTTGCGGCTGTAGGTGGTGCCGGTGTTGCGCTTCAGGTCCAGGCAGAGCAAACGCGGACCCAGCGCCTGGCCAAAGGCCCGCAGCAGGCCCGGAGTGTCGTCGGTGGAGCCGTTGTCGGCCACGATGATCTCGTAGTCCAGCCCAGCCCGCGCCCCGGCCAGGGCGGCCGAGCTGATGGCCTTGGGCAGGCGGCCGGCGTCGTTGTAGGCGATGATGACGTAGCTAAGGTCGCAGGCAATCGGGCTGGTCATGGGGCCACCTCCCGGTACAGCGCGGCGTAGCCCGCGGCCATGGCCCGCAGGCTGAAGCGTTCCTCCACCCGGCGGCGGCCGGCCGCCCCCCAGGCCGCGGCCTGGCCGGGATCCTCCAGGGCCTCCTGCAGGGCCAGGGCCAGCGCGTGGGGTTGGCCAGGCTCCAGCAGGCGGCCGGTCACGCCGTCCTGCACCACCTCCGGGGTGCCGCCCACGGCCGTGGCCACCACCGGCAGGCCCGCGGCCATGGCCTCCAAAAGCGCCACCGACACGCCCTCGCTCAAGGAGCTGAGGGCGAAAAGATCGGCCGCGGCCAAGAGCCGCTCCACGTCAGAGCGCCGGCCCAGCAAGAGCGCCCGCGTCCCCAGGCCCAGCCCGTCCGCCAGGGCGCGCAGGCCGGCCAGCTCCGGGCCGTCGCCCACCAGCACCAAGCGCCAGGCGGCCGGCAGCACCGCCAGGGCCTTGAGCATGGTGGCGTAGTCTTTTTCGGCCGAGACGCGGCCCACGCTGATGACGACCCGGTGCGCGTCCTCCAGGCCCAGCTCGGCGCGGATTTCGGCGCGTGTTTGCGCGTCGGGCTTGAACAGCGCGGTGTCCACTCCGTTGTAGATCAGGCGCAGGCGGCGGGCGGGCAGGCGGTCCTCGCGCCGGGCAACGGCCAGGGAATCGGCGCTCACGCAGACCGTATAGCGGCTCAGGTGGGCGGCCAGGGCCGAGATCCAGCGCCAACTGCGGTCCATGCCAAAGCTGGCCCCGTGGCGGGTGAGCACCTGGGGCCGGCCGGCCAGGAGCGCGGCCAGGCCGCCGTAGAAGCCCGGCGCCTGGTTGTGGGCGTGCAGCACCTGCGCGCCGGTGCGGCGCATCAGCGCCCGCAGCCGGGGCACCACCGCGAAATCCAGGCCCGGCCGCTTGCCCAGCACGTGCACGGCCAGACCCAGGGCGTGGGCCTGGTGGGCCAGGTCGCCCTCCTCCTCCATGAGACACAGGCTGTATTCCACGCCGTGGGCCGGACCCTGGCGCAGCAGGTCCAGCACCAGGCGCTCCAGGCCGCCGGTCTTCAGGCTCAAGGCCAGTTGCATCACGCGTACGCTGCTCGGCATGGTTTCCCGAACTACAGGCCGCCGGCGGCCCGTGGCGAGGCTGGCGGGTCAAGAGGGCTCCTGAAATGCTAGACTGGGCTTGGCCCCCAAGGCAATCATTTTCCGGCCCCGGCGTGGCGCGTTCTCCCCCGAATGGGGCTGGACAATTGGCCGCGCCGGACCGAGACTATGCGGCGGAGCCGGTTTTCCGCCCCTTGGCCAACCCCGTAGCCAGGCGGTCCCCGCCAGCGAGTGCGCCCATGTGTGGAATCTTCGCCCTGATCAATCCCCCCGGCCAGGCGGTGGACCTGGCCGCCTGCCGCCGCGCCACCGACCTGATGAGCCACCGCGGCCCGGACGCCCGGGGCGAGTGGGTCTCGCCGGACGGCGGGGTGTTCCTGGGCCATCGCCGGCTTTCGATCCTGGATCTCTCCACCGCCGCCAACCAGCCCATGCTCTCGCCCGAGGGCGACGCCATCGTCTTCAACGGCGAGATCTACAACTTCCAGGAGGTGCGCGCCCAACTGGCCGCCAAGGGCCACAGCTTCCGCACCACCGGCGACACCGAGGTGCTGCAAAAGGCCGTGCGCCAATGGGGGCCCGACGGCCTGGCCAGGCTGATTGGCATGTTCGCCTTCGTGCTCTGGCGGCCGGACCAGGAGGCGGCCGTCATCGCCCGCGACTTTTTCGGCCAGAAGCCGGCCTACATCTGGCGCACGCCCCAGGGCGGCCTGGCCTTCGCCTCGGAAGCCAAGGCCTTCTACGCCCTGCCCGGCTTCGCGCCCGCGCTGGACGTTGACGCCCTGCCCGAGTACCTGCGCTTCCGCTCGCTCTGCGGCAGCCGCACCCTGTGGCGCGGCGTCACCCGCCTGGAGCCGGGCCAGGCCATCACCTTCCACCGCCACGACGGCAGCATCACGCCGCACACCTTCTGGCGGCTGGAGGACTCCCTGCCCCGGCGGCGGCGCGCCCCCAGCCTGGAGGCCTTCGACGACTTCTTCGCCCGCCACGTCAGCCTGCACATGGTCTCCGACGTGCCGGTGGGCCTGCAATTCTCCGGCGGGGCCGACTCCTCGCTGGTGGCGGCGGTGGTGAGCAAGCGCCTGGGCCGCCAGCTCAGCGGTTTCCACTGCCGGGTGGACGACGCCCGCCTGGACGAGTGGCCCGACGCCCTGGCCATCGGCCAGCACCTGGGCCTGCCCCTGCAAAAGACCGAGCTGGACGGCCAGGTCTTTTTCGGCGAGGTGCTGGACCGCATGGCCTGGCACTTTGACGAGCCCATCAACCACCCCAACTGCCTGGGCGTCTACCTGACCAGCCGCCTGGCCCACGGCCAGGTCAAGGTGCTCCTTACCGGCGAGGCGGCCGACGAGTTCTTCGCCGGCTACACCCGCTTCACCAAGGTCCTGCGCCACGCCTGGGTGGAGCCGGTGCCGCCGGGGGTGCTGGACGCCGGCCTCCGGGTAATGGGCCTCTTCCCCGGCCTGGAGCGCCAGGCGGCCAACCTGCGCACCTACAAGGCCACCAGCGCCGACGAGACCATCCTCACCTGCACCCAGTTCATGGACCCGCAGTCGCTGTTGGCCACCCTGGGCTCCCAGGCCCCGCGGGTGAGCCTCAGCGCCCGGCGCGCGCTGCTGGCCGGATGGAAGGGCCTGGGGGTGCTGGACCGCGCCCAGCTCTATCATCTGGTCACCTACCTGCCGCCCATCTTCGACCGCCAGGACAAGATGAGCATGGCCGCCAGCATCGAGAGCCGGGTGCCGTTCGCCACCCCCCAGGTGCTGGACTGGGCCCTGTCGCTCTCGCCCTGCCAGCGGGCCACGGTCTTCGGCCAGAAGGTCTTTTTGAAAAACTACCTGGAAAGCTACGTGCCCCGGCCGCTCTTCGCGCGGCCCAAGGTGGGCTTCTCCATCCCCTTGCAGGCCTGGTTCGCCAGCCCGGCCGGCAAGGCGCGCCTGGACTGGCTGGGCTCGGCCGCTTCGCCCCTGGACGGCCTGGTGGACACGATCCTGCTGCGTTCCATCCTGCAAACGCCCACCTCCGAGTCTTCAGAAGGCTTCGCGCCCGCCGAGGCCGAGTACCTGTGGATCATGCTCAGCTTCGCGCTCTGGGCCGACATCTACCTGCGCGAGCCCGGCCGGGTGCTGGACCACGCCCCGGCCCTGCCGGCGGCGGCCTAGGGCTGGAGAGCGCCTTGCCGATGGCGGAAGCCAAGCGCGATGTGAGCGAGCCGCTCAGGGTGCTGGCCCTGACCAGCCTCTTTCCCAGCCCGGCCCGGCCGGATTTTGCGGCCTTCAACCGCCAGCAGCTCACGGCCCTGGCCGGCCTGTGCCGCCTGAGCCTGGTGGCCCCACTGCCCTTCGCCATCGCCCTGCGCCGGCCGGGATCGCGGGACCCGGACCCACCACCGGCCTTCCCGCTGCGGCGGCCAGTCTTCTGGTATCTGCCCGGGGTCAAGCGGGCCTGGCACGGCCGGGCCTATCTGCGTTCGGCCTGGCCGGCCCTGCGGGCCAGCGCGGCGGCCCTGCAGCCCCAGGTGCTCCTGGCCACCTGGCTCTATCCCGACGCCTGGGCCGGGCTCATGGCCGCCCGCCGCCTCGGCCTGCCTTTGGTCGTCAAGCTGCACGGCAGCGATTTGCTGCGCCTGCGTCAGGCCCCCGAGCGCCTGCCCTTTTTGGGCCAGGTGCTCGCCCAGGCCACGCGGGTGGTGGCGGTCAGCGCGGACCTGGCCGCGGCCGCGGCCGAGCTGGGCGCGCCACGGGATCGCCTGCGGGTGGTGGCCAACGGCGTGGACCAGGCGCTGTTCAGCCCCGGCGACCGGGCCGCGGCCCGGCGCGAGCTGGGCCTGCCCCTGGAAGGCTCCCTGCTGCTCTACGTGGGCTGGCTGGTGGCGGTCAAGGGCCCGGACCTGGCGTTGGAAGCCCTGGCGAAAGTGCCTGACGCCCGCCTGGCCATCGTGGGCGCGGGCGGGATGGAAAAATCCCTGCGCGCACAGGCCGCCAGACTGGGCCTCGCGGACCGGGTGATCTGGGCGGGCGCGCAACCGCACCAAAACATCGCGCGCTGGCTGGCTGCCTGCGACGCCCTGGTCCTGCCCAGCCGCAGCGAGGGCGAGCCCAACGTGGTGCTGGAGGCCCTCTGCGCCGGCCGGCCGGTGGCCGCCGCGGCGGTGGGCGGCGCGCCGGCCCTGGTGCGGGAGGGCGTCAACGGCGACCTGGCCCGGCCCGAGGACCCGGCCGACCTGGCCCGGGCCGTGGCCGCGGTGCTGGGGCGGACCTGGGACCCGGACGAGCTGCGGGCCACCGTGGCCGGGCGCTCCTGGCCGGCCAGCGCGGCGGCGTTGCTGGCGGTGCTCCGGGAAGCGGCGGAGGCGGGCGCGTGAAGAGCCTTTTGTTCATCAGCTACGTGTTCCCGCCCAGCGGCGGGGCCGGGGTGCAGCGGGCGGTGAAGTTCGCCAAATACCTGCCGGCCCTGGGCTGGCGGCCGGTGGTGGTCACCCCGGCCCAGGCCTCGGTGCCGGTGCACGACCCGGCCCTTTTGCGCGAGCTGCCGCCGGAGGTAATCGTGCGCCGCCTGGTCAGCCTGGAGCCGGCCGCGCCCGAGGGCGCCTCCACCAGCGGGAGCGCGGCCGGGCTCTCGGCCCTGGGCCGGCTCAAGGCCCTGGCCGGCCGGGTGCTCTTCCCGGACCGCCACGTGCTCTGGCTGCCCACCGCGCTGACCGGCGCGCTGGCCGCCGCCCGGCAACACCAGGCCCGGGCGGTGCTGGTCACCGGCCCGCCCTTCTCCACATTTTTGCTGGGCTGGGCCGTGAGCCGCCTGGCCGGGCTGCCCCTGGTGCTGGATTTTCGGGACGACTGGTCGGGGTTTTTCACCAAGGGCTTCGCGGCCCAGGCCGGCGGCCGGCTCTGGCAAGGGCTGGTGCGCCGGGCCGAGGGCCTGTGCGTGGGCGCGGCGGTGCGGGTGATCGGCAACACCCCGGAGATGACCGCACGGATAAAACGGGTACACGGCGGCCCGTCCGAGAAATACGTCTGGATCCCCAACGGCTTTGACCCGGCCGACTTTGACTTTTTGCGGGACGACCCGCCGGCCCCCCCGGCCGGCGACGGCCGCCTGCATCTGCTCTACACCGGCACGGTCTTCGGCTCCCACCCCCTGGACGACCTCTGGGCCGGCTTCGCGCGGCTGACGCCGGCCGAGCGCGAGCGTTTTGCCATCACCATCGTCGGCCGGGTGGTGCCGGGCCAGAACGTCGCCCCCGGCCTGGCGGGCCTGACCATCAACCTGCTGCCCTACGAGCCCCACCAGGCCGTGGTGCGGCGCATGGCCGCGGCCGACGCCCTGCTGCTGACCCTGGCCGACCTGCCGGGCCTCAACGCCATGGTGCCGGCCAAGCTCTTCGAGTACCTGGCCGTGGGCCGGCCGGTGCTGGCCATCGCCCCGCCCGGCGCGGCCAGCAAAATCGTGGCTGCGGCCCAGGCCGGCGCGGTGGTCGCCCCCGGCGACGCCGAGGCCCTGGCGGCCCTGCTGCGGGCCTGGCTGGTCCGCCCGCCCCGGCCCCTGGGCCCGCCGCCCGCGGCCTTCGACCGCCGCCACCTGACCGCGCTGCTGGCCCGCACCCTGGACCAGGCCCTGGGCCAAGGGAGCTGACGCCATGGCCGCGCTGATGAGCATCATCCCCATCTTCGCGGTGATCGCCCTGGGCGTGGTGGGCGCGCGGCGGGGGCTTTTTCCGCCCGAGTTCATCGGCCCAGCCAACCGCCTGACCTACTACCTGGCCATCCCGGCCCTGGTTTTCCGCTCCATGGCCAAGGCCCCCCTGCACGAAGCCTTCCAGCCCTGGCCGGCCCTGGTCGCCATGCTGGCCATGTGCGCCATGTGGGGCTTCGCCATCTGGCTCTCGGGCCGGCTCTATCCCGCCGACCAGGGGCCGCGGCGGGCGTCTTTCATCCAGGGCGCCTTCCACGGCAACCAGGCCCAGCTCGGTTTCGCGGTGATCTACTACGCCCTGGGCGAGGCCGGCCTGAACACGGCGCTGATCATCGCGGCCGTGGTCATCGTGGGCCAGAACCTGCTCAGCGTGCTGAGCTTCACCTTCTGGGGCGCGGGCGGGCGGGTGCAGACGGCCAACCCGGTCAAGGCGGTGCTGGTCAACCCCATCATCCTGGTCACCCTGGCCGGCCTGGCCTTTCCCATCAGTGACATCAAGCTGCCGGAGCTGGTGGACCGCAGCCTGGGCATCCTGGGCAACCTGGGCCTGCCCCTGGCCCTGCTCATCATCGGGGCCAAGCTGAGCGAGGGCCGGCTCGGCGGGAGCTGGTGGGAGTTGGGCCTGATCAGCCTGCTCAAGCTCCTGGTGCTGCCGGCCCTGGGCTGGGGGATGCTGAGCCTCTGTGGCCTGGACGGCCTGCCGGCCACGGTGGCGGTGATCCTGCTCAGCTCGCCCATCGCCACCATCGCGGCGGTGATGGCCGGCGAGCTGGGCGGCGACGCCCTGCTCTCGGGCCAGGGCACCACCCTGACCCACGCCCTGTCCGTGGCCACCTACTCGCTCTGGCTGCTGTTGTTGATTCACTAGAATAGGCGGGGCTCTTACCCCCTCTCCCCGATTCTGATGGGGGAGAGGGAACCGGAAATAGCATGTTGCATGATTAGCGCCAGACGCAGAACTGGCGAGAAGTCAGGCGGAAAGCCGGCCGGGGTCGCAGGCCCCCAAAAGCAACGGGAGGCCGGCCGGCCTCCCGTCAATCAACCCCAAACCGTCAGGCTCAGGCGGGCTTGATCACCTTGCCCGAACGCAGGCAGCGGGTGCAGACGCGGATGCGGCGGACCTGGCCGTTTTCCAGGCTGCGCACGCGCTGTAAATTGGGGTTGAAGCGGCGCTTGGTCTTGTTGTGGGCGTGGCTGACGTTGAAGCCCACCTGGGGGCGCTTGCCGCAGATCTCGCAGACCTGGCTCATGGGGTCCTCCTGCGCTATGTTTGGGCCCGAGACGTCTGCGGGCCGGGCTTCCCTGACCGGGGGGTGGGGGCGGCCAGAGCGGCGCCCGCTTGCAAATCTACACACCCCTGCGGACCGGGGAAATATACCCCCCGTGGCCACGGCCTGCAAGTGCCTATTGGTTGTGATTTCAAGGCCCGGCCCGGCCGGGGCCGCCCAGGGCCGGCAGCCCTCCCCCTGGGGCCCCTTGACCAAACCCCCACCCCATGGCATTATTGTTGCGCCATTTATGATCTCGAATCCCCTCAACCTCTCATGTTAGGAGTTCGCTTGAGCCGTGACGATCTGATCCATCTGGAGGGCGAGGTCACCCGCACTCTAGGTGGCGGCCAAATGGAGGTGGCGACCGAACAGGGTCACACGCTGCGCGCTGTATTGTCCGGGCGCATGAAGCGTTTCAAGATCAAGGTCTTGGTGGGCGACAAGGTCCGGGTGAGCGTGTCACCCTATGACCTCACCCACGGCCTTATCACCTACCGGCTCAAGTAAAGGCCCGCCGTCCGGCCCCCCCGCCGGCAGCCAGCCCCAACCAACAGCCCAGGTTACTCCGGCCGGGGCGGCAGCGGCCGCCCACCGGTCAGGGGCGCGATTACGTCCGCGTGGGCGGCCAGGCGCAGATCCTCGCCCTCAAGCCCGCCCTGGGCCAGCGCCTCCAGCCCGGCCAGGGCCTGGCGCGCGCGCATGAGCCCCAGTTGGCGCACCTCCTCCACCACCGCCCAGTCGCGGTGATCGGCAAAGGTCAGGATGGCCGCGTCCACCTCCGGGAAGAGCAGGCGCGGGAAGCCGCCCAGCCAGGCCGGGTAGAAGCCCAGGGGACCCATGGCCCGCTCGGCGATGATGCGCGCCAAGCGGCCGCCGTCGCAGGTGTCGGCCAGGAGATCCTTGACCCCCCGGGTGAAGTGCTCCAACTCGCCGCCGGGCAGCGCGGCCACGGCCCAGCGCAGCAGCTCGCCGGCCCGCGCGCCGGCCGCGGCCTCGCCCAGCTCGTGCCAGAGCACGGTGCGCTCCTCGCCCTGCACCAGGGCCTCCATGACCGCGGCGGTGGGGTTGGCGATCAAGGCCCGCCGCTCCAGGCCGTAGCCGCCCAGGCCCAAATCAAGGAACGGAATCAGGCTCTTGCGCGGATCGGCGATCTTGTCCCAGAGCAGGAAGGCCAGGGGCTCGCGGCGCAGGTAGATGCGCCCGTCCTGGCGCAGGCCGGGCAGGAACAGGATGTCGCGGCCCAGCTCCGCGCCCACCCGGAACACCTCCATGCCCTCCACCACCTCCCGACCCGCCAGCCGGCCCAGGAAAAAGACCGGGATCAGGCCGCCGGCCCGGCCCGCGCCATAGACCAGGCCCTGGGGCAAGAGGCGCTGGTTGACGGCCTCGGCGTCAAAGGGGTCGAAGCTCATTCCGTCCAGGCTGACGGGCTGCGGGTCTTCCCCCAGGACCTCCAGCCACAGCTCCTCGCGCTGACTCACCCACTCCAGGGCCGCGGCCGGGTCGGGCTCCTGCCAGGGCGGCAGGCCGTGCTCCCACTTGTAGAGGTTGCGCAGGCGCAGCAAGAGGCCGCAGAGCGAGAAGTGGCCGGAAACCTCGGCGTCGGCCCGGCGGCAGTTGGCCAAAACCTGCCCGGCGAACCCGCGCAGGGGCTCGGCCAGGGCCAGGCCCCAGGCCGGCGTTGGCGACAGGGTCTCGGCCGGCTCAGGCATGACCGCCCCCGCCGGGCCTGCGGCACAGGTAGAGGTAGCGGTAGGCCGGCTCGCGGTTTTCCAGGGCATAGTAATGGCGATTGAAAAAGGCGCTGATCTCCTCGCGCAGGCCGGCCTCACGCACCCCGTACATGAGCAGCATCATGGCGGTCCAGGACGGCAGGGCCGCGTTGGGGTGCCGCTGCCAGGTGAGGCCCAGTTCGTCCAGCATGGCCTCCACTGCGGCCGGCTCGGGCAGGCCGTGCTGGCGATGATCGGCCAGCCAGGGGCTCTGGGTGATGCGCCAGACGTGCGCCTCGGCCGCGGCGGCGGAAGCGATGGGAAAGCCCAGCACCACGGCCAGGGAGGCCACCCGCGTGAGCTCGGCCAGGAAAAAGCCGCGTTGGGCCGGGGCCACGTGCTCCAGCACGTCCAGGGCCGTGACCACCTCCACCGCGCCGTCGGCCAGCGGCAGGCCCGCGCCCGGCCGGATCAGGCCGGGGTAGCCTTGCACCTGGTGGCCGGGCAGGAAGGCGGCGAAGGCCTCGTCAAAGGGGCCCACGTCCAGGATGGTCAGCGCCCGGCCGCCGGCCAGGCCATCGATGAGCCCGGCCGCGGCCCGGAAGCGCTGGTAGCGGTCGAAGCCCAGGGTCTCCAAGGACTTGGGCTCGGCCATGCCCCTAACGCTCCTGGCTGAAGTCGTAGACCATTTCCCGGTCCTGGTGCACCGCCGCCACGCGCAGATAGCGGTTGATGACCCGCTGCGGCCATTGCAGCTCGTCCTCGGTCAGGTCCCGGCGCACCTTGGCCGGCACCCCGGAGACCAGCACGCCAGGCGGCACCTCCTGGCCCGGGGTGACCACGCTGCCGGCGGCCACGATGGCGCCCCGGCCCACCGTGCAGCGGTCCAGCAGCACCGCGCCGGAGCCGATCAGGCAGGCGTCCTCCACCCGGCAGGAGTGCAGCACCACCCGGTGGCCCACCACCACGTCCGCGCCCACCCAGGTGCCCGGCCCCCGGTTGGCCACGTGGATCACGCTGCCGTCCTGGACGTTGCTGCGCGGGCCCACCTTGATCCAGTTGATGTCCCCACGCAGCACCGCGCCGTACCAGACGCTGACCCCTTCGGCCAGCTCCACGTCGCCCAGCACCACCGCGTTGGCCGCGATGAACACGCTGGGGTGGATGCTGGGCCCGCGGCCGTTAACCTTCTCTATCATGCTCTAATCCTTTGATGTATGCGCCTGATTGCACCATACACCCGCCCCGGCGCGGGGGCAAGCCGGGGCGCCTGGGCCTTGACAGAAACCGGCCCAGGCCCTACGCTTGGCCACAGACGTTTTTTTATGTTTTCGCCCGGAGTTAGCCCATGGGTGCCGCCCGAAAGCTTGCCCTGTTGCTGTTCCTGTTGCTCCTGGCCGCGGCCGGCGTGGCCCTCCTTATCATCTGGCCCCGCCTGGAGAGCGAGCCCCCCCGGATCGCCCTGGCCAAGCCCCCCACCCACCTGGGGCGGGCCAACGCCCTGGAATTGACGGCCAGCGACCAGGGCACCGGCCTGGCCCGGATTAAGGTCACCCTGACCCAGAACAACAAGGAAGTGACCCTCCTGGACCGGACCTTCCCCGGCGGCGGGCTTTGGGAAAAGGGTCCCGCCCAGGCCACGGAAAAGCTGGAGATCAAGGCCGTCGAGCTGGGGCTGACCCAGGGGCCGGCGGTGCTGGCCATCGAGGCCCGCGACCGCTCCTTCCTGGGCTGGTTCCACGGCAACCGCAGCCGCCAGGAGTTCAACCTGGTCATCGACACCGCGCCCCCGCGCCTGACCGTGCTGAGCCGCACCATCCACCTGAACCGGGGCGGCGTGGGCCTGGCCATCTACAAGGTGAGCGAGGACACCCCCCGCCACGGGGTGCAGGTGGGCGCGCACTTCTTCCCCGGCTTTGCGCCCTGGCCCCAGGACCCCTTGGCCCGGCTCGCCTTTTTCGCCTTTGCCGACAGCGAGGACAAGGGAGCCCACATCCGGGTCATCGCCGAGGACGCGGCCGGCAACCAGGCCAGCGCCGGGCTGGTGGTCCGCCTGAAATGGAAGGAATTCCGCGACGACAAGATCAACCTGAGCAACGGCTTCCTGGAGGCCCTGTCCCCGCGCTTCATGGCCGAGGTGCCCGCCGACCGCCAGGCCCCGTTGCAGGTTTTCGTCTACGTCAACGAGGAGTTGCGCAAGCGCAACCACGAAACCATCCTGGCCGCGCTGAAGCAGAGCGCCAACCAGCAGCTCTGGAGCGAGGCCTTCCTGCGCCCCATGGGCAAGCCCATGGCCGGTTTTGCCGAGCGGCGCACCTATTTCTTCGACGGCAAGCCGGTCAGCCACTCCACCCACCTGGGCGTGGACCTGGCCGACGTGGCCATGAGCCCCATCAAGGCCACCGCGCCGGGCCTGGTGGTCTTTGCCGGGCCGCTGGGCATCTATGGCAACTGCGTGATCCTGGACCACGGCCTGGGGGTGAGCAGCCTCTACGGCCATATGTCCGAATTGGCGGTGCAGCCGGGCCAGAAGGTGGCCGGCAACGAGCTGTTGGGCCGCTCCGGGGCCACCGGCTTGGCCCTGGGCGACCATTTGCACTATTCTGTGCTGGTGGGCGGGGTTTTCGTCAGCCCCGCCGAGTGGTGGGACCCGCACTGGATCCAGGACAACGTTGACCTGCGCTACCAGGAAGCCGGCCTGCCCCGGCCCGGCGGGGCGCGTTAAGCACCCGGCGCCCGGCGCGGCTGCCCTGGTCCGCCCGTCTGTTCTTGCCCCTGGGGAGGCCCCATGCCCTTGGCGCACTTTGTCCTGGCAATGGCGATGCTGAGCCTGGCGGCAGGCTGCGCCGGCTTGCCCGCGCCGGGGCCGCCGGCCTGGCCCCTGGGCGCGGTCTACGCCCCGGCCCAGGACACGATGCTGACTCCCGGGCAGATCGCCGCCAGCCTGGACCAGGCCCAGGTGGTCATCGTGGGCGAGACCCACGACCATCCCGGCCACCACGCCGTCCAACTTGATTTCCTAAAAAAAATGCACGCTTCCGGCCGGCCGTTGGCGGTGGGGGTCGAATGGCTGGACGCCGCGGCCCAGCCGGCCTGCGACGAGTTCTCCGCCGGGCGCATCGACCTCCAACAGTTCGTTCAACGGGTGGATTGGGAGCACGCCTGGGGCTTCCCCCTGGAGCTTTACGCGCCCATCCTGGAGTATGTGGCCGCCAATCGCCTGCCGCTCATCGCCCTTAACGCCCCCCTGGCCAGCGTGCGCCAGATCGCCCGCCAGGGCCTGGGCTCGCTCAGCCCCGCCCAACGGGCCCAACTGGCCCCGGCCCTGGACCTGGACGACCCGGCCTACCGGGAGATGATCGCCGGCCAGTTCGCCATGCACGCGGTCAGCGGAGAGCGGGCCGACAACTTCTTCGCGGCCCAGGTGGCCCGGGACGACACCATGGCCCACCGCCTGGCCCAGGCCCTGGCCCCCTGGCCCGACTCCGGCCGGCGGGCGGTGGTCTTCACCGGCTCCGGCCACCTGGTCCACGGCCTGGGCCTGCCCCCGCGCATCGCGCGCCGGCTGCCGGGGGCGCACATCATCACCGTGCTGCCGGTGGAGGCCGGGCAGGCCGCGGCCATGGCCCGCCAGGAGGGCGGCCGGCCCCCGGCCGACTGGCTGGCGGTCACCACGCCCGCCCCGCCTAGGCCGCCCCGGCTGGGGGTGGTGCTCAAACCCCAGGCCGAGGGCCTCATGGTGGAGCGGGTGCTGCCCATGAGCGCCGCCAGCCAGGCCGGCATCCAACCCGGCGACGTGCTGACGGAGTTGGACGGCCGTCCGCTCAAGCAGACCAAGGACATTCACGACGCCATCAAACGCGATCCGCTCGGCAGCCACCGCTACGGCCTCACCCGCGGGGGCCAGACCTTGTGGTTGGAGATCAAGCTGACGGCCGACAAGCCCTGAGCCACGGGGCGGGGCGGCCACGGCCCTGCCGGGAGTCTGATTCATGGACCTGGCCACCATAGGCGGCATCATCCTGGGGATGGTCCTCATCTTCGGGGCCATTTTCCTGGGCGGCGACGCAGCCACCTTCATCAACGGGCCCAGCCTGATGATCGTCATGGGCGGCACCCTGGCCTCCACCCTGATCACCTTCCCCCTGCGCGACGTGGGCCTGGCCTTCCAGATGGCCACCCAGGTCTTTGCCCAGCGCAAGGTGGATCCCAACGACGTGGTGCGGGTCATCATCACCGTCGCCCAGATCTCGCGCCGCCAGGGCCTGGTGGCCCTGTCCAAGATCCGCACCGACAACGCCATCCTGAAAAAGGCCCTCACCCTCATCGCCGACGGCGCGGCCGAGGACCTGATCCGCCAGACCCTGCGCATCGAGATCGAGGCGCTCAAACAGCGCCGGGCCGTGGCCCAGGACGTGTTCCGCAAGATGGGGGCCTATGCCCCGGCCTTCGGCATGCTGGGCACCCTGATCGGCCTGGTGCAGATGCTGCGCAACCTCCAGGATCCCAAGAGCATCGGGCCGGGCATGGCCGTGGCCCTGATCACGACATTTTATGGCTCCATGCTCAGCTCGTTGATTTTCCTGCCCATCGCAGGCAAACTCAAAAGCAGGACCAACAGCGAGCTCCTTAACCTGTCCATCATCTTCGAGGGGGCGCTGTCCATCCTGGATAACAACAACCCCATGCTGATCTACGAGAAACTTAGTTCGTTCATCCCCCCGCGCCTGCGCCATGCCTATGACGCGGGCAAGGGCCAGGAGAAAAAGACCGATGGATGACCCGGCCCGCACCCTGACCTCCGCCGAGGAGGATGACGATGAGTCCAGCGGGGAGTGGCTGGTCACCTTCAGCGACATGGTCACCCTGCTGCTGACCTTTTTCGTTTTCCTGGTTTCCATGGCCAACCTGGACGAACAGAAGTTTGAGCAGATCATCGATTCCATCCAGGTCAACCTGGGCAAGCAGGAGCAACCCGGCGGCGATGTCGGCCGGCTGCAACTGCGCACCACCATGCCCCGCAGCCTGGACCAGCTCACCGGCATCGAGCAGGAGCCGCTATTGGAGGACGTGCAGCAGACGCTCAAGCTCAAGAACATCGACGATGTGGTGCGGGTGGCCAGCCAGGGCAACGAGGTGGTGATGCTGGTGGAGGGGCAGACCTTTTTCAACTCCGGCCAGGCCGAGCTGAAAAAGGAGGCCTGGCCCATCCTGGACCAGGTGGCCGCCATCGTGCTGCGCCACCCCGAATACGTGTTGCACATCAAAGGGCACAGCGACCCGCGTCCGATCAGCTCGCCGCGGTTCGAAAGCAACTGGGAGCTTAGCGCCTTGCGCGCCACGGCGGTGCTCCGCTACCTGCTGGGCAAGGGCATCCCGCCCCGGCGCATGACCGCTACCGGCTACGCGGACACCGAACCCTTGCTGCCCAACACCAGCGAGGAAAACATGGCCAAGAACCGGAGGGTGGAATTTGTTCTGGAGAAAAAAGAAATCCAGTCCAACCGATGACCCTTTCCGGCTGGAGTTTGACGAGAGCCCCCGCTACTACTTCCGGGTGCGCCCGTCCCCCCTGCGGCCGGTCCACATGCAGATCGCCGGGCGGCGGCACGAGGTCTATGACATCAGCGCCGGCGGGCTGGCCATCTGGGCCCCGGAGTTGAAGGAGGGCCAAAAGATTAGCGGGCTGCTGCACCTGCCCGAGGGCGACCGCCCCCTGCCGCTGATCATGATGGTGCGCAACATCGGGGCCGAGGGCCTGGTGGGCGGCCAGTTCGCCAAGATCCGCGACAGCGACCGCGAGCAGATCCACTACTATGTGCTCAAGCGCCAAAAAGAGGAAATCTGCGAAAGCCGGGCCGCCGGCTGCCGGCCCCCAGAATGACCCGCGGCCGGCCGACCCTTAGCCGTTGCCAACCCTGTGGCCATTTGTTATAGATAACAGAAGAAAAGAAGATTTTTTCCGAGGAGTCAGCCCTTTTCCCCTTGCGCCCGGCGCCCGGTGACGCAGCCGCGGCTTTCCCATTCAGGAGGTGCCCCCACCATGGAATTGACTCTTAACCAGCAGGGCGATTTGGCTCGCATCGAGGTGATTGGCAGCATTGACGAACGCGGTGCGGAGGAGCTGAAGCGCCGTTTCCTGGAGCTGGACGTCTCAGCCCTCAAGGAAGTGGTCTTCGATTTCAACGGGGTCACCTTCATTGGCAGCGCCGGCATCGGCAAACTGCTGCTTTTCTACAAAAATGTCGCCTCCCAGGGCGGCCGCATCCGCATCGAGAACATGTCCAAGGACATCTACACCATGTTCAAGGTGGTCAAGCTGGACAAGATCTTCAACATCGCCCCCGCCAAGTAGCGGCTGGGAAACCGCGCCATGCTGACCTGTGAGAGCGGCGACGGCCAGTTGAAGGTCCACGGAGAACTCCAGATCCAGTTCCTGGAAAGCTTCAAGGAATACCTGCAAGCCCAGTTGACCGCTCCCGGCGCGCTGGTGATGGATCTGGCCGGGGTTCACGAGGTCGACCTGGCCGGCCTGCAACTGTTGGCGGCCTTTGCCCGCACCCGGCAGCAATTCGGAGGGCTGAAGCTGGTCAACCTTTCACCTATAATGAAGAAGGCTCTGGCCCTTTGCGGCCTTGATCAGCGCCTTCAAAAAAGCCTGGCTTAGGACTGGCGGCCAAACGGACAGAGCGGAGACCATGAACAAATTAATATTAATAGTGGACGACTCCGCCACGTTGCGCATGTCGGTAGAGATGACCCTCAAAGGCGCCGGCTTCGAGGTGGTCCAGGCCACCAACGGCCGGGAGGGCCTGGAGGCCCTGCAGCGCCTGGAGGCCAGCCAGCGCCGGCCGGCCATGATCATCAGCGACGTGAACATGCCGATCATGGACGGCATCACGTTCATCAAGGAAGTCAAGCAAACCCCCTTCCGCTACCTGCCCATTCTGGTGCTGACCACTGAACGCGAGGACAGCAAGAAGTTGGAGGGCAAAAAGGCTGGCGCCAGCGGTTGGCTGGTCAAGCCCTTCAAGCCCGAAACCCTGCTGACCGTGGTGCGCAAGTTCACGCGCTCCCTCGCCTGAAGCGGGATCGATTGTGGACGACAAGCTGCTGCAAATTTTCGCCGAGGAATCCCAGGAGTTGATCGACTCCCTGGAGCAGCGGCTATTGCAGTTGGAAGGCAGCGAGGACCCCGAGGAGATCAACGCGGTCTTCCGCGCCGCCCACACCATGAAGGGCAACGCGGGGATCGTGGGTTTCGAGGACGTCGTCGAGCTGACCCACCTGATGGAGGGTCTGCTGGACGAGATGCGCCAGGGCCGGTGCACGCCCGACGCCGAGGTGGTGGGCCTGCTCCTGGGCGCGGTGGACGCGCTCAAGGTGCTGGTGCAGGGCCGCCTGGCCGGCCAGAGCCCTGAACGCCCGCGCGAGATGCTGGCCATGCTGGCCCGCCGCCTGGGCGAGGAGCCCGTCAAGCCCCCCATCAGCCGGGCGGCGGCTGAAGGGCCTCTCCGCTCCGCCAGCAACGGCGATGCGGCCGGCGACGGCCAAGCCCTCTACTACATCGCGCTGCACCTGCAGCCCCAGGTGCTGGACAGCGGCGTGGACCCCCTGCAGATCATGCTGGAGCTCAGCGACCTGGGCCGGCTGGAGCGGGTGGTCTGCCATGCCGAGGGCCTGCCCGACTTCGGCGAACTGCTGCCCGACCGCCTCTATCTGTGGTGGGAGGTGTGGCTCAGGACCGGGGCCGGGCAGGAGGCGGTGGACGACGTCTTCATCTTCCTGCGCGACGAAAACGACATCCAGGTCCAGCCCGCAACCGGCCTGCCGCCCTTGCAGGAGGCCGCGCCCCAGCCCGAACCAGCCGAGGCCAAGCCGGCCGGCGCGCCCAAGGCCCCGCCCCAGCCGGCCGCGCCTGCGCCG
>JAZDHW010000089.1:0-11564 GCA_043805555.1 Pseudomonadota bacterium
GGCCCAGGCCGACCCCGCGCCCGACGCCCTGGCCGCCGCCCCGGCCCTGGCCACGGCCGCGCCGGTCTACGGACCGCCGCCGCTCCTGGCCCGGCTGCCGGAGAAGCGCGCGGGGCTCATCGACCTGCAACTGCCGCCGGAGTTCACCCCGCCGGCCCGCCGCCTGGACCTGAACCTGGGCCCGGCTACGGCCCTGGTGCTGCCGGCCGAGGCCTGGCCGGCCAGCCTGGGCATCCTGGAGGGCCGCCTGGCCACGCCGCCGGTCATCGAGCGCCGGGGCGGCCAGGTGATCGTCACCAGCCTCGCCCCCCGGCCCCCCGAGGCCTGGGCCCCGCCCCCGGCCGGGACGCGGGTGCAGGCCTCCCGCCGCCTGGAGGACGCGGCCAAGATCCTGGACGGCCGGGCCGACACCCGCTGGCATCCGGGCGCGCCCCAGGGGCCGGGCCAATGGCTGGAGCTGGACCTGGGCCAAGCGCTCTTGCTGGCCGGGCTGCGCTGCGAGGTGGGGGATTGGCCCACGGACTGGCCGCGGCGGCTCCGGGTGGAGGTCGATCCCGGCGACGGGCTCTGGCGGCAACCGGACGGCCTGCGGGTGACGGGCGGCGCGCCGGCCTGGGGCGGCGGGCGGGTGCTGCGCCGGGGCGGGGTGCAGGGGGTGCGTTTCGCGCCTCAGATGGTGCGGCGCATCCGCCTCACCCAGACCGGCAGCCACCCCACCTATCACTGGAGCGTGGCCCGGATCATGCTGCTGCCGGCGCGGCCGGGGCAAATGGACTAGGCGCTCTTTAGCCGCGCACCCGGCCCTCGGAGCGCCACAGCCGCCAGACCGCGGCCAGGTAGCCCGGCCCCCGGCGCAGGAACCCGCCGATGCCCACCGAGGTCTTGGATTCGCCGCTGTGGCGGGGCACGCAGACATAGGGCACCTCGACGGCCTGATAGCCCCGGCGCTGGGCGCGGTGGATCAGGTCGATGCAGTACTCGCCGTAGTCGCCGCGCAGGCCCAGCTCCATCAGCACGCCCCGCCGCACGGCCATGAAGCCGCTGGTGAGATCCAGCACCCGCCCGCCCAGCAGCAGGCGCGACATGCGGCAGATGGTCTGGGAGAGCAGGCGGCCCAGCCAGCCGTGGCCCTCGTCGCGGCCGCCGGGGGCGTAGCGCGAGCCCAGGGCCAGGTCGTGGCCCTCCAGCGCGGCCAGGATGCGCGGCCATTCGGCCGGCGGCATGGACAGGTCGCAGTCCATCCAGCAGACCACCGGCCGGGCGCTTTCGCTGATGCCCCGCCAGATGGCTGAGGTGAGCCCGCGCTCGTTGGCGCGGTAGACCAGGCGGGCCTGGGGGTGGTCCACGGCAAAGGCGCGCACCGCGCCGGCGGTGCCGTCGCCGCTGGCGTCATCCACCACGATGATCTCCACCGCCGGGCCCAGGGCGTCCAGGATGCCCTGCATCAGGAGTACGATGTTGCCCGCCTCGTTAAAGGTTGGCAGCACCACGCTGACCTGTTCCGGACTCACCGGTCCTTTCGCCGCCCCCGCCGCCTGCGCGTCCATGCCTGACTCCCGCTGAGGTTGGCCCAACCTTGACCGTGGCGGGCGGCCCTGTCAAGCCGGTTGACCGCGGCCGGCTAGCGGCCCAAACGCAGGCGCATCAGCGACCAGAGGTAGGTGAGCATGAAGAGGAAGAGGTTGCGCTTGGTCTGGCCGAACCGGCGCTTTTTAAAGGTAAAGGGTAGCTCGATGATGGTCAGGCCGGGCTCGCGGCGGGCGGCCTTGACCAGAAGCTCCTCCACCACGTCGAAATTGGCGCACCTGAGGGTCAGCGGCTTGATCAGCGCGGCCGGGTAGAGCTTGAAGCTGTTGGAGACGTCCCGGCAGCGCAGGCCCAGCACCAGGGCGTAGACCAGGTTCACCAGCCGCGACATCAGGATCAGGCGCCTGGGGTTCTCGGTGTCGCCGCCGGCCACGTAGCGGCTGGCCACCACCACCGCGTGCGGCCCGCGCCGGGCGAACATCTTGGCGATGAACTCCGGGTCGTGGCTGCCGTCGGCGTCCATGAACAGGATGTAGCGGCCCTGGGCCCGGGCGATGCCGGTGCGCACCGCGTCGCCATAGGCGTTGCCGCCCGTGCGGTTCAGGCAGGCCGCGCCCGCGGCCGCGCAGACCGCCGCGGTGGCGTCCATGGCGGCCATGGCGTCCACCACCAGCACCTCGGCCCCGCCGGGCAGGTCGCCCAGCACCGCGGCCAGGCGCGGCAGCAGCACCCGCAGGTTCTCCGCCTCCTGATAGGCGGGCAGGACCACGGAAAGCTCAGGCCGGGCGGAGGCCATCGCCCACCCAGGCCAGCATGGCCCGCAGGCCCGGCTCCTTGCCCACCCGCGGCGACCAGCCCAGGAGGCGCTGGGCCTTGGCGTTATCGGCCACGAAGACGCGCTGGTCGCTTATGCGCACCGCCATGCGTCGATAATTCAGGCGCACGCCCAGCTCGGCCTCCAGGAAGGCGAACAGCTCGATGAGCGAGAGGCTGTTGGCCATGCCGCCGCCGATGTTGAATGCCTGGCCCTGGGCCGCGTCGATATGCTCCACGGCCGCGAAGTACAGCGCCACCAGGTCGTCGGCATAGAGCAGGTCGCGCACCTGCTTGCCGTCGCCGCTGATGGTGAAAGGCTCGGCGGCCTGGCCGCGTTTTGCCTCGATGGCCTTTTGGCAGAACCAGCCCACCCAGCCCTGGCTGAAGGTGGCGAACTGGCCGGGGCCGTACATGGAGCTGTGGCGGAACACGGCCGTCCTGAGCCCGTACATGCGGTGGTAGTCCAGCAGGTATTGCTCGGCCGCGCCCTTGGAGCAGCCGTAGGGCGAGTGGAACTCCAGGGGAACATCCTCGCCCAGGCCGGCCGGATAATCCGGCGCGCTCCAGCGGGTGGGCGTCTCCGTGAGGCGCAGACACTGAAGGTCGCCATAGACCTTGTTGCTGGAGGAATAGAGCACCACCGCGTCCGGGCAGTGGCGGCGCACGGCCTCCAGCAGGTTGAAGGTGCCCAGGGCGTTGACCTCGAAGTCCAGGCGGGGGTATTCCAGGCTGGTGAGCATGCTCACCTGGCCGGCCACGTGGAAGACGGCCTCGGGCCGGGCCGCGGCCACCGCCCGGCCCAGGTCCTCGGCGCTGCGCACGTCGCCATGGATGAAGGTGTAGTCGCCCCGCTGGCGCAGCCAGGCCAGGTTCTCGGCCGCGCCCACCCGGGAGAGGTTGTCAAAGACGGTCAGCTCGCCGCCGCGCCGCAAGACCTCGGCCGCCAGGTTGCTGCCCACGAAGCCGCCGCCGCCGGTGATGAGATGCCTCATGCGCCGCTCCCTTGGGCAAAGGCGCGGATGCGCGCGATCATGTAGTCCAGGCGCGGTTGGTCCAGGCCGGGGTGGACCCCCAGCCAGAAGCTGTCGTGCATGATGCGGTCGGTGACGCGCAATGGCGCGGCGACGCGGTAGTCGCGGCCCTCGCTCAGGTCGCTGAACAGGGGCTGGCGCACCAGGTTGCCGCCGAAAAGCTGGCGGGTCTGGATGAGCCCGGCCTCCAGGTGCTCCACCAGCGCCTGTTTGCCAAAGGGCGCGGCCGCCCGCACCGTGAGCAGGCAGCCGAACCAGGAGGGCTCGCTGCCCTCCGTGGCCTGGGGCAGGATAAAATAGTCCTGCCAGCCGGCCAGGGCCGCGCACAGGTAGGCGTGGTTCTCGCGCCGGCGGCGGACGACCTCATCCAGGCGCTTCAACTGCGCGCAGCCGATGGCCGCCTGCAGGTCGGTCATCTTCAGGTTGTAGCCGAAATGGCTGTAGACGTACTTGTGGTCATAGCCAAAGGGCAGGCTGCCGTGCTGCTGGCTGAAGCGCTTGCCGCAGGTGTCGTCGCGGCCGGAATCGCACCAGCAGTCGCGCCCCCAGTCGCGCAGGGACAGCGCCGGCCGGATCAGCGCGGGGTCGTTGATCAGCACCGCCCCGCCCTCGCCGGTGGTGATGTGGTGGGCCGGGTAGAAGCTTAGGCTGGCCAGGTGGCCCCAGGACCCGGTGGGCCGGCCGGCGAAGAGCCCGCCCAGGGCGTCGCAGTTGTCCTCGACGAGCCACAGGCCGTGGCGCTGGCAGAACTCGCTCACCGCGGCCAGGTCGAAGGGATTGCCCAGGGTGTGGGCGGCCATCACCGCCCGGGTGCGGGGCGTGAGCGCGGCCTCGAGCTGGCTCACGTCCAGGTTGGCGCATGGCAGGGTCACGTCCACGAAGACCGGCAGCAAGCCCAACTGCACGATGGGCGCGCAGGTGGTGGGGAAGCCGCAGGCGGTGGTGATGACCTCGTCGCCGGGGCGCAGGGCGCGGTCTTTGAGGAGCGGCGAGGTGAGCGCGGCCAGGGCCAGCAGGTTGGCCGAGGAGCCGGAGTTGACCAACAGGCAGGCCCGCGCGCCATGGCGGTCGGCCAGGTCGGCCTCCAGCCGGCGGGAGAAGCGGCCATAGGTGAGCCAGAACTCCAGGGCGGCCTCGCCCAGGCTGACCAGCTCCTCCGGCCCCCACCAGCGGCCGGCGTAATTGATGCGGTCCACCCCCGGCCGGAAGGCCTGGGCGCTCTCGACCTGGCGCAGGCTCTCGTACTCGGCCAGCTTGGCCAGTATCTCGGCCTTGAGCTGATCCAGGCGGCTCACGCCCCGCCCCCGGCCGGGCCCCGCAAATGGGCGATGGTGCGCGTGAGGCCCTCGGCCAAATCCACCCGCGCCCGCCAGCCCCAGGTCTCCAGGCGGCTGACGTCGGCGCAGCAGCGCATGGGCTCCTCGGGCCGGTAGGGCTTGGCCCCGAACTCCGGATCCACCGCGCTGTGGGTCAGCTCCTTGGCCAGCGCCACGAACTGGCGGATGCTCAGCGCCCGGCCCGAGCCCACCTGCACCTCGTGCTGTCCCGGCCCCAGCTCGTCCAGGCGCTCCACCACCAGGGCGAAGGCCTCCACCACGTCGTCGATGTAGATGAAGTCGCGCGCCTGGTCGCCGGGGGTGAAGGGCAGTTCCGAGCCGCCGGCCATCAGGCCCAGCAGGGTGCTGCTGACAAAGGCCTCCGCGCCCTCGCCGGGGCCGTAGAAGGATTGCAGGGCCAGGTTGACCGAGGCCAGGCGCGCGCCCATGAGCCGCAGCCACTCCTTGAGCTGGGCCTTGGCCAGGGCGTAGGGGTTCAGGAAGCGCGGCAGCACGGTGTCGGCGTTGAGAAAGGCCCGCGCGCCGGCCGCAGCCGCGGCGGCGGCCACCGACACCGGCAACACCAGGTTGGCCGTGAGCACCGGCTCGATGGCCCCGGAGCGGCCGTAGTCGGTGGCGGTGTGGATGACCACCTCCACCGGGTGGGCGGCCAGGGCCTCATTGAGGCCGTCCCGGTCCAGGTCGTAGATGGGCAGTTCCCGCGCCAGGCGGCCCAGGCGGCCGGTGTCCGAGGCGCTGCGCTTGAGCAGCACCAGGTCGTGCCCCCCGGCCAGGCGCGCGGCCAGGCGGCTGCCCAGGAAACCGGTGGCCCCGGTCATGAGGATCACGCCCATGATTGGGCCCAGGCCAGGCCCAGCCCGGCGGCTTGGCGGCAATAGTCGGCCAACTGCGCGGCGCTCGTCACCCTGCCCTCCTCCTGCCAGGCCCGGTGCCACTGGGCGGTGCGGGCCACGGCCTCCGCCGCGTCCCAGACCGGCCGCCAGCCCAACCGCGCCGCGGCCTGACTGGAATCCAGGCGCAGGTTGGCCGCCTCGTGCAGGCCGAGCCCGGCCGGGTCGCTGGCATAGCGCACCGCCGGCCATTGCTCAGCCAGGCGGCCGGCCAGCCCGGCCACGCTCAGGTCGCCCTCGCCGGCCGGACCGAAGTTGAAGGCCGCGGCCAGATCGGCCCGGCCCTCAATGAGCCGCCAGGCCAGCAGCAGATAGCCGGCCAGGGGGTCCAGCACGTGCTGCCAGGGGCGCACCGCCTGGGGGTGGCGCAGCAGGGCTCTCTGGCCGGCCGCCGCGGCCCGGACCAGGTCCGGCACCAGGCGGTCCGCGCCCCAGTCGCCGCCGCCGATGACGTTGCCGGCCCGCGCGCTGGCCACCAGGGCCGGGTGGCCGCCGGCCGCGGCCTGGAAAAACGAGCGGCGATAGGCCGCGGTGGCGATCTCGGCGCAGCCCTTGGAGGCGCTGTAGGGGTCGCGGCCGCCCAGGGGGTCGCTCTCGCGGTAGCCCCAGGCCCACTCGCGGTTCTCGTAGCACTTGTCGCTGGTGACCACCACCACCGCCTTGAGGCCATCCACCGCGCGGCAGGCTTCCAGCAGGTTCACCGTGCCCATGAGGTTGACCGCAAACGTGGCGGCCGGATCGGCGTAGGAGGCGCGCACCAGGGGCTGGGCGGCCAGGTGGAAGACCGCCTCGGGCGCGAACCCGGCCACGGCCGCGGCCAGGGCCGGCCCGTCGCGCAGGTCCAGGCGCTGCTCCTTGCAGCCCAGGTCCAGCCCGGCCAAGAGCGCCAGGTGGTGGGGGTCGGAGGGCGGATCCAGGGAGAGGCCCAGCACCTGCGCGCCCAGGGTCCTGAGCCACAGGGTCAGCCAGGAGCCCTTGAAGCCGCTGTGGCCGGTGACCAGCACCCGCCGGCCGGCATAGGCCCCGCCGAAGAGCCGGTTCAGTCCCAGATCTTCCATCGCGCCTGGCCGCTTTCCCATAGCTGGTTCAGCTCAAGCTTTTCGCGCATGGTGTCCATGCACTTCCAGAAGCCGTGATGCTGATAGGAGAAGAGTTCGCCGTCGGCCGCCAAGCGGCACAGGGGCTGGTCCTCCCAAACCGTGTCATCGCCGGCGATGTAGTCGAAGACCGAGGGCTCGCAGACGAAAAACCCGCCGTTCACCCAGGCGGTGTCCTCCTGGGCCTTTTCGCAGAACTGGGTGATGCGCCCGTCCCCGGCCAGGGTCAGGGCCCCGAAACGGCCGCTGGGCTGCACCGCGGTCAGGGTGCAGGCCCGGCCGTGGCCGCGGTGGAAGGCCAGGAGCGCGGCCAGGTCCACGTCGGCCACCCCGTCGCCGTAGGTGAGCCTGAAGGTCTCGTCGCCCAGGTGGGGCCGGGCGCGCTTGATGCGCCCGCCGGTCAGGGTGGTCAGCCCGGTCTCGGCCAGGGTCACCCGCCAGGGCTCGCAGGAAGAGGCGTGGACATCCAGGCGGTTGGCGGCCAGGTCCACGGTCAGGTCGGCCTCGTGGAGCACATAGTTGACGAAATACTCCTTGATGACATAGCCCTTGTAGCCCAGCAGGACCAAAAAATCGCTGAAGCCCTGTTGGGCGTAGATCTTCATGATATGCCACAGGATGGGCCGGCCGCCGACCTCCACCATGGGCTTGGGCTTGACCTCGGTCTCCTCGCTCAAACGGCTGCCGAAGCCCCCGGCCAGGATAACCACCTTCATCTGCGCGCCCCCCCGCGGTCGCCCGCGCTCAGGTTGGGTTGTCAGCCGGATCGGCCTCCCGCGCCGGTCTAGCGGATCTCCAGGGTGGTGAGCAGCACCTCATCGGCCCCCGCGCCCGCGCCCGCCGTCACCGGCACCCGTTGTCCAGTGTAGCGCGGGTCCCACATGCCCACCAAGAGCTGATAACGCCCCGGCCGCACCGAGGCCGGGATGTTGATGCGGTAGTTCTCGCGCACCACCTGGCCGGGCAGGAGGCCGGTCATTTCGCGGCGGCCGTGGTCCAGCAGGTGGTCGAAGGTGAGTATCTTGTCCTGGCCCTTAAGGTGAACGAATATATAGTAGTTGAGCGGCGGCCGCGACCAGACCTGCCAATAGTAGCCCAGGTCCAGGCCGGCGCCAGCCCGCACCTCGCCGCTGCTGAGGTCATAGCCTAGTAGCGCCAGGCCATTGGCGAAGCGGGCCTCGCGCTTCAGCGACGGGCGCAGGTCGGCCAGGCGCTGGTCCACCCGGGCCTGGTCGGCCGGCCGCTGCAACACGGCGTAGAGGTCGCGCACCTGGGCCAGCTCCTCGGGCTGGCTGGCGAACAGCTCCTCGGCTTTCTGCACCTGGGCCTGGGCGGCCTCCAGGCGGCCGGTGTTGATCAGCGCCTGGGCCAGGGGCAGATAGGCCGCGCTGAAGCCGGGGTCCAGGGGCCAGGAGCGACTCGAAGGCGGCCACCGCGGCCTGGTGGCGGCCGGCGGCCAGGGCCACCCGGCCCTGGGCGTCGTGGTGCCAGCGCAGGACCCGGCGCAGGTGGGCCGGCAGGTCGGCCCCCACGGTCAGGTCCATGAGCCGCAGGTCCAGGCTGCCGGCATAGGTCAGGCGCAGCTCCAGGCGGGTGGCGGCGCTGGCCAGCGCGATGGGCAGGCTGACCCGGCCCGCGCCAACGGCCAGGTCGGCCGCGCGCAGGCTGCGTTGGGCCAGGCGGCGGCTGCCCTGGCGGTCCTGGCCCCAGACCTCCACCTGGGCCAGGTCGCCGGCCGGGGCCGCGCCCTTGACGGCCAGGCCCAGTTCCACGGCAAAGGGTCCTCCGGGGAAGGGCTCGTCCAGCCACAGGCGCAGGACATTGCCGGACGGTCCGGCCTGGCCGGCCTGACGGCTCAGGCTGCCGTGGAAGCCCGGACCGGACAGGGGCAGGTCCTCGCCCTCGGCCCGGCAGGCCGGTCCGCCGATGCGAAAGGTCAGGCTGCTGGCCTGGCGCAGCAGGGCGTAGTGGTAGCCGGTGAAGCGGCTGAACTCATCCTGCCAGGCCGCCTGGCCGGCCGCCCCCGGCCCCGGCCCGGCGGCCAGGGCCCGGTAGGTGCGGGCCGGCTCCTGGTCCGGCCCGGCCAGCGCCGCCAGGGCCGCGCCGGCCTGGTCATAGCGACCCAGGCGGGCCAGGGCCACGGCCAGCAGGGCCTGGGCCTCGAAGGCGTCGGGGTGCGTCTGCGCCGCCTGGTGCAACTGCTCGGCGGCCAGGGCGATAGCGCCGGACTCCAGGGCCCGGCTGCCGCGCAGCAGGGGGTCCCACTCCAGGCGGGCCAGCACCAGGCCCCCCCGGCGCAGCACCACCCGCACCGGGTAGAAGCCGTCCATCATGGGCGGCCAAGCCACGGCCCGCAGCGGCAGGTGCAGATCCTGGCCGGGGTAGATGGTCACCAGGCGGCCGGGCATGAGCCCCTGGTGCACCTGGACCAGGGCCAGGTCCGTGCCGGCGTTGTGCAGGTCCAGGCCCAGGTCTTCCAGGGGCCCGGTCAGGCGCAGCACCCGCTGGGCCAGGCCCGGGCCTTTCAGCCAAAAGGCGTTCTCGGGTCGGCCGTAGGCAATCTGGTCGCCGTGGACCAGCGCGTAGCGCCGGGCCGAGCCCACCCCGGGCCGCTCCAGGGCCAGGGGCTGGCGCACCGGCCGGCTGGGGGCCGCGGCATAGACCTCCACCCGGGGGCTGACCCAGCGCGGGAAGCAGGGGGCCTGGGCCGCGCGGCCGTCCGGGCCGGCGCGCAGGTCGAATTCTTGCAGCAGTTGCCACTCGGATTCCGGCGGCGCGGCCGGCGCGCCGGGCGCACCCGGCCGCCAGCAGGGGTCGCCGTCCGGGCCCAGGGAGCTGGTGAGCAGGTAGCTACCGGCCGGCGCGGGTGCGGGCAGGGCCTCGCCGCGGCCCAGTTGACGCTGGCCGGGGAAGAGCCCCGGCGGGGTGTGGCCCAGGGCCAGCACCTGGGCCCCGACTGGCAGGTTGGCCCCCAGCCAGAAGCGCGCCGCGCCAAAGGTGTCCTGCTGCCAGAAGAGATAACCCACCCCCAGCGAACGCCACAGGGGCAGGGCGCAGAGCAGCACTCCCAGGGCCGTGACCGCGGCCACCGGCAGCCAGCGGCCGGGCAGGCGGCGGGCGGCCAGCACCAGGGGCCAGCAGGCGGCCATGAGGGCCGCCGGCAGCCAGACCGCCTGCTGGCCTTCCACCGAGCCCTTCAGGATGGCCAGGCTGGCGGCCAGGTACAGGGGCGGGAAGATGAGCAAGAGCAGCCGCTGCCATTGCCGCCGCCAGAGCACCACCCCGGCCGCGATGAGCCACAGGCCCATGAGCTCCAGGCCCACCGAGCGGCCCAGCAGCCGCAGCACCTGGCGCCCGCGCTCGGCCAGATGGGCCCACCAGCCGTGCTCCAGGGAGCCGGAGGGGCCGAAGGAGGCGCTGATGACGTCGCCCACCTCGGGCAGGCGCACCAAAAAGCCGGGATAACCCAGCAAGAGCCCGCCCATGAGGCCGCCCAAAAAGGCCAGGGGCCAGGCCGCGGCCCACTGCCAGCGCTCCGGGAAGCCGCGGCGAAGGGCCAGGACATAGGCCCCGGCGATGACCGGCAGGATGAGCACGCCGCTGGCTTTGGTGGTCACGGTGAGCCCCAGGGCCAGGCCGGCCACGGCCAGGCTGCCCGCGCCGGGGCGGTGCGCCACCCACCAGGCCGCCCACAGGCAGGCCATCACCGCCAGGCCCAGGGGGATGTCCAGGGACAGGTAGTGGCTCTGGGACACCAGCACCGGGCTGACCGCCAGCACCGCCGCGGCCAGCAGGCCGGTGGCCACGCTGTCGAAGTAGCGCCGGGCCACCATGTAGGCCATCCAGACCTGGAGCCCGCCCAAGAAGGCCACCGTGACCCGGCCGGCCAGCTTGGCCGGCAGCATCAGCTCGGTGGTGGTGCGCACCTCGCCCAGCCAGACCCCCAGCCAGCCGGCCAGGGTGGAGATGGCCCCGCGCACCAGGGCGGCCAGGCTGTAGAAGGCCTGGGTCCACAGGCCGGGATAGGTGGGCGAGCCAAAGGACAGGGCGTCGATGATCTGCCAGGTCCACTCCTCGGGGTGGGTGGCCGCGGCCGGGTCCGGCCCCCAGGCCAGGCCCCAATAGCGCAGGCCCCAGCCCAGGGCCAGGATCACCCGGCGGGGCAGGATGTGGGCGGATATCTTCAAGGCCTCTGTCCGGTTAGGGTGTCTCGCTGCGCCAAGGCTAATGGCCCGGCCGCCGCGCTGTCAAGGCTGGTGAAAGGCCGGGGAACTTGAAAAAAGTAATTGTGGGCCTTGCGCTTTTCTATCTGCTCGGATTATACGCATACAACTGTTGTGTCTACATGGGAGGGGGATATGGAATCAGTATATTGCCCGGTGTGCAAGCGGGTCACCATCTGGCGGCGTCAGATAGGTGTTGGGCACTTGATTGCGTTCTTAGCTACGGCTTGGATTCCGGGAGCCATTCTTGTTGCTCTCGATTGGGGTCTAATTTCCACGGTCTTAGGGCCCTTGGTTTGGGTTTTGACTCTTGGGCCCATGCGAAAGCGTTGCAACATGTGTGGCTGGTCCAGCAAACCGGAAGCCGACCAGGTGCCGGATGACATTCGAGCGCTGCTTTTGGGTGGTCCGCCGGTGCTCACTAAAGAAGGGCGGTTGCAGCAAATAGGGCTTGTCCCGAAGTTGGTGGCAGAGGAGCTAGCATGCCCTTGCCGGCTGTTAGAGGCTTCCCTTTCGGCGCCTGGCGGCGGCCTTGACCAGCCGGCCGCGGGCATGCTCTTTGCCGGTTGCCCCCTGTCCGGAAGAAAAAGGTCCACTGATCGGCCCGATAATGGATTGCTTTTGCACCACCGCCAGTTGCGCC
>JAZDHW010000090.1:0-15562 GCA_043805555.1 Pseudomonadota bacterium
CCCGCCCTCGGGCCGGGCGGCGGCGGCCGGACCGGTCAGCAGGCCTTCCAGGGCCGCGGCCGCCTCTGCGGCGTGGGTCAGCAGGTCGGCCTCGACCTGGCGGGCGGCCGGGTTGATGCCCGTCACGGCCGCGGCCACGGCCGCCAGGCCGGCCGCGTCGGCCAGGTCTGCCTTGCTGATGACCACGGCCTGGGCCGGGGCCACCTGGGCGTTTGCCAGCTTGGGCAGGCCCTTGAGCAGGGTCGCGAAGCGGGTGGCGTCGGCCAGGGCCACGGCCTGGATGGAGAGGCTCGGCCGGCTGGCGGGCAGGTTGGCCAAAAGCTGGTCCAGGGCCGCCACGCCGGTGGGCTCCAGGAAGATCACGTCGTACTGGCCGGAATCCAGCAGGGCCAGGAGCTGGTCCAGGATGCGGCCCAGGCCGTCGCAGCAGGCGCAGCCGCCCAGCACGTGGCGCACCAAGAGGCCCTGGCCGCGCAGGAACTCGTCGTCCACGCCCACCCGGCCGGCCTCGTTCTCCAGCACCGCCACCCGCGCCCCGCCCGCCAGGAGCAGCCGGGCCCAGGCCAGGAGCAGGCTGGTCTTGCCCGCGCCCAGGAACCCGCCGATGACGATCAGCCGCGTATTTGGGCTCATGCCTGCGGCTCCGGGAAGAACATGCCCTCCACAAAGGCGTCCGGGAACTCGGGCAGGGCGGCCAGCTCCAGGTACTCCATGGCCTGGGCGATGGCTCCGGCCCGGCGGCGCTGGCCCTGGTTCAGGAGCGCCAGGATGGCCCCGCCGCCGGCCGCGTTGCCCACGCCCCGCACGTTGGCGAGACCCACGTCCGGGAACAGGCCGATGGCCAGGGCCGCGGCCGGGTCCAGGTAGTTGCCGAAAGCCCCAGCCAAAAGCACCCGCGCGGGTCTATCCAGGCCCAGGCGGGCCAGCATCAGGCCCACCCCGGCCGCCACCGCGCCCTTGGCCAATTGCACCTCGGCCAGGTCCTTAGCCGAGAGGGAGAGGTCGCGGCCGTGGGCGGTCTCGGCCGCCCAGGCCAGCACGAATTCCAGGCCTTCGGGGCCCTGGCGCAGGCGGGGGTGGCCGCGGTCAAGGTCATAGCCGCCGGAGGGCGGCACCAGGCCGGCGCTGACCAGGGCGGCCACGGCGCTGATGATGCCCGAGCCGCACAGGCCCAGGGGCTTGCCGCCGCCGATGACCGAGAGCGTGGGCTCCAGGGTGGCGGGGTCCAGGCGCACCTGGTCCACCGCGCCCGGCGCGCCGCGCATGCCCTGGGCGATGTGGCCGCCCTCGAAGGCCGGGCCGGCGGCGGTGGAGCAGCACAGCATGCGCCCCGGCGCGGCCAGGATCATCTCGCCGTTGGTGCCCAGATCCAGGATCAGGGTGGGCTCGCTCACCCGGTCGGCGGCCACGGCCAGGGCCACGGCCACGGTGTCCGCGCCCACGAATCCGGCCTTGACCGGCAGCACGTGCAGGTTGGCGCGGGGATGCAGCGCAAAACCCGGCTCAATGGCCGGCAAGTCCAGGGCCGCGCCCACCACCGGCGCGTAGGGCGCGCTGGCCAGGCCGGACGGGTCCAGGCCCAGGCAGAGGTGGTGCATGGGGGTGTTGCCCACCAGGGTGCATTCCAGGATGCGCCCCGGCGCAAGCCCGGCCTCGGCGCAGGCCGCGGCGGCCAGGGCGTTGATGCACTCCACGGCCTGGCGGCCCAGCCCGGCCAGGGCGGCGGGGCCCTGGCCGGCCACGGCGATGCGGCTGATCACGTCGTCGCCCAGCGCCACCTGGGGGTTCATGGCCGCCTTGACCGCCAGCACCCGGCCGTCGGCCAAATCGCAGAGATAGGCCACCACGGTGGTGGTGCCCAGGTCCACGGCCAGGCCCAGGGCCGGTGCGCCCGCGCCGGGCAGAACCTCCATGACCCGGCGGCCCTGCCACAAGGCGGCGGTGACCCGGCCGCCATCAGCGGCCAGGGCGGCGGGCAGACCGCGCAGCACCATGAGGGGCAGCTCGGGCTCGGCCTGGCCGGTCTGGGCGGCCAGGGCCGCGGCCAGGCGCTCGCGGCCGGCCACGATATGCGTGAGTTCCGGTGCCGGCACGCTCACTTGGTGCTGGCGCAGGGCCGGGTCCAGCTCGACTTCCAGCTCGGCCCCGGCGGTGAGGATGACCTGGTGGCGGCGCAGGCTTTCCTCGGGCACCCAGACCACACCGCCCTGGGGCAGCTCGGTGCGGCAGGCCAGCCGCCAGCCCTCGGTCACCGCCGGGCCCAGCAGGCGCAGCTCCTCGGGCGTGGCCGGCGCGGGGTCGGCCGGGCGCACCCGGCAGCGGCCGCAAAGCCCCTTGCCGCCGCAGGTGGCCTCCAGGCCCAGGTCCAGCTCGGAGGCGGCCTCTAGCAGGCTCCGGCCCGGCCGGGCCTCGGTCCGGCGGCCCATGGGCTGGAAGACGATGGCGGCGGACATGGGCGGGCTCCTAATGGTGGTGGGGCGGCGTTGGCAAGAATTATAGGCGTGGCCAGGCAATGAAACCAGGCAAGCTTCCGCCGCCGGCTTACAATGGTGTGGGTGCGAGCTGCTGCCGGCGGCGGAAGATTGCCTGGAGTGTAACGGCCGGCGCGGTCGGGAATGGGGGGGATATCCCCGCCGCGCCGGGCGCGTTACTGGATGCCCATCAGGTCCTTGGCCATGCGCACGGCGGCCACCGCGTCGGGGGCGTAGCCGTCGGCCTGGCACTCATCCAGCACGTACTTGGGGGTCAGGGCGGCGCCGCCGCACATGATCTTCACCTTGCCGCCCAGCTCGCTGGCCTTCAGCGCGGCCACGGTGGATTTGACGTAAGGGTCGCCGGTGGTGAGCAGGCTGGAGAGCCCCACCACGTCCGCGTTGTGCTCCTTGGCCGCGTCCACGAACTTCTCGGCCGGCACGTTTTCGCCGATGTTGACCACCTTGAAGCCTGAACTCTCCAGCATCAGGCAGACCAGGTTCTTGCCGATGTCGTGCAGGTCGCCGAAGACCGTGCCCATGATGATGGTGCCGAGCGTCTGGCCGCCGCCGCCGCTTTCCAGCGCGGGCTTAAGCATGTCCACGCCGGCCTGCATGGCCCGGGCGGCGATCATCATCTCCGGCACGAAGATCTTCTTCTGCTCGAAACGTTGCCCCACCACCTTGAGGGCCTCGATCATGTACTCGTTGATAAGCATCTGCGGGTCCATGCCCTCGCCCAAGGCGGCCTTGACGAGGCTGACCACGTCGTTGCGCTTGCCCTTGATGACGGCTTCCTTCAAGGCTTCCAGATCGGCCATGGTTGCAACTCCTTTGTTCTCATGCGGCGGCCGGTGCGCCGGCCGCGGTCCTGCGGTGCGGGGCCGCTCCGTGGGGCGGCCGGGCGGGGCCTAGTCCTCGGAGTTGATCTCCCGATAGGCCGTGATGTAATTCATGGCGAACTCGTCCTTGCCCAGCATCAGGTCGGCGATGAGCAGGGCGCGGCGAATCTCCCACACGGTGGGGTCGGTGATGGGGCAGTTGCAGCCGTTCATCACCGCCATGGCCAGGAACACGGCGTTGACCGAGACCCGGTCCGGCAGGCCGAAGCTGATGTTGCTGGCCCCGGAGGTCATGTTCACGCCCAGCTTGTCGCGGATGACGGCCATGGCGGTCAGGGCGGCCAGGCCGGCCTGATCGTCGGCGGCCACGCTCATGGCCAGGGGGTCGATGACGATGTCCTCGGCCGGGATGCCCAGCTTGGCCGCCTCGTTGAGGATGCGCTCGGCGATGGCCAGGCGGGTGGGCACGTCGCGGGGGATGCCGTTGTCGTCCATGGTGAGCGCCACCACCGCGGCCTTGTGCCTGGCCACCAGGGGCAGCACCTCCTTGAGTTTGGCCTCCTCGCCGTTGACCGAGTTGACCAGGGCCTTGCCCTCGTATACGGCCAACCCGGCCTCCAGGGCCTTGGGCGAGGCCGAGTCCAGGCACAGGGGGACATCGACCACTGCCGAGACCGCCCTGATAGCCGCGACCATCAGGGCCGGCTCGTCCAGGCCGGAGACGCCCACGTTGACGTCCAGCACCTGGGACCCGGCCGCCACCTGGCGGGTGGCCTCGGCCTGGATCAGCGACATGTCCCCGGCTTCCAGGGCCGCGGCCATCTTGCGCCGACCGGTGGGGTTGATGCGCTCGCCGATCATCACCACCGGGTTTTCCGGGGCGATGATCACCTTGCCCTTGCTGCTCCAGATGACGGTCTGCATGTTGTCGCCCCGTTTCTAGCTTAGCTTGCCGAATTCCATGGCCGTGCGGCGCGCGGCCCGCACGTTTTCATCCGGGGTGCCGTGGGTGAGGCCCACGGTGTCGATGGAATAGTTGCTGAGCGGCGCGCCCTGGTCAATGGCGTCCTTGACCGCGGCGGCCACCTCGTCGGCGGTGCCGTTTTTCATCAGCACCGGGCTGATGCGGGCGTTGAAGGCCACGTCGGGCCCCAGGATCTTGCGGGCGCCCCCGAAATCGGTGCCAAAGCCGGCCTCCATGAAGACCAGGTTGGGAATCTTGGCGTAGACCTCCACCACCGGGTCCAGGTTGCCGCAGTGGTGCACGCCGAAGGGCGAGCAGGCCCGGGCCAGCTTGCTGTCGTAGGGCAGGCCGAACTCCTCGTAGGTGTCGCCGGATATCTGCTCCACGGTGCAGTTGGGCACACAGTAGATGGCGGGGTCGGCCATGGGGGTGACGTCCACCGCGCCGGTGCCGGTGATGGGATAGATGAGCTGCCACAGGTCGATCATGCAATCGGTGCAGAAGCCCAGCAGGCGGTGGGCGAAATCCGGATCGTCGAAGTAGTCGATGTACAGGCTGTCGCCTCGGAGCTTCAGGGCCAGGTTCTGCACGCCGGTGGTGTTGATGTCGCCCACCACCTTGCCGTACTTGCCCTTGAGATAGTCAATCTGGCCCAGCACGGTCTTCATGGGTTCCACGTTAAGCAGGTCGGGCTTGACCAGCTTGTCGCATTCTTCTTTGGACAGGTTCATGGGCATGGCCCAGGGCAGGGCCTCTTCCTCGAAAATGATCTCGCAACCAAAGATGGCCGGCAGCATGACCATGCCAAAGGTGATCAACGGCCGGGGTTGGGGATTGGCGTTGCCCAGGCCCACATCCCCGAAGCGCTCGTATAGGGTCTTGGCCATCCTGGCTTGGGTTTCGACCCGGTAGTCGGGGTTGTAATAGTATTCGCGGCCATAGACGATGCCGTGGTTCTTGTGCCACCAGTCGGGGTAAAACCCCACCCCCAATGGTATGTGTCGCTGCTCGGTCATTGCGGGAACTCCTTTTCCGAACCTGGGCCGTTTGGCCGGCCGAAACCCTTCCGGCCAACACCCGCCTGTTGTCTGGGCCCGGTCCGACCCGCCGCAGGGCCGGACCGGGTTAATGGTCTGACCTAGAAGGTGTCGTCGTTCCAGACCGGCTCGCGCTTGTCCAGGAAGGCGGTGAAGCCCTCGGTGGAGTTGGCGCTGATGCCGGCCACGGCCATCATCTCCTTGGTGTAGTGGTAGGCCTGCCACTCGGTCATCTCGACCTGGGCGTAGTAGACCTGCTTGGACATGTGGATGCCGTACTTGCTGTTCTGCTTGCAGATGGAACGGGCGAAGTTCCAGGTCTCCTCGTCCAGCTTGTCGTCGGGGAAGACGAAGTTGACCAGGCCGAACTCCTTGGCCTCCTGGGCCGAGTAGAGGTTGCCGGTCATCAGCATCTCCATGCACTTCTTCTGGCCCACGGCGCGGCTGACGGCCACGGTGGGGGTGGAGCAGTTGTAGGAGTAGACCATGCCGGTCATGCCCAGCTTGGCCTTCTCCGCGCCGGCCGCGACGAGGTCGCAGGCCGCAGCCAGGTGGCAGCCGGCGGCCATGGCGATGCCGTGCACCTGGGCGATGACGCACTGGGGAATGGTGCGCAGGGTATACATAAGGTTGAAGGAGGTGTGGAACAGGCGGCGGATCTCCATCACCGGGCGGTTCAGGATCTCCAGGCGGTCGTGGCCGGCGCAGAAGATGGGGCCGGCGCCCTTGACAATGATGACCTTGACCGCGTGCCGCTTGGCCGCGTCCTTCAGGCAAGCCATCATCTCCTCCTCAGCAGCCAGACCCAGCGCGTTGCGCTTCTCGGCCCGGTTGATGGTGAGGATGCCGATCTCTTCCTTCTCTTCATAGATGATGAACTCGTAGCTCATGCCAATCTCCTTAAGCAAATCAGATGCCAGTTGAACACGCGGGGTTGCCCTTTTTTCTGCAGGGGGCGACGGAGACGGCTTGGTGGCCGTCTAGGCCGCCCCGCGGATTCACTTGCCTGCCATCAGCGCCGTGGGCAGCCAGGTGGCTATCCCCGGGATGAAGTAGATTATGATGAGCCCCAGGATCTGCAGCAGGATGAAGGGGACGCAGCCCATGCAGATGTCGTAAAGCGAGACCTCCGGCGGCGCGATCCCCTTGAGGTAGAAGATCGAATAGGCAAAGGGCGGGGTGATGTAGCTGATCTGCAGGGTGATGCAGAACATCACCGCGAACCAGTAGGGATCCCACTTCATGGCCGCCACCATGGGGATGAAGATGGGCACCACCACCAGCAGGATGCCGATCCAGTCCATGAACATGCCCAGGATGAACACGATGGCCAGCATGAGGATGAGCAGGATGGTGGGGTCGCCGCCGGCGATGGACATCAGCGCCCGCTCGATCATGGCGCCGCCGCCCAGCTTGTTGAAGGTGCCCATGAAGAACTTGGCGCCCACCACCAGCCACATGATGAAGGTGCTTATCTTCAGCGCCTGGTAGCTGGCTTCCTTGATCATCTGGAAGTTGAACTTGCGGTAGCCGATGGTGAGCAGGATGGCGCCGACCGAGCCCAGGGCCGCGGCCTCGGTGGGGGCGGCGAAACCGAAGAAGATGCCGCCCAGCACCAGCACGATGAGCAGCATGGGTGGCACGCCGGCCACCAGCAAGAGCCTGCCGATGTCGCCCCAGGTGTATTCGGCGCGCTCCTCCTTGGAGATGGTCGGGCCCTTGTCCGGCCAGATGATGCACATGATGGCCATGTAGAGGATGTACATGCCGCCCAGCATGATGCCGGGGATCATGGCCGCGAAGAACAGGGAGCTGATGGCCACGCCGGCCACCGGACCGTAGACGATGAGCATTATGCTGGGCGGGATGATCACGCCCAGGCCGCCGCCGGCGCAGATGGCGCCGGAGATGAGCTTCTTGTCATAGCCGTACTTGAGCATGGAGGGCATGGCGATCAGGCCGATGGCGATGACCGAGGCCGCGGCGATGCCGGTGCAGGCCGCGAACAGCACCGCGATGCCCATGGTGGCCAGCAACAGGCCGCCCTTGATAGGGCCGAAGGCCAAGCGCAATCCCAGGTAGAGGCGTCCGGCAATGTCGGCCCGCTCCAGGACCACGCCCATATAGACGAACAGGGGTATCGCCAGCAGGTCCCAGCCGCTCATGACGCCGAAGGTGCTGAGCGCGGCCTGATAGGAGGCGATGGCCGGGCCAAAGGCGAAGGCGCCGCACATGATGCCCAGGCCGCCCAGCACCCAGGCCACCGGCCAGCCGATGATGACGCCGGCCAGCAGGATGATAAGCATCCAGAGGGACAACCATTCGTTTGCGCTCATGACTGTTCCCCCTTGATGACTGTGTTGAGGTAGCGGATGAACTGCGCCACCTCCTGGATGAGCAGCAGGAAGAAGGTCAGGGGCATCACGAACTTATAGTGATAGATGGGCGGATGCCAGGAACTGACGATGGAGACCTCGCGGGATTCGACAGCCTGGATGAAGCTGTCCCACGCGGCGTCCAGGCAGAAGATGGTGAACGGGAACATGATCAGGACGTAGAAGACGATATCCACGATGGCCTTGCCGCGCGGCGAGAACCGGCCATAGATGGCGTCCACCCGCACGTGGGAGTCATGCTTGATGCAGAACGCGCCGGCCAGCATGAAGTTGATGCCGAAGAGCATGTAATTGATGTCAAAAGCCCAGTCGGTGGACTGACCGGTCAGGTAGCGGGACAGCATGTCATAGAGGGTCGTAGCGGTTAGGGCCAGAAGCAGCCACATCACCGTCTTTCCGACCCACTCGTTGATGGCGTCCACCGCCTTCACGTAGGATGCGAGAAACATGGACGGGCCTCCTGTTGTTGGGCAGGAGCCGGGCGGCTTTTGGCCGCCCGGCCCCGTCCGTGACAGTTAAGTGGCTGCTAGATCAGCGACTTGATGAATTTGACGTACTTGCCGTAGTTGTCCGGGGCAAAGAACTTGTCGTGCTCGGCCATGTAGGCCTTCAGCTCTTCGTCCTTGCCCGCCTTCTCCTGATAGAACTTGCCAGCGGTCTCGTGGATGTACTTGCCCACATCCATGGGGATCAGGGCGATCTGGGCCTTGAACTCGGTCTCGGCCCGCTTCATGGTCAGGAAGTCGGCGAAAAGGCACTCGGACAGGGACCACTTCATGGACTCGAAGCAGGCCTCCTGGACCTGCTTCTGCAGGTCGGGGGGCAGCTTGGCCCACTCCTTGGCGTTGACGAAGAACATCAGGTTGGAGGGGCTGGAGCTGTAGGGGTTGAAGTAGATGTACTTGGCCGCCGCGGCGAAGCCCAAGGGGATGTCGCCGAAGAAGTTGGCGAATTCGCAGGCGTCGATGACGCCGCGGTCCATGGCCGCCACCACCTCGCCGGCCGGCATGCCCACCACGCTGACGCCGGCGGCCTTGAACACGTCGCCGCGCACGCCCACGGAGCGGACCTTAAGCTTCTGCATGTCCTCGATGGTGTTAATCGGCTTGATGGAATAGAGGAAGGTCTCGGTGGACTGCATGGCCGAAGGCATGACCACCAGGCCGCCAAAGTGCTTGGCCACCAGGCCCTCGAGCTGCTTCCACACCTCGGTGCGGTAGTCCTTGGTCTTGAGCACGTCCGGGGTGCCGTGGTAGAAGCCCATCTTCTCCACCGGACCCATGCCCGGGGCCGAACAGTACATGCCCGAGGTCCAGGTGCGGCTCATGGCGTAACAGGTGCAGGCCACGCCGGCGGGCAGGATGCCCTTTTCCACGGCCTTCCAGATCTCGTAGCCAGGCACGATCTCGCCGTCGCTGTAGCGCTCGAACTTGATGCGGCCCTTGGTCCAGGCCTCGATGAAGTCCAGGGTCCGCATCTGCAGGTAGTGCAGGCCGCTGCTGCGCGGCCAGCCGGACTGCACTTTCCAGACGAACTCCGGCTTGTTCTCCTGCCAAGCCGCCATGGCCGGCACGGCCATGCACAGGGCCATTACCAGCGCCGCTGCCAGCGCAACCAACTTGACTCTAGAACGCATGAACTCTCCTCCTTTGCGGTGATGGCTCCGGCCCAACCGCTGTCCCCCGACGGCGGTCCGACCTTGCGCGGTTGCGTTGGGCACCCGCGCCTCCTCTCACACCTCGCCTGGCCCGTTGCGGTGGGCTGGGGCAAGACCACCCAGCCGTGGCGGGCCCTTATCCGCCCCGCAGGCGGCTATTTCTTGCGCAAAGAACCGGTTGCGTCCACCTCGCGCAGGCATTGCAGCTCGTGCTCGGTGGGCTCGGGCACCATGGCCACCTCGGGCGAAACCTTCAGAGCCCAGCCGGTGTTGGCCTTGATCTCCTCCACGTTGGAGAAGGGGAAGTAGGCGTCCAGGTAGAATTCCTTGGTCACCGGGTCGGGCCGCAGGATGCCCAGGGTGGTGATGATGGCCGAGGGCCCGCCGCCCACGAAGCCGGCCTTTTCACGGGCGTCGCCGCCGTCCAGGTAGCCTGGCGAGGAGTTGTAGTCCACCTTCTCGGCAAAGCGCTTCTTGTCGTGGGCGGCCATGATCAGGTAGCGCTTGCAGCCCACCGCGATGTCGTTGGCCCCGCCGCTGCCGTTCATGCGCACCTTGGGCGGGGTGTAGGTGCCCGACTGCCACGGGGGCACGTCCCAGATGCCGGTGGTGTTGACGTTGCCGAACTTGTCGATCTGGGCCGCGCCGATGATGGCCACGTCGCAGCGGCCCGAGGCCACCAAAAAGCCCAAGGCGTCGATAGCGTTGGTGAAACTGGTGGCGTTGGCCGAAAGCCGCGTGCACTCGATGCCCCAGGGCAGGCCGCCCACCGGGGTGGCCCCGAAGATGCCGCCCTCGGTGAAGGCGCGCAGGTTGGGGGCGTGGTGCTTTTTGGCGAAATAGCCGGCCAGCATGGACAGACCGACGCCGAAGATGGCCAGCTCGCCGTCCTTGAGCTCGCGGCCGGTGACGATGGCCATGAATTCCTGACGCGTGTATTCCACCTTACCTACCTCCTGCCCTCGAGTTCCTTGACCTTTTCGGCGCTCATGACCCACTGGCGATAGGGGTCCATCAGGTGCGCCGAGGGGGTCGCGCTGAGTTTGGCCATCTTGTCCGGGCCGATCACGGCCTGGTATTGCTCCCGGGTGGTGTAGGACAGGATGTACTTGTCCACGTACTGCTTGGTCTCCTCCTCGGTCTTGAGCATCTTGTTCATGCCGAACATGTGCTCCTCGTCGCTGTCATACAGGCCGGCCGAGGACTGGGGCCAGGAGGAGAAGGGCCACCAGATCACCGCGTCCACCAATTCGGCGATGATGCGCACCAGGTTGGGGTACTGCAGGATGCACTCGTGCTCCACGATCTGGTCGGCCACCAGCACCACCTGCTTGGAGGCCCGCGACATCTCGAAGCGGTTCCATTCCGAGCCCAGCATGATGGCGTTGCCGTAGATGTCGCTCATGGTCACGTGGATGGCGGCCACGTCGGGCCTGAGCACCGAGAAGGCTCCGATTTTCTTGCCGGTGAAGGGGTCGGTGACCCAGGGGATCTTGTTCTGGTTGGGGTAGACGTCCGGCTCGTCGCCGCTGCAGAATTGCTGGTCGTTGTGGATGCACACCGTGGCCGGCACAAAGGGCCAGTTCATGGCCCCGCCAAAGAAGCGCATGGCCATGGCGCCGTTGGAATAGTCCTCGATGATGGTGCTGCCGTTGGTCACCGCCCGGTTCAGCCCGTTGGCGAAGCCGTACACCTCCAGGCCCGAGAAGCCCACCTCCACCCGGCGCACCGCCCCCACCCCGGCCAGCAGGTTGATCTGCTGGGAGCCGCAGTGGCTGATCATGTTGAGGTCCTTGCGGCCCTGGCGGACCATCTCCCGGCCAAAGGCCACCGAGTCCGAGCCGACGGGGTAGGCCGCGCCGTGGGCGTAGGTCATGCCGTCCCAGGTGAATTTGGCCACGGCTTCTTGCATGGTTGTCAGCTTGTTATGCACCGATTCCTCTCCTTGCCCTGGCTGGTAACCCTGATTGGTCACGTTCCAAAACAACCCTGCCCGCCGACCCGGTCTGGCGGGGCGGCGGGCAGGGTGTGGCATCCGCAGGTTGGCGTTGGTCGGGCGGGATGGGTGGCGAGGCCGAACAACAACGGCCCGGGCCTTGGGCGGCCCTGGCGCCGAGATCATGGGCGGTGTGGCGTCGGGACGGGTGACCACCCCGTCCGCAATATAGCCCTGACATCCCCGTAGCCTTCCCGCGCCCGGCTGCCGGCATCGCGCCCGCTGGGGCGCTGTTCATTTGGCGTTGGTGTGACCCCCCACATCAACGCCGCTGCCTTGCCAGGCGGCTGAAAGGGTTTTGTTCACGGCTAACATAGCAAGCAGCATGCCATATTTTAGCTGGAATTAAGGTAGGCATTTAAAGAAGTTCCAGATTCAATTCGGTGAATTTCCGGTGCTGGATTGCACCGAGGTGCATGATATTGGTGCATACTTGCACCAAAAAAGAAAAAGATGGCCGAGTGAGGGGTTACTCGGCCAAGGGGCAAGGAGGGATGGGGGAGGGGCGGAAGGAAGCGGTGTTGCACCGCAGGAGAGCCGGGTTCGGGATCAGGACTTGAGGTCGAACTTTTCGCGCACGGCCTTGGGGAGCTTGTCGGCCGGGACCCGCTGCATCTTCCAGGTCCGCTGGAACTTGCGTGTGCCGTTGGCGCTGGTGTAGTCCATATCCACGTTGAGTTCGATCCTGTCTGATGCAATGAACTTGCCACGGCAGCGGTCCTGGACCGTGAATTCGTTCTGGTGGGTCTCGGACATGAATTTCAGGTCGATTTCCACCGCGCCATCGGCCGACACCGTGGCGCGTCCCTCCATGGCATAGATTTCGTCGATGGCGTAGTCGCTGAAGGCCTTGACCACGGCCGTGCGTTCGTCCTGGCGGATGAAGGCGATGGCCCCGCCGGTGCCGGAGTCGGCCTCGAAGAGCCAGACGCCCGTCAGGTTGGCGGCGGAGTAGGGCCCGGCGGCCAGGGCGGGAGCGGCGGTCAGGGCCAGGACCAAGGCACAGGCCAGCGCGGCCAAGCGGGACCGGGGCATGGGGGCCTCCTTGCGCGGGGTGGTGGAGATCACGAAATTTGTCTATGGGGCCTATCCGGCTGATGCAATTAACGCGCCACCCGTCCCGACCGGGACTGGTGGCGCGGCCGGGGATCAGGCCTCGGCCTCCAGGTCGCGCACGCCCAGCTTCTGGGCCTTGCGCAGGATGGTGGAGTGGGACACCCCCAGCCGGCGGGCGATGGCGCGCACGTTGTCGCCCTGGGCCAGGGCCCGTTCGATGACCTGGCGCTCCACCAGGTCGCGGATCTCGCGCAGGCTCAGGCCCTCGGGCAGCCACAACTCGCCGCAGACCGCGGCCCGTTGGGCCTCCACCGCCTGGGGCAGGTGGCGCGGCTCCAGCACGTCGGCGTCGGCGGTGACCACCATGCGTTCGATGGTGTTTTGCAGCTCGCGCACGTTGCCCGGCCAGGCGTGGGCCTCCAGGGCCCGCAGCAGATCCTGGCTGAGCGTGCGCGACACCCCGTATTTGCGGTTGCAGGTGCGCAGGAAGGCCATGGCCAGCGGGAGGATGTCTTCGCGGCGCTCGCGCAAGGGCGGCATGGTGATGGGCACCACGTAGAGGCGGTAGTAGAGGTCCTCGCGGAACTTGCCCTTCTGGACCATCTCCTCCAGGTTGCGGTTGGTGGCCGCGATGATGCGCAGATCCAGGGCGCGGTCCTTGACGCAGCCCAGGCGGCGGAAGCGCTGCTCCTGGATCACCTTGAGCAGCTTGACCTGGAGGCTCAGCGGCAGCTCGCCCACCTCGTCCAAAAACAGGGTGCCGCCGTCGGCCTCCTCGAAAAGGCCCGGCTTGCCCTCGCGGTCGGCCCCGGAGAACGCCCCGCGCTCATAGCCGAAGAACTCGCTCTCCAAAAGGTTCTCGGGCACGGCCGCGCAGTTGATGGAGATGAAGGGCCGCTGGTGGCGGGGGCTCATGCGGTGGATCAGCCGGGCCAGCACGTCCTTGCCGGTGCCGCTTTCGCCGGTGAGCAGCACGGTGGAATCCACCCGGGCCACCCGCAGGCAGAGCTGAACCAGGCCCTGCATCTGGGCGCTTTCGGCCACCACGCCCTGCATGGCCTGGCCGCCGCGGTCCTCCGGGGCGGCCAGGGCGAAGTCCGACAGGCGCTTGATCTGCTCCTCCAGGGTCTTCAGCTCGGTGACGTCGCGCAGGTTGATGACCACCCGCACCACCTCCTGGCCCTGGCCGAAGACCGGGGTGCCGGTGATGAAGACCTCGTTGCCGCCGGCCAGCATGTGGCGCTGGGTCACCGAGGTCTGCACCCGCAGCACCTGGGCGGTGATGCCGGCCAGCACCGCCAGGGCGGGATGGCGGTCGTGCTCCAGATCGGCCAGGCGCTTATTTTCCACCATGGCCGGGGCCAGGCCGGTGATGCGGCCGAAGCTGGGGTTGACCTTGAGCACCTGCTGGGCGTCGGCCACCAGCACCCCGTCGTGCAGGTTCTCCACCAGGGTGTTCTGCTCGTCGTGCAGGCGCTTGATCTGGCCCAACTGGCGCTGCACGGTCTCCAGCTCGGATTCGTCCTGGAAGATGGAGACGCCGCCGATGATGGCCTGGCCCTGGTAGATGGGCCGGCGGCTGATGAGCAGACGCTTTTCGCCCCACAGGTAGTGCTGGCCCAGTTGGGAGCTGCCCTCGCTCACCACCGCGGCCAGGCCGGAATCCGGGATCACGTCGGTGACCAGGCGGCCCAGCACCTCGGCGGCGGCAAAGCCCAGGATCTCCTCGGCCATGCGGTTGACCAGGGTGAGCCGCAGGCCCTCGTCCACGGCCAGGATGCCCGAGGGCACCGATTGCAGCACGGTCTCAAACAAGGCCTTGGTCTGGGCCAGTTGAGCCCGGGCCTGCTCGCGCGCGGTGACGTCCCAGAAGATGCCCTGGATGCCCTCGATGTTGCCCTGGGAGTCGCGCACCGGGTTCTTGACCATCTCCAAAAAGCGCCCGGCCCCGGGCCCGCCGTGGCGCTGCACGCTGTCGCTGGTGATGCCCGCGGCCAGGATGTCGCGGTCCTCGGCCTGGTTGGTCTCGGCCAGGCCGGGGTCCAGGTAGTCGTAGACCGGCTGGCCCAGGCAGTCCGCGAGGCGCACCCCGGCCGCGGCCAGGAAGGCGCGGTTGGCAAAGGTCAGGCGGCCCTGGCGGTCGCAGCGGAACAGGCTCTGGGGCATGGCGTCCACCAGGGACTGGTAGCGGCGCTCGCTCTCCTGCAGGGCCAGCTCGGACTGGAACTGCCGGCGCTGGGCGGTGCGGTAGGTGTTGTAGATGAGCAGCAGGCCGATGGGCATCAAGAGGCCGCAGACCAGCACGAATCCCAGGGCAAAGGGGCGGAAGCCCTCGCGGATCTCGTTACGCAGGGCGGAGCGGGAGCGGTGCACGCCCAGCACCCAGTTGCGCTCCGGGATGGCCACGAAGGCCGCGATCTGGTCCTTGCCCTCGCTGGAGATGTATTCGCCCACGTAGTCGGCCTGGGTGTTGACCAGGTCGCAGAGCTTGCGCTCGGGCCGCTCGTTCTCGGCCAGCACCGGGTTGTCGCCGGCATAGTTGCCCACCGTGGTGGGCGAGGCGGTGTGCAGCAGCAGGTTGCCCTTGACGTCCACCACGCAGATGTACTCGTCCGGCGGGCGGTTGCCGCCCTGGCTCCACAGCCGGTCGATGGCGTTGAGCAGGTTGCGGTCAGAGTCATCCGGCGTGATCTGCACCGAGCTGACCAGGGTCTGGGCCTTGTTGAGATAGAAGCTCTGATAGCCGCGCACGGTCATGGTGAAGGAATAGTTATAGGTGACCAGGCCGATGGCCAGGGCCGCTGATATCAGGCCCGCTCCCAGCAAAAAGGTGGCCTTGGCGATGGGCCGGGTGCGGGTGCGCAGTTCCTGCCGGTTTTCCTGGGCCATGCTCACACTTTCGCGCCCCCGGCCCGTAGAGCGCGGGGCCGGCCGGAGGCCGTGACGAGATCGAGACGAGATATCGTTAAGCGATGCCCATAGTCGGGCCGCTGGTCCGGCCCCCTAGGTGCGTGTCGGAGAAAGCCATCCATGGCTTTCTCCTCTTGGAACTTGCCAAAAGTGAATTTTGGCAAGTTCTCGGAATGGCGCCAAAAATTAATTTGGCGCCATTCCGGGCGGGCCGTCCATGGCCCGCTCGGAAG
>JAZDHW010000091.1:0-22229 GCA_043805555.1 Pseudomonadota bacterium
CCCCGGCCAGGAGCGCCGGGGGCCCCAGGCGCTCGGCCAGGCGGGCCGGGGCGTAGGCGGTGTCCTCGTCCAGGCGCTCTGCCCTGCCGTCCGCCAGGCGGAAGGGCGCGGCATAGACCAGGCCCCGGCGGGCGTCGGCCACGGCCCAGGCCAGGCCGGAGTAGCCGGCCAAGCCGGCGGCCATCAGGCGCAGGGCCGAGACCCCGGCCACCGGCAGGTCCAGGGCCAGGGCCAGGCCCTGGGCGCTGGCCAGACCGGTGCGCAGGCCGGTGAAAAAGCCCGGCCCCAGGCAGACCGCCAGGCCACGCAGGTCGGCGCGGGTGCACCCGCACTCGTCCAGCAGAAAGTTGAGTGCCGGCAGCAGGCGGCGCGAATGGGGGGCGCTGGAGTTGGTCACCACCTCGCCCAGCACCTGGCCGTCACGGGCCAGGCCCAGGCCCAGGGGGGGCTGCGCGGAGTCGATGGCCAGAACAGTCACGGCAGGCTTATTGCGGGCCGCCGGTTACGAGCCGGGCGATGTCGTTGTAGAAGATCAGCACCATGAGCATGAGCAAGAGCGCCATGCCCACCTGTTGGGCCTTCTCGCGCACGGCAAGCTTGACCGGCCGGCGGGTGAGCGCCTCCCACAGGAAGAAGAAGACGTGGCCGCCGTCCAGGGCCGGGATGGGCAGCAGGTTCAGGATGGCCAGGTTCACGGACAAGAGCGCGGCCAGGTCCAGCAGGGTGGCCAGGCCCTGGCGGGCGGCCTCGCCGGCCACCTGGGCGATCATGATCGGCCCGCCCAGGGTGTCCACCGAGACCTTGCGCTCGAAGATCTTGACCACGCTGAGCACGATCAGCTCGCCGGCCGAGTAGGTCTTCTGGGCGGCCAGGCTCAGGGCCTCGATGGGGCCCACCTCCAGGATGAGGCTCTGGCCGCTGGCCACGATGCCCACCCGGTAGACCTCGGTCTCCTCCCCGAAGATGTTGGCCACCTTGACCGTCTGCGGGGTCAGGGTCAGGCCCACCTGGCGGCCGCCGCGGTCCACGGTCACGGCCAGGCTGCGGCCGCCGCTGCCCTGGATCAGGCGCACCATGTCGCCCCAGTGCTCCACCGGCGCGCCGCCGATGGCCACGATCTTGTCGCCCTTCTGCACCCCGGCCGCGGCCGCCGGCTGGTTGGCCACGACCTCGCCCACCTGGGTGGTCAGGGTGGGCAGACCCCAGAAGAAGAGCAGCGCGAAATAGGTGACCAGGGCGAAGAGCACGTTGGAGACCGGCCCGGCGGCCACGATGGCCAGCCGCCAGCCCACCGGCTTGTGGCTGAAGGAGCGCGGGATGTCCTCGGGCTCCACCTCCTCGCCGGGGTGCTCGCCCACCATGCGCACGAAGCCGCCCAGGGGGATGGCCGAGAGGCGGTAGTCGGTGCCGCCGCGTTTGATGCCGAAAAGGCGGGGGCCGAAGCCCAGGCTGAAGGTGGTCACCCCCACCCCGGCCCGTTTGGCCACCAGGAAATGGCCCAGCTCATGCACGAAGATGAGCAGGCCCAGGACTACGACTGCGCTCAATATGGTCAGCATGCGGACCTAACCCGCCTTGTGTTTTACGGCCGGCCTGGCCAACAAGGCCCAAACGGAATGGTATGAGAGGGGGCCTCCATCCATCGGGGCGGAGAAGGCCCGTTATGCAAACGTCATCATGCAGAAGAATAACATGGTCTCAATTATATCAGGAATGGGCCGCCAGCCGGGACCTGGCTGCCAGCCAAGCCTTGGCCTCGCGGCGGGCCTGGCGGTCGGCCTCCAGCACCGCGGCCACGCTGGCGGCCGGCTGGGTCTGGTGGCGCTCCAGCACCGCCTCCACGCAGCGGGCGATGCCCAGGAAATCCAGCGAGCCCTGCAGGAAAGCCTCCACCGCCACCTCGTTGGCCGCGTTGAGCGCGGCCGGGGCGGTGCCGCCGCTGCGGCCGGCGGCGTAGGCCAGGCCCAGGGCCGGGAAGCGCTTCAGGTCCGGCTCCTCGAAGGTTAGCGGACCCATGCCGGTCACGTTCAGGCGCGGCCAGTCGGCGGCCAGGCGCTCGGGATAGCCCAGGGCGAAGAGGATGGGCAGGCGCATGTCCGGCACGCCCAGTTGGGCCAGCAGCGAGCCGTCCACGTACTCCACCAGGGAGTGCACCACCGACTGGGGATGGACCACCACCTTGATGCGCTCCAGCGGCTGGTCAAAGAGCCAGCGCGCCTCCAGCACCTCCAGGCCCTTGTTCATCAGGCTGGCCGAGTCCACCGTGATCTTGCGGCCCATGGCCCAGTTGGGGTGGTTGAGCGCCTGCTTTGGCGTGACCCGTTGCAGTTCGGCCAGGCTTTTTTCCCGAAAGGGCCCGCCGCTGGCGGTGAGCCACAGGGCCGCCACCCGGCTCGCGTCGTTGCCCATGAGGGCCTGGAAGATGGCCGAGTGCTCGCTGTCCACCGGCAGGATGGCCGCGCCGCTCTTTTGGGCCGCGGCGGTCACCGGCTCGCCGCCGGCCACCAGGGTCTCCTTGTTGGCCAGGGCCACGTTGATGCCAGCAGATACGGCGGCGTAGGTGGGCACCAGGCCGGCCGCGCCCACCATGGCCGAAAGCACCAGGTCCGCCCCGCAGCCCACGGCCGCCTCCAGGTACCCCTGGGGGCCGTGCACCACCCGGCCGGCCAGGTCGTCGGGCAAAAGAGCTTTCAGGGACTCGGCCGCGGCGGCGTCCAGCACCGCGATGACCGCCGGCCGCACCGCCCGGGCCTGGGCGGCCAGGGCCACCACCGAGCGGGCGGCGGCCAGGCTGACCACCGCAAACCGCTCCGGGTGGGCGGCCACCACCTGCATGGCGCTGACGCCGATGGAGCCGGTGGAGCCCAGGATGGCGATGCGCTTCATGACCACCACAGCGCGCGGCAGAGCAGCAGGAGCGGGGCGGCGGCGATGATGCCGTCCACCCGGTCCAGCATGCCGCCGTGGCCGGGCAAGAGCGTGCCCGAGTCCTTGGCCCCGCCCGCGCGCTTGAGCACCGATTCCAGCAAATCGCCCACCGCCGCGATCGCGCCCAGAGCCACGGCCAGGCCGGCCCCGGCCAGGGCGGCGGTGTCATTGAGCCACAGGCTGGCGAAGGCCCCGCCCACCAGGGCAGAGAGCAGCAGGCCGCCGGCCAGGCCCTCCCAGGTCTTGCCCGGCGACAGGCTGGGGGCCAGGCGATGGCGGCCGGTGAGATGGCCGGCGAAATAGGCCCCGGTGTCGGCGGCCACCACCGCGGCCACGCCGAAAAGGATGAGCAGGCGGCCCTGGGGCAGGGCGGCCAGGAGCAGATAGCAGGAGATCAGGCCGGCGCAATAGAGGAGCCCCCAGCCCAGGGCCAGGCAGCGGCGCTGGATGGCGGCCGGGTCGCCCGCGCCCACCAGGCAGGCCAGGGCGGCCAGCACCAGGCCCAGGCCCAGGGCCGCGGCCAGGCCGGCGCCGCCGGCCAGGGAGGCCAGGGGGATGGCCGCGGCCAGGGCCAGGCCCAGGGCGTGGGGCGCGCCGGTGAGCTCCGGCAGGGTCAGGCGCAGGTATTCGCGCATGCAAAGGCCGGCGATGGCCGCCACCGCCACGGTCAGGGCCGCCAGGGGGGCCAGCAGCACCACCAGCACCGCCGCCAGGGCCAGGCCCAGCCCGGTGGCCACCCTGAGCCCCAGGCCGTCCATCACCCGGCGGCCGTTGATCTCAGCCACGGCAGCGTCCGTGGGCGGCGGGCCCGGCCACCTGCTCGCCGGTCTTGCCAAAGCGCCGTTGGCGGCCGGCGTATTCGGACAGGGCCGCGCGCAATTGGGCCTCGCGGAAGTCGGGCCACATCAGGGGGGTGAAAATGAACTCGGCGTAGGCGATCTGCCAGAGCAGGAAGTTGCTGATGCGCTTCTCGCCGCTGGTGCGGATGACCAGATCCGGGTCGGGCATGTCGTGGGTGAACAGGCGCGCGCCCAGGTCGGCCTCGGTCAGCTCGGCCGGATCCAGGCGGCCGGCCGCGGCCTCGGCGCAGAGCCGGCGCGCGGCGAAGAGGATCTCCTGGCGGCCGCCGTAGGACAGCGCCAGGGTGAGCACCATGTCCTGGCCCACCGCGGTCTCCCGCATGGTCTTGACCAGCTCGTCGCGGGTGCCGGCGGGCAGGCGCTCCAGCTCGCCGATGGCGTTCAAGCGGATGCCCTGCCTGAGCATGGTGGGGCGCTCGGACTTGAGGAAGCGCTTCAGGAGCTTCATCAGCGCGGTGACCTCGGCGCCGGGCCGGGCCCAGTTCTCCTCGCTGAAGGCGTAGAGGGTCAGGTAGGAAAGTCCCAGGCGGCGGGCTTCCTCCACCACCTTGCGCACCGATTCGGCGCCCTCTTCGTGGCCGCGCACCCGGCTGTGGCCGCGTTCCTGGGCCCAGCGCCCGTTGCCGTCCATGATGATGGCCACGTGGCGCGGCAGGGCCGCGGGGGCGAGAGGCTCTTGATTGCTTTGGTCGGCTTGGCTCATGCCCGCCTTCCCGCGCCGAGGGCGGCGGGATCAGAACTCCAGGATTTCCTTTTCCTTCTCAGCCAGGGCCGCGTCCACCTTGGCGGTGAACTCGTCGGTGAGCTTTTGCACCTCGGCCTGGCCGCGGCGCATGTCGTCTTCGGAAATCTCGCCTTCGTTCTTGTATTCCTTGAGCATCTCGTTGGCGTCGCGGCGGGCGTTGCGCACGGCGACCTTGGTCTCCTCGCCCATCTTGCGGATGACTTTGACCAGCTCCTTGCGGCGCTGCTCGGTCAAGGGCGGGATGGAGATGCGCACCACCTTGCCGTCGTTCTGGGGGGTGAGCCCCAGGTCGCTCTTCAGGATGGCCTTTTCGATCTCGGCGCAGCTCTTGGGGTCCCAGGGCTGGATCATGATCAGCCGGGCCTCGGGCACCGAGACGCTGGCCATCTGGTTCAGGGCGGTGGCCTGGCCGTAGTAGTCGGGCCGCACGCCATCCAGGATGCTGGCCGAAGCCCGGCCGGTGCGCACCCGGTTGAAGTCGCGCTTGAGCGACTCCAGGGCCTTCTCCATCAATTCCTTGGCTTCCTGCTTCACGTCGTCGATCATGCTCATCCCTCCACGCGCGAGCCCACCGCCTCGCCGCAGATGACCTTGGCGATGTTGCCCGCGCGCATCAGGTCGAAGACCACGATGGGCAGCCGGTTGTCGCCGGCCAGGCTGATGGCGGTGGAATCCATGAACCTGAGGTGGCGGGCCAGCACCTCGTCGTAGGTCAGGTTGGCGATCTTGACCGCGTCCGGGTTCTTGACCGGGTCGCGGTCATAGATGCCGTCCACCTTGGTCGCCTTCAGCAGCACCTGGGCCCCGATCTCCTCGGCGCGCAGGGCGGCGGCGGTGTCGGTGGAAAAATAGGGGTTGCCGGTGCCGGCGGCGAAGATGACCAGACGGCCCTTGTCCAGATGGCGGATGGCCCGGCGGCGGATGTAGGGCTCTGCCACCTGGGGCATGTTGATGGCGGTCATCAAGCGGGTGGGCAGGCCCTTGCGCTCCAGGGCGTCCTGCAGGGCCAGGGAGTTCATGACCGTGGCCAGCATGCCCATGTAGTCGGCCTGCACCCGGTCCATGCCCTTGGCCGATTCGCTCACGCCCCGGAAGATGTTGCCCCCGCCCAGCACCACGCCCACCTGGCAGCCCAGGGTCATGGCCTCGGTGAGCTCCTGGGCCATGTATTCCAACACCTGGAGGCTGATGCCGAACTCGGACCGGCCCAGCAGGGCCTCGCCGGAGAGTTTGAGGAGCACGCGGCTGAAGGCGGGGGTCTGTGACATGGGCATTAGGCTCCCGCTTGGCTGGGGCCGGGGCCCCCTGGCCCCGGCCGGCCCGGCTTATATCTGCTCGCCCAGCACGAAACGGGCGAAGCGGCGGATCTGGATCTTCTCGCCGGTCTTGGCCCGCATCTCGTTGAGCAGGTCTTCCACCGTCTTGTCGGTTTCCTTGACAAAGGCCTGCTTGAGCAGACAGACCTCTGACTCGAACTTCTTCATCTTGCCGTCGAGGATCTTGTCCCAGATCTTCTCGGGCTTGCCGGAGTCCCTGATCTGGCCCAGGTAGATTTCCTTCTCGCGGGCCACCACGTCCTCCGGCAGGTCCTCCGGCGCGATGCAGATGGGGTTGGCCGCGGCGATCTGCATGGCCAGGTCCTTGGCGAACTGGACGAACTCGTCGGTCTTGCCGGTGAAGTCGGTCTCGCAGTTGACCTCCACCAGCACGCCCAGCTTGCCGCCGGCGTGGATGTAGCTCATCACCTGGCCCTCGGTGGCGGCGCGGTCGGCCCGCTTGGCGGCCACGGCCAGACCCTTCTGGCGCAGCCAGTCCACGGCCTTGGTCAGGTCGCCGGCGCACTCGTTCAGGGCCTTTTTGCAGTCCATCATGCCGGCGTTGGTCTTGTCGCGCAGCTCTTTCACCATGCTCGCGGTGATATCCACGGTGCACGCTCCTTTTCTTGGCTCCGGGCCGGCGCGCGCGGCGCCGGCCCGGGGGGAAGCAGTCGGATCGGGGCTTAGGCCTGCTGCTCTTCGCTGCGCTCGGCCCGGCGGATGACCAGCACCTCGGGGTTCTGCTCATCGCCGCGGCCCACGGTCAGCTCGGGCATGTCCTCGGGAATCTCGACCATCTCGCGCTCGACCGAGCCGCCGCCGCGGCGGGACTCGCGCAGGGCCAGGCCCTCGTTGATGGCCTCGGCGATCTTGCCGGTGAACAGGCGGATGGCCCGGATGGCGTCATCGTTGCCCGGCACCACGTAGTCGATGTCCTCGGGGTCGCAGTTGGTGTCCACGATGGCCACGGTGGGGATGCCCAGGCGCTTGGCCTCGCTGACGCCGATCTTCTCTTTCTTGATGTCCACCATGACCACCACCGAGGGCAGGCGGTTCATGTCCTTGATGCCGCCCAGGTTGCGCTGGAGCTTCTCCAGCTCGCGGCCCATGGCGATGGTTTCCTTCTTGGGGAACTTGCTGATGGTGCCGTCGGTGAACATGCCTTCCAGGTACTTGTAGCGTTCGATGGAGCGCCGGATGGTCTGGAAGTTGGTGAGCATGCCGCCCAGCCAGCGGAAGTTGATGTAGTACATCCCGCAGCGCTTGGCCTCTTCCTCGATGATGTCGGCGGCCTGCTTCTTGGTGCCCACGAAAAGCACCTCGCCGCCGCGGGACACGGCGTCCACCACGAAGTCGTAGGCGGTGCGGAACATCTTGACGGTCTTCTGCAGGTCGATGATGTAGATGCCGCTGCGGGCCCCGAAGATGTAGGGTTTCATCTTGGGGTTCCAGCGCCGGGTCTGGTGGCCGAAATGCACGCCAGCTTCTAAAAGCTGACGCATGGTGGCGTAAGCCATCGAGAATCCTCCTTCTTTGTTTTTCCGCCGCCCCCATCAACCGCCTTGGGTCCACCGGCCTGGCCAGGCCGGCACATGGTCCCACGCGTCCGGAGGCGTGTGTAGTTAAACCGCCGAAGGATATCATGCGGTTTGGTCCGGCGCAACCGCCGCCGGACCGGGCCTGGAAGCCGCGGCGGCCGGGGCGGGTGGCGAGAAGGGCGGGGCGGCTAGGCCTTGGCCTTCAACTGCCGGCGGCGCAACCAGGCGCCCAGGCCCAGGCTGCTGGCCAGCAAGAGGCCGCTGGCCGGCTCGGGCACGCCGGGCACCGTGGGGCTGCTGACCCCGGTGACGGTGCCGCTCAGGGTGCCCCAGGTGGACTTGCTGCCGGAATAGTCCAGCACGTTGACGAAGCTGCCGTAGCTGGTCTTGGTGCTGCTGCCCAGGGTGATGCTCAGGCTGATGTTCACCTGGTCGGCGTCGGCCAGGTCCTGCAGCAGGGCGCTGGTGGTGTACTGGCCCAGGGAGACGTCGCTCAAATAACCGCCCAGGTTGATCTCCCAGTTGCTGGTGAAGGTCACCGAGGTCAGGTGGATGACGCCGCCGAAGTCGTAGTAGCCGGGCTCCTGGTTGCGGGCCGGGCTGCTGCTGTTGACGTAGCCGCTGGTGAGCCAGAAGTTCACATCGCTGCCAAAGGTGTAGTCAAACCCGGTGTAGGTCTGGCCCACCTTCACCCAACTCACATCCAGGGCGTCGAACAGGTCGATGCGCTCCAGCCCCACCTTCAAATAATTCACCGGGTCGCTGGCGCTGCCGCTGGTGTCGGTGACGGTGGTGTAGTACGGGTCCAGGTGGCCCCCGGACTGCACCTTGACCTTGTTGCTGCCCCCGAACTCGAACGAGGAGGCCAGGGCCGAGGGGGCGGGTCCGGCCAGCAGCAGGATCGCGCCCACCAGCACCACGACCAATGCCATGCTTTGCTGTCGTCGGTAGGCCATGTCAAGTCCCCCAGGCCAAAAGTTGAGAATGCTTTGTAGTGTAGATTAAGGCGATCTTCCGCTGTTGACAAGGGCCTGGATATCAAATCACAGATGTGGATTAAAAAACCCGGCTCCCTTGCCGATCAATCGGGCGCAGCCGCCCGGAAAGCGGGCCGGCGCAGGCCGGCGGCCGGGCCGGATTTGGCGCTTGGGCAGGGGGGATAGGGGCGCCGGGCCGGCCGGACGGGCGGTGGGCGGCGGCCCGAAAAGACGGCGGCCGCCAGGGTTGCCGGCGACCGCGCGGGAGGTTGTGACTGGCGCCGCTGGGCGGTTAGGCCTTGGCCTTGGCCTGCCGGCGGCGCAGCCAGGCGCCCAGGCCCAGGCTGCTGGCCAGCAACAGGCCGGTGGCGGGCTCGGGCACGCCCGGCACCGAGGGGCTGTTGACCCCGGTGATGCTGCCGCTCAGGGCGCCCCAGGTGGACTTGCTGCTGGAGTTGAGCACGTTGACGAAGCTGCCGTAGCTGGTCTTGGTCTTGCTGCCCAGGGTGATGCTCAGGCTGATGTTCACCTGGTCGGCGTCGGCCAGATCCTGGAGCAGGGAGCTGGTGGTGTACTGGCCCAGGGAGATGTCGCTCAGGTAGCCGCCCAGGTTGATCTCCCAGTTGCTGGTGAAGCTGATGGAGGTCAGGTGGATGCGTCCGCCAAAGTCGAAGCTGCTGGGCTCCTGGTTGCGGGCGGGGCTGTTCCAGTTGACATCGCCGCCGTAGAGCCAGAAGTCCACGTCATTGCCAAAGGTGTAGTCAAAGCCGCTGTAGGTCTGGCCCACCTGCACCCAACCCACGCCCAGGGCGTCGAAGAGGTCCAGCCGCTCCAGGCCCACCTGCAGGTTGTTGGCCGGGTCGCTGAGGCTGCCGCTGGTGTCGGTGATGGTGCTGTAGTACGGATCGATGTGCCCTCCCGATTGCACCTTGACCCGGTTGTTGCCGCCGAACTCGAACGACGACGCCAACGCCGGGGGGGCGGGTCCGGCCAGCAACAGGGCCGCCGCGGCGATTGCCGCAACCAGCCACAAGGTCTTGCGAATTAGCTCGGCCATCTAACCCCTCCTTTCCGGCGCTCACACTTCCCTTACTTTGTATAGTAAATATTCCAGCCTGTGATTACAACCCCTGGTCCAATTCCAATCATGTGACTATTCGCCAAAATCGTCGCGCCGGGCCCTGCTGGCCCAATTTGCCGAGGCCCTGGGCCCTGGGAACCAGGCCGAATGGGGGATAGCCCCTATTGAATATTTAGATTCGTTTGCTTAGCCTTTCATCGGCACAATGTATTGCAACGTCATCGCCCCACGGCCCGGCCCGCCGGGGGCGCCCAATCCCGCAATGGGGGGGAGAAAGGACGGATGATGAAAATCTTTGACCGTAGATGGCTGGTGGCGGTGGGCCTGGCCGCGGCCCTGGCCATGGGCATGGGCCTGGCCGTGGCCGCGGAGAACAAAGCGCCGGCCGGTCCGGCCGCCCAGACCCCTGCCCCGGCCCAGCCGGCGGACAAGGCCCCGCCCCAGCCGGCCCAACCCGCCGCCCAGGGCCAGGCCCAGAAGCCCGAGGCGGCCAAGCCCATGGCTCCGCCGGCGGTGCCGCGCATCGCGCCGGACCAGGGCTGCTAGGTGTGTGTCGGAGAAAGCCGTCCATGGCCCGCTCGGCAGCCTGTCGGAGGATTACTCCGACAGGCTGCTAGCCCGGACGGCAAACCTCATCAATTTGGAGTGAACAGCATGCGAATCAAGTGGAGATGCCTGGCCACCGGCCTGGTCCTGTGGGGGCTCATGGCCGCACCCGTCTGCCTGGCGGCCGATGCGCCCCGGGCGCTGATGGTCCCGCCGGCCAAGGACTGCGCGGTGGTGGCCGATTTTAGCGGCTTCAAGAACGTCAAGACCGACAGCTACCTGCGCAAGACCGAGCTGAACGAGGGCCTGGTCATCCGCGGCAGCAAGGTGGAGAACGGCAAGGTCATCATCCCGGCCTCCGGGCTCTATTACACCACCCGCACCCCCAAGAGCGGGGTGATGCAGGGCGACAAGGTCCTGCTGCTGGGCCGCCTGTTCCACTACGTGGACAATGGGGTGCGCCTGGACGTCATCAGCAACGTGACCGTGCCCAAGGGCGGCAGCGCGCCTATTGGCAGCGACGGCAGCAAGGTGCTGGCCCTGACCAAGGTGGAGATGGGGGCCAACGGCTTCCCGGCCGCCAACGCCACCTTCCAGATCCTCAAGCCCTCGGGCAATTACTACGGCGTGGCCTTCCCGGTGGAGAGCGACGCCAAGTTCCGCCTGGTCAATCAAGGGGTGCTCAATAAGGGCACCGGCCGGGCCACCGGCTCCTACCTGCCCGGCGTGGACGGCCAGAACTTCCAGGTGGAATATTACGGCGAGCCCATTGCCATCAGCGGCCAGAGCTACCTGGTGGCCGAGGAAGCGGGCCCCAAGGCCACCAAGATCAAGGAGTTCGGCACCGGCGCGGCTAACTGGATCGCGCTGACCGACAAGGACCCGGCCAAGGGCATGCTGGCCGCCGGCCAGAGCCTGAAGGGCGGCGACTACGAGGTCAAGGTGCTGGAAGTGAACGCCAACGCGGCCAGGATCAGCCTGATCAACACCAAGACCGGCCAGAGCGTCGGCAAGACCCTGGGCCCGCTCACCACCGAGATGCTGGGCTACCTGCCGGTGGACGAGGTGAACCGCGAGAAGCTGGTGCTGCGCGCGGCCGACGGCCGGGCCGAGGTCCAGCTCAACATCTATCAGGAAGGCCAGGCCTTTGCCGGCAACAAGGTGCGCCTGGACCTGTTCTACGACGTCTTCCGGCTGGACAACCCGGACGCCTGGCACTATGACCAGCGTTTCGTGTTCCGGCCCGACACCTGAAGCACCTGCTCCATGTTCATCGAGGGCATGCTGGAGAACGACCAGCCCATCGTCCTCGATGCAGCCAACAACGTGTTTGTTGGTCCCAACGGTTACTTCAAGCTGGTTATTGACAAGATCGCTTCCGACAAGGTCGTGGCCTGGCACGTGGAAGACCAGGCCGGCAACCGCACCGGCAACCTGGCCGCCCGCGCCAAGGGCAAGCACGTGGACCTGTTGATCAACAAGAATTGCCGCACCGTGAGCCACTTCATGGGCAGGATCAACCTGAAGCTGGTCAGCGAGCTGCAAGCCCAGGTCCAGGCCCTCCAGACCGAGCTGGACAAGCAGTCCAAGTAGAGCCATCCGACCCCGTAAGCCCAACCAGGACGGGCCGTCTCCCCGGGGGAGGCGGCCCGTTTTATTCGTCAGGCGCGTGGCTAGGCTGACTTAGCTGCCCAGCACGCGGCCCCGCTCGGTGGCGGCGGCCACGGCGTCCATGATGATGCCGCGCAGGCCGCCGCGCTCCAGCACCTGCAGGCCGGCGATGGTGGTGCCGCCGGGGCTGGCCACCATGTCCTTGAGCTGGGCCGGGTGTTGACCAACCTGCATGAGCAGCTCGGCCGCGCCGGCCACGGTGCCGGCGGCCAGCGTCAGGGCGGTGGCCCGGTCCAGGCCCTGGAGCACCCCGGCGTCGGCCAGGGCCTCGATGATCAGGAAGACATATCCCGGCCCGGAGCCCGACAGCGCGGTCACCGCGTCCATCAGGGCCTCCTTGACCACCACCACCCGGCCCACGGCCCCGAAGATGGCCTGGGCCCGCTCCAGAAGGGCCGGGTCCAGCCCGGCGGCCGGGGCCAGGGCGCTGGCCCCGCGGCCGATCAGGGCCGGCATGTTGGGCATGGCCCGCACCAGGGGCTGGCCCGCGGGCAGCAGCGGGGCCACCTTGGCCAGGGGGATTCCGGCCACCAGGGTGATGACCAGGGTGGCGGGGCCCAGGGCGGGGCGGGCGGCGGTGAGCGCCTCGGCCAGGTCGCCCTGCTTGACCGCCACCACCACGGTGTCCACCGGGGGCAGGCTGGCCGGCCCGTCCACCACCACCACCCCCAGCTCGCGGCGCACCTTTTCGGCCGTGGCGGCCAGCTTCTCGGCCACCACCACCTGGTCGGCCCGGGCGATGCCGGCGGCGATCAGGCCCTTGGCCAGGGCCGAGCCCATGTTGCCGCCGCCCAGGATTGCGATCAGGCCATCATTGCTCATCATGCTTCCTCCTCTAATGCCCGCACCAGGTAGCGCCGGCCGCCGCGGTCGCCCACGACCGCCACCAGCCCGGTCTCGGCCAGGGTCTTCAGCAGGTTCTTGGCGGTGGAGTCGGAGCAGCCCACCAGCTCGCGCACGTCCTTGTTGGCCAGCTCCTGGCCCTGGCGCTGGGCCAGCAGCCCGGCCAGGGCCTCGGCGTGCCGGCCGGCCAGCCCGGCCATGGCCTCCAGGCGCTGGCGATAATCCGCGGCCGCGCCGTCGCCCCCGCTGCCGCCGGTGGCGCCGAATTCGGGCGGCAGGGCCTGGGGGCCGATCTCGTATTCCGGGGCCAGGGCCACCAGGCGCTGGATCAGGTGCATGAGCTCGCGCAGGTTGCCCGGCCAGGCATGGGCCATGAGCCGGGCCCGCAACTCCGGGCTCAGGCGGCGGGTGCGTTTGGCCTGCTGGCAGGCCCGGAGCAGGAAATAATCCATCAGGGCCGGCAGGTCCTCCCGGCGCTGGCGCAGGGGCGGCAACTGGATCGGCACCACCTGCACCCGGTAGAAGAGCGCCTGGTTGAACTGGCCGGCGGCCACCATCGCGCCCAAATCGCGGCTGCTGGCCGTGACCAGGCGGAAGTCCACCCGCTGGCCCTGGGTGCCGCCCACCGGCACCACCACCTGGTCCTCCAGCACCCGCAAGAGGCGCACCTGCAACTCCGGCGGGGCCTCGCCCAGCTCGTCCAGGAAAAGCGTGCCGCCCTGGGCCGCGCGCAGATAGCCCGCGCCGCCGGCCTGGGCCCCGGTGAAGGCGCCCTTGACGTGGCCGAAAAGCTCGCTCTCCATCAGGCTCCTGGCCAGGGCCGCGCAGTTCACGGCCACGAAGGGCCCCTGACGCCGGGGCGAGAGCCGGTGCAGCCGCCGGGCCAGCACCTCCTTGCCGGTGCCGGTCTCGCCCAGGAGCATCACCGGCAACCCGGTCTGGGCCACCTGGTCCAACTGGCTGAGCACCCTGGCGAACTCCGGCGCGGCCCCGCCCACCAGCTCGGGCTCGGGCTCCATGGCCGCCGCCGCCGGGCTAAGCACCAGGCCGCCGGCGGCCAGGCGCATGATCTCGGGCAGGTTGACCAGGGCTGGCAGGCTGGCCGTGAGCCGCGCGCGCACCCCGCCGGCCGCCGCGCCCAGGCGGTCCAGGTGCTCCTCGGCCGCCCGGCTCAAGGCCTTGGCCAGGGCCGCCTCGCCCACCCGCTGGCCGGAAAGCTCCAGCACCGCCTCCACCACCTTGCGGGCCAGCTCCTCCACCGCCTGGAGCTGGAGGCCGGCCTCGTCGCCGTCCGGCGCCTCCATGACCGCCTCGGCCACCCGGGGCCGGGCCACGGGCGGGGCGGGCAGCAGGCGGGCGGCCAGTTCGCGGGCCGCGGCGGCGATGAGGTGTTCGGGCAGGCGCATGCTTACTCCCAGGGCGTCGCCCTTTTCTATACCAGCCCGCGGGGGCTGGCAACAAGTCTCGGGAATCGCGGTATTTTGAAAGTGGGGCTCCGGGAGCGCCGCCTTGCCAGGGCCGGGGGGCGATGTTATAAAAACATCGGCAAGACTTGCATTTTCCGGTCGCGCCCGGCGGCGGAAGGGCTAGGCGATGGTCAAGATCAGGTTGGAGCGGCTGCGCGCGGTCATCAGGCGCCAAAAGCTGGACGGGCTGTTGGTCACCCACCCGGCCAACCGCTTTTATCTCTCCGGCTACCACGCCGGCGACGGCCAGTTTGGCGAATCCTCCGGCGCGCTGCTCATCACCCAGACCGACGCCCTGCTGCTCACCGATTTCCGCTACGCCCTGAGCGCGGCCGAGCAGGCCCCGCTGTTCACCCCGGTCATCTACCGCCGCAACCTGGCCGCCGAGCTGGCCGAGATCGCCCAGGCCCGGCGGCTCAAGAAGATCGGCTGCGAGGCCGACGCGCTCCTGATCAGCCAGCACACCCGCCTGGCGGACGCCCTGGCCGGGGTGGAGCTGATCCCCACCCTGGACCTGGTGGCCGGCCTGCGCGTCCTCAAGCACCCGGATGAGGTGGCGGCCATCACCAAGAGCCTGCACCTGATGGAATCCGTGCTGGATGGCGTCATGGCCTCGGACCTGGTGGGCAAGACCGAGCGCCAGGTGGCGCTCATGATCCTGCGCGGCATCGAGGCGGCCGGCGGCGACGGGCCCAGCTTCGAGCCCATCGTGGCCAGCGGCCCCAACGCGGCCGAGCCCCACGCCGAGCCCGGCGGCCGGGTTATCGCCCCTGGCGACACCGTGATCCTGGACGTGGGGGCCAAGCTTGACGGCTACTGCTCGGACATCACCCGCACCCTGATGGCCGGCGGGCTCGCCGCCGCGCCGCCGCAGTTCGCCGAGATCTACGGCACCACCAGGAAGGCCATGCTGACCGCCGTGGCCGGCATCCGGCCGGGCATGAGCGGCAAGCAGGCCGACGCCCTGGCCCGCGAGGTCATCGCCGCCGCCGGCCATGGCGAGCGCTTCGGCCACTCCCTGGGCCACGGGGTGGGGCTGATGACCCACGAGGACCCCCACGTGAGCCCGGTCTCGCCCGAGGCGCTGAAGCCGGGCATGATCTTCACCATCGAGCCCGGCATCTACCTGCCGGGCTGGGGCGGGGTGCGCCTGGAGCAGATGGTGCTGCTCACCCCCACGGGCTGCCAGTTGCTCAACCGCCTGGACCGGTTCTATGACCTTTGAGGCCGCCGGCCTGCAACCGGCCCTGGAGGCCCACCTGGGCCGCCTGGCCGCCGAGCGCGGCCTGGCCGTCAACACCCTGGAGGCCTATGCCGAGGACCTGGGCGAGCTGGCGCGCTACCTGGACCGGCAGGGGGTGACGGCCTGGGGCCAGGTGGAGACCCTGCACGTGCTGGGCTTTTTGGCCGCCATGTCCCGGCGGGGGCTCTCGCCCGCCACCCGGGCCCGGCGGCTCTCGGCCGCCCGCGGCCTTCTGGGCCATCTCCAGGAGCAGGGCCTGCTGACCGGCGACCCCCTGGCCACGGTCACCGGCCCCAAGCTGCCCGAGGGCCTGCCCTATTTCCTGAGTCCCGACGAGGTGGCCCGCCTCTTGGCCAGCCCGGACGTGGAGACCGACCTGGGGCTGCGGGACCGGGCCATGCTGGAGCTGATGTACGCGGCGGGCCTGCGCATCAGCGAGGTGGGCGGCCTGGGGGTGGGCGAGGTGCAATTCCAGGTGGGTTGCCTCATGGTGCGGGGCAAGGGGTCCAAGGAGCGCCTGGTGCCGGTGCACCAGACCGCCCTGGCCTGGCTGAAGCAATACCTGGAAGGCCCGCGCGGAAGGCTCCTGGCCGGCAAGGCCCGCGAGGAGGTGTTCCTGAACAAGAACGGCGGGCGTTTTAGCCGCATGGGCCTGTGGAAGATCGTGCGCCGCCACGCCGACCGGGCCGGGCTCAGCGCCGAACTGACCCCCCACACCCTGCGCCACACCTTCGCCACCCATCTGCTCATGGGCGGGGCGGACCTGCGCAGCGTGCAGCTCATGCTGGGCCACGCCGACGTGGCCACCACCCAGGTCTACACCCACGTGGACAGCCGCCACCTGGCCCAAGTCCACCAGCGCTTCCACCCCCGGGGCTGAAAGGCTTTGCCAGCGTGAGCACACCCGCCCCCGAGAGCCCGGTGCGCGACGTGGAGGTCATCACCACCCACGTCAACGCCGACTTCGACGCCCTGGCCAGCATGCTGGGCGCGGCCAAGCTCTACCCCGAGGCCATGCTGGTGCTGCCGGGGGCCCAGGAGCGCAACCTGCGCAACTTTTTCGTGGAGTCGGTCTGCTACTTCTTCAACTTCGTCAAGGTGAAGAACGTGCCTTTTGAGCGGGTGCGCCGGCTGATCCTGGTGGACACCCGCCAGAAGGACCGCATCGGCCCCCTGGGCGAGCTGGCCGACGACCCGGCGGTGGAGATCCACGCCTACGACCACCACCCCAACAGCGAGACCGACGTGCACGCCCACCACCAGGTGGTCAAGCCGGTGGGCAGCACGGTGACCGTGCTGAGCGGCCTGATGCGCGAGCGCGGGGTGGAGCTGAGCGAGGACGAGGCCACGGTGCTGGCGCTGGGCATCTACGAGGACACCGGCAGCTTCACCTTTCCCTCCACCACCACCGAGGACTACGCGGCCGCGTCCTGGCTGCTGACCCAGGGGGCCAACCTCAACCTGGTGTCATCGCTCATCACCCGCGAGCTGACCGCCGAGGAGGTGGGCCTGCTCAATGACCTGATCCACGGAGCCCAGCCGGTGGTGGTCAACGGCGTGGAGGTGATGCTCAGCGAGGTCAGCCGCGAGCGCTACGTGCCCGAGCTGGCGGTGCTGGTGCACAAGTTCATGGACATGGACAACCTGGACGCACTGCTGGCCCTGGCCCGCATGGAGGACCGCATCTACCTGGTGGCCCGCTCGCGCCTGCCCCAGGTGGACGTGGGCGTGATCGCCAAGAGCCTGGGCGGCGGCGGCCACCCCACCGCGGCCAGCGCCACCCTGCGCGAGGTGACCCTGGTGGAGGCCCGCGACCGCCTGCTGGCCGTGCTGCAAGCGACCATCAACCCCAGCCGCAGGGCCCGGGACCTGATGACCAGCCCGGTGATCTGGGTGGACCCGGCCGCGGACATCGACGAGGCCCACGAGAAGCTGACCCGCTACAACATCAACGTGCTGCCGGTGGTGGACGGCGATAAGGTGCTGGGCATCATCAGCCGCCAGACGGTGGAAAAAGCCATCCAGCACCAGCTCAACCGCCTGCCGGTGAGCGACTACATGGACCAGCGGGTGCGCCCCATCGCCGCCGAGGCGCCGTTATCGGAGGTGGAGCAGGCGGTGGTGGACCGCCGCCAGCGCCTGGTGCCGGTGATGGAGGGCGAGCGCCTGGTGGGCGTCATCACCCGCACCGACCTGCTCAACACCCTGATGGAGCACCCCATCATCCCCGAGGCCGGCGGCGAGGACCTGAACAGCGCCGCCGCCCGCCAGAAGAACGTCATCAGCCTGATGCGCGAGCGCCTGCCCCGGCCGGTGATCGACATCTTGCAGGAGCTGGGCCACCTGGCCGACGAGCTGGGCTACAGCACCTACCTGGTGGGCGGCAGCGTGCGCGATCTCTTCCTGCGCCGGGCCAACCTGGACCTGGACGTGGTGGTGGAGGGCGACGGCATCCTTTTCGCCCGGGCCTTCGCCCAGGGGCGCAAGGACGTGCGGGTGCGGGCCCACAAGAAATTCAACACCGCCAAGATCATCTTCAAGGACGGGCTCATCATCGACGTGGCCACCGCCCGGCTGGAGTATTACCAATCCCCGGCCGCCCTGCCGGTGGTGGAGATGAGCTCCATCAAGCTGGACCTCTACCGCCGCGACTTCACCATCAACACCCTGGCCGTGAAGCTCAACGCCCAGAGCTTCGGGGTGCTGATCGACTTTTTCGACGGCAGCCGCGACCTGAAGGAAAAGGCGGTGCGGGTGCTGCACAACCTCTCCTTCGTGGAGGACCCCACCCGCATCTTCCGGGCGGTGCGCTTCGAGCAGCGCTTCGGCTTCCGCATCGGCAAGCTCACCGAGGGCCTGATCAAGAACGCCATCAAGATCGACGTGTTCCAGCGCCTGAGCGGCAAGCGCCTCTACGCCGAGTTCGTGCAGCTCCTGGAAGAAGAGCGCGCCCTGGACTGCGTGAAGCGCCTCAAGGAGCTGCGTCTCTTGGACCTGTTCAGCCCCAAGCTGCGCCTGGACCCCAAGGACCTGACCCTGCTGGAGGCGGTGGAGGAGGCCCTGGCCTGGTACCGGCTCTCCTTCCTGGACCGCCCGGCGCGGGTCTGGCTGGTGCGCTACCTGGCCCTGTGCGATCCCCTCTCCCCGCCGGAGCTGGACGAGCTCTGCCGCCGCCTGGCCCTGGCCCCGCGCCTGTGCGCCGAGATATCCCTCATGCGCCAGCAGGCGGTGGACGCCCTGAACCGTTTCCAGCGCGGGCCCACCCCGGCCTCGGCCATCTATGCCATGCTGATGCCGCTGAAGCCGGAGTACATGCTGCTCATCATGGCCAAGGCCACCCAGGAGCAGGCCAAGAAGGCGGTGAGCACCTACCTGACCCGGCTGGCCGGCATGCGCCCGGCGCTGACCGGCGACGACCTCAAGGCCATGGGCTTCGCGCCCGGCCCCCTGTTCCGCACCATCCTGGACCGCCTGCTGGCCGCCCGCCTGGACGGCGAGGTGGGCGACCGGGCCGACGAGGAGGCCCTGGTGCGCAGTGAATTCAGCCACCACCTGGAGGCGGCTTCATGATGGATTCGATTTACAGTGTGATCATCAAGCTCCTGCTCCTGGCCCCGCCCATCCTGATGGCGCTGACCGTGCACGAGGCGGCCCACGCCTGGGTGGCCAGCCTGCGCGGGGACAACACCGCCCGCCTGGCCGGCCGGGTCAGCCTGAACCCGGTGCGCCACCTGGACCTGGCCGGCACCCTGGTCTTCTTCTTCACCGCCTGGCTGGGCGCGGGCTTTGGCTGGGCCAAGCCGGTGCCGGTGGACTGGCGGCGGCTCAAGGACCCCCGGCGCGACATCATCTGGATCTCGGCCAGCGGCCCGGCGGTCAACCTGCTCTTCGCCCTGATCCTGGCCGCGGTGCTCAACCTGCTCATCAGTATGGGGGCCTTCAGCGGCGGCAACATCGTCATGGTGTACGTGGGCCTCTTGTTCGAGTTCGGGGTGCAGGTCAACACCGTGCTGGCCTTCTTCAACCTGCTGCCCCTGCCGCCCCTGGACGGCTCGGGCATCCTCACCGGGCTCTTGCCCCCCCGGGCCGCGGCCCGTTATCAGGGCTTCACCCGCTACGGCTTCGCCATCCTGATGGCCCTGATTTTCCTGCCCTCGGTGATCCACGGCTTCCCGGACGTGATCGGTCTGGTGGTGCTCACCCCGGCCCGGGCCTTCATGGCCTGGCTGATGCCTTCCCTCATGTGAAGCGGGGAGCCCACGCATGGACCTGCCGGTCAAGCTGGAGATTTTCGAAGGGCCGCTGGATTTGCTGCTGCACCTCATCCGCAAGAACGAGGTGGACATCAACGACATCCCCATCGCGCTCATCACCAGGCAATACCTGGACTATCTGGACGTGATGCGCGACCTGAACATCAGCATGGCCGGCGATTTCCTGGTCATGGCCGCCACCCTGGCCCACATCAAGAGCCGCACCCTCTTGCCCAGCCACGGGGCCGCGGCCGGCGACGACGAGGCCGACGACCCGCGCACGGGCCTGGTGGTGCAGCTCATGGAGCACCAGCGCCTGAAGGAGGCGGCCGAGTCGCTGAACCAGCGCACCTGGCTGGACCGCGACGTTTTCACCCGCAGCGCCGGCCGCCAGGAGGTGGCCGCGGCCGTGGCCGGCCAGCCCGAGCTGATCGTGGCCGGCCTCTTTGACCTGATCGAGGCCTTCCGCCGCCTGCTGGGCGCGCGCCCGGCTAGCTCCACTTTCGTCCTGCCCGCGGCCCAGGTCTCCCTGGAAGACCGCATCGGCCAGCTTTTGGAGCTGTTGCGCGAGCACCAGACCGCCACTTTCCTGGAATTATTCGCCGGCGACCACAGCCGCGCCCAAATGGTGGTAACCTTCCTGGCCGTGCTGGAGCTGACCCGGCTGGGCCTGATCCGGCTCTACCAGGAGCGGCCCCAGGAGGCCGGCCCCGGCGACGTGGACTGGGGGCCGCTGCGCATCTATTTCACGCCCCTCAGCGAGGCCGAGGCCGAGGAGGTTGACTCGTGAGCGTGGACCTCAAGCGCATCGTGGAGGCCCTGATCTTCGTCTCCGAGGCCCCCTTGCCCCTGGCCCAGCTCTGCGCGGTGCTGGAGACCGAGGACAAGGACGCCGTGGCCGCGGCCCTGGCCGAGTTGGTCCGCGAATACGACCATATGGACCGCTCCTTCACCATCGTGGAGGTGGCCGGCGGCTGGGGGTTCCGCACCAAGCCCGAGCTGGCCTTCTGGCTGCGCAAGCTCAAGCGCGACCAGGTGACCCGGCTGTCGCGGGCCTCCCTGGAGACCCTGGCCGTCATCGCCTACAAGCAGCCGGTGATGAAGGCCGAGATCGAGCGCCTGCGCGGGGTAGAGGTCAGCGGCGTGCTGCGCATGCTGATGGAAAAGGACCTGGTGCGGGTGGTGGGGCGCAAGGACCTGCCCGGCCGGCCCCTGATCTATGGCACCACCCGGCGCTTCCTGGAGGTTTTTGACCTCAAGGAGTTGAAGGACCTGCCCACCCTGGAGGAGATGCAGGCCCTGGCCGGCGCGGACGAGGCCCTGGCCGGGCCGGGCGAGAGCGGCGACCTGTTCGCGCCCGGCGGGGTGCGTTTTGAGGCCGAGGGGGAAGGTGAACCGCGCTATGCTGAGGATCTGGAGGCAGGCCAGGGCGGGGATGAGCCGGCCGCGGCCGCGGCCCAGGCGGACGGGCCCGCCCCGGCCCCGGCCCCGGAAGCGCCGGAGCCGGCGGTGACCCTGAGCGTGGCGCTGCCAGTCGAGCTTCGGCCGGGGGCCGAGCTTCGGCCGGGGGCCGAGCCGCCGGCCGATCCCCTGGGCCTGGGGTCCGGGGATGACGACGAGCCGCCGGCCGCGGCTTAGGGTAGGCTAGGAGCCTGTCGGAGTAATCCTCCGACAGGCTTCCGAGTGGGCCATGGACGGCCCGCCCGGAATGGCGCCAAATTAATTTTTGTCGCCATTCCGAGAACTTGCCAAAATTAACTTTTGGCAAGTTCCAAGAGGCGAAAGCCATGGATGGCTTTCGCCGACAAGCACCTAGGGGCAAGGGCCGGGACTGACCCCGGCCGGGATGGGTGGAACATGGCCTTGGAAAGACTGCAAAAGATACTGGCCCGCGCCGGGGTGGCCAGCCGCCGGGCGGCCGAGGATCTCATCACCGCCGGCCGGGTGGCGGTGGACGGCGTGGTGGTGAGCGAACTGGGCAGCAAGGCCGACCCCCAGACCCAGGCCGTGAGCTTGGACGGCCAGGCCCTGCCCGGCCCCGAGGCCAAGGATTACTGGATGGTGCACAAGCCGGTGGGGGTGGTGAGCACGGTGAAAGACCCCCAGGGCCGGCGGCGGGTGGTGGACCTTCTGCCCCCGGAGGTTTCGACCCGGCTGTTCCCGGTGGGGCGTTTGGACTATGATTCCGAGGGCCTGATCCTCCTGACCAACGACGGCGAGCTGGCCCACCGCCTGCTGCACCCGCGCTTCGGGGTGCCCAAGCTCTACCGGGTGTGGGTCTCCGGCCGGCCCTCGGCCGAGGCCATCGCCCGCCTGCGCGAGGGCATCATCATCGAGGGCCGGCGCACCGCCCCGGCCCGGGTGCACTTCAAGGGCGGCACCGAGCTGCGCAGCAAGCTGGCGCTGATCATCAACGAGGGGCGCAAGCGCGAGATTCGCCTGATGTGCGAGGCCGTGGGCCACCCGGTGCAGCGCCTGCTGCGAGTGGGCATGGGGCCCCTGCACCTGGGCGAGCTGCCGGTGGGCGCGGCCCGGCGCCTGAACCAGGGCGAGCTCGACGCGCTCAAGACCGCGGCGGGCCTAATCTCGGCTTGCAAACCCGCCAGCCATGGTGTAAAAAAACCTCCGCGTGCCCGAGCCGCCGATGGGCGCCGCCAAAGCGGCCCGGCGACGGCGAAAACCGGGGCCAAGCCCAGAACCAGGACGAGAAATACAGGGCTGTAACTCAGCGGGAGAGTGCCATCCTCACACGGTGGAAGTCA
>JAZDHW010000092.1:0-23262 GCA_043805555.1 Pseudomonadota bacterium
TTTGGCGCCATTCCGAGAACTTGCCAAAATTCACTTTTGGCAAGTTCCAAGAGGAGAAAGCCATGGATGGCTTTCTCCGACACACACCTAGGGCCCGCTTAATAGCCTGAAAAGGCTGGCTTTGACCATGAACGCCTGGTAAGTTAGGGCGAAATCCACCCCGCCCCCGCCCGGCATGGGGCGCGGGGCATGAATTTTGGCGGCAGAGATGTTCAACGAAAAGACGATCCTCATCACCGGCGGCACCGGCTCCTTTGGGCGCAAGTTCGTGGAGGTGGTCCAGCGCGACTATCGCCCGCGCAAGATCATCGTGTTCAGCCGCGACGAGCTGAAGCAGCACGAGATGCGCCAGGAGTTCCCGGACGGCCCGCAGGCGGTGATGCGCTACTTCATCGGCGACGTGCGCGACGTGGACCGCCTGCACCGGGCCTTCCGCGAGGTGGACGTGGTGGTGCACGCGGCGGCCCTCAAACAGGTGCCGGCCTGCGAGTACAACCCCTTCGAGGCCATCAAGACCAACATCCTGGGCACCAAGAACGTCATCGACGCGGCCATCGCCGCCGGGGTGTCCAAGGTCATGGCCATCAGCACCGACAAGGCCGTGAACCCGGTGAACCTCTACGGGGCCACCAAGCTCTGCGCCGAGAAGATGGTCATCCAGGCCAACGCCTACTCCTACCGGGGCGGCGCCAAGCTCAGCGCCTGCCGCTACGGCAACGTCATCGGCAGCCGGGGCTCGGTGGTGCCCCTGTTCCGCCAGCAGGCGGCGGAAAAGGGCTGCATCACGGTCACCGACCGGCGCATGAGCCGCTTCTGGATCACGCTGGAGCAGGGCGTGCGCTTTGTGCTGAACTGCATCGATCAGATGCAGGGCGGCGAGATCTTCGCGCCCAAGATCCCGAGCTGCAACATCATGGACCTGGCCCAGCTCCTGGCCCCCGGCTGCGCGGTCAGCGAGATCGGCATCCGCCCCGGCGAGAAGCTGCACGAGGTGCTGATCAGCGCCGACGAGGCCCGCCAGACCCTGGAGGTGGCCGACATGTTCCTGGTCCAGCCCGACTTCCCCTGGTGGGACGCCGGCAACTGGCAGGACGCCACCCGGCCGGCCGAGGGCTTTGTCTTCGCCAGCAACGAAAACAGCCGCCAGCTCACCGCCGGGGAGCTGGCCGAGATGCTGGGCAGTTGCTAGGCGGGCCGCACCCCGCCCAGGGCTAGGGTCATGACCGGCCCCACCAGCGCCTTCTGCATCGAATGCTCCTCGCCCTGGTGGCTGGACGTGGCCGGCCGCCTCATGCGCGACCACGGCTGGTCCATCCGCTACTGGACGGCGGTCCAGGCCCGCGCCGGCGCGGTGGCCGCCGCCCTGCCGGGGGCCGTGTTCCACCCCACCGAGCACGCCGTGCGCGGCATCCCCCCGGCCGCCGGGCGGGACTGGGACCGCCAGCCGGCCGACCCCGACCTGCTGCGGGCCCTGGCCCCCTGGGAGGGCCTGGTCCTCAAGATGATGGACCGCCTGGACGTGGCGGACTCCTTCCCCCTGCACCAGCGCACCGACCTCTATCACCGCCTGACGGCCTACTGGTCCGCGGCCGTCGCCGCGCTGACCCCCGACGTGGTCTTTTTCAGCCAGATGCCGCACATGGTCTACGACTACGTGCTCTACCTGGTCTGCCGTGAGATAGGCGTGGCCACGGTGATGCTGGACATGTCCTCCCTGCCGGGCCGGCTCCTGCTCATGGACGACCTGGAGGCCGGCTGCACGGACCTGGCGGCGGCCTACCGGCGCAAGCTGGCCGACCCGGAGACCGGGCCGGCGGCGCTCTCGGCCCAGGCCGAGGCCTATTGGCAGCGCCTGCGCCAGGACTACGACCAGGCCATCCCGGCCTACCAGCGCATCCACGTGCAGAAGATCGCCAACCAGCAGGCGGCCGCCTCCTGGAAGTCCCGCCTGGCCGTGGCGGCCAATCCCCGCCTGTGGGCGCAAAAGCTGAAGGAGGGCCGCGACTTCCTGCTGGCCCCGGCCCCGCCCAACTATCTCAAGGTCAAGGGCCGGCGCATGGAGGACTCCTTCATGACCGGCCTGGAGTGGCGGCTCTACCGCCGCCGCCGGGCTGCGGAAAAAACCGCGCTGGGCCGGCACTACGCCGGCCTGACCAGCGAGCCGGACCTGGACCAGCCCTTTGTCTTCCTGCCCCTGCACTACCAGCCCGAGAAGACCACCGCGCCCCAGGGCGGGCTTTTCGTGCACCAGATGCTCATGGTGGAGCTGTTGGCCGCCTGCCTGCCGCCGGGCTGGTGGGTTTACGCCAAGGAGGCCCCGGCCCAGTTCATGCCCCACCTGCGCGAGACCGCGGCCAAGAACCCGGCCTTCTACGACCGCCTGGCCGCGCTGCCCCGGGTGAAGCTCCTTCCGGTGGACCTGCCCTCCTTCGCCCTCATCGACCGCTGCCGGGGCGTGGCCACCGTCACCGGCACGGCGGGCTGGGAGGCCGTGGTCCGGGGCAAGCCGGCCCTGGTCTTCGGCTATGCCTGGTACCGCGGCTGCGCGGGCGTGGCCTACACCCCGGACCGGGCGAGCTGCGCCGACGCCCTCATGCGGGTGGCGGCCGGCGAGTGCGCCGTGGATCCCGAGCAGGTGCGCCTCTATTTGCAGACCCTGGAGGAGGTGGGTGTCTGGGGCTATGTGGAAAACCATGCCGCCCAGGCCGCCGGCATCGGCCAGCAGGAGAATGCCGCCTGCCTGGCCCCGGCCATCCAGGCCTTTTACGCGAAGCTGCGCGTGCGGACGGCCGCGCCAGCCTGACCGACCGGCCCGGCGGACGCCACGGCCGCCTTCGCCCCGGTGGCCCGGCCCAGACCGATCCCACGACCATGGCCATGATTTCACTATCCGTATTGCGGCGCTCCAGAAGCACCACGGGCACCGGACGAAGCGGAACGCAAGCTATATTAGCCAGCGATATCCATGAGTATGTGGCGTGCAGGCCTTCGAGGAGCGTTTGCGCGTCCAGGCGCGCCCCCGATAATTCCCTTGTCGCGCCCTGTACAATATGATACAAGTTTTTCTGTACAATACCTGCCCAAGAAGGGGCCATGGAAAACCTGCTCTCGCCCTTGGTGACATCCAACACCCGCATGCGCCTGTTGCTGCGTTTTTTCAGCAACCCCGGCGCCACCAGCTATTTGCGCGAGCTGGCCGGCGAGCTGGAGGTCTCCCCCAACGCGGTGCGCGAGGAGCTGAGCCGGCTCTCGCAGGCCAAGCTCCTGAACAGCTTTCGCAAGGGGCGCGAGGTGCGCTACCAGGCCAACGAGGGCCACCCCCTGTTCCGCGAGCTCACCTCCATCGTGCGCAAGATCCTGGGCATCGACCGGGTGGTGGACAACATCGTCATGGAGCTGGGCGATCTGCAACTGGCGCTTCTCATGGACGACTACGCCCGGGGCCGCGACTCCGGCATCATCGACCTGGTGCTGATGGGCAACATCAAGCAGAAGAGCGTGGCCGCCCTGGTGGCCCACACCGAGGGCTACATCAAGCGCAAGATCCGCACCCTGTGCCTGACGCCCGAGGAGTACCAGCGCCTCAAGCCGGTGCTGGTGGAGCGGCCCCACCTGGTGCTGTGGGACAAGCGCGACCAGCCGGCCGAGGCGCGCCCGGCGGCGGGCGGAGAGAAATAATGAGCGGCGAGCTGGCCCACCTGACCGAGATCAAGCCCCGGCGCGGCTGGGCCTCCCTGGGCCTGGCCGAGGTCTGGGAGTTCCGCGACCTGCTCTTTTTCCTCACCACCCGGGAGATCAAGGGCCGCTACCGCCAGATGGCCCTGGGCCCCTTGTGGATCGTGCTCAAGCCCTTCCTGACCATGGTGGTGCTGACCCTGGTCTTCGGCCGCCTGGCCAAGGTGCCCAGCGACGGGGTGCCCTACCCGCTCTTCTCCTATTCGGCGCTCCTGCCCTGGACCATGTTCGCCGTCTCGGTGAGCAAGGCGGCCACCAGCTTGGTGGCCAACATGAGCGTGATCAGCAAGGTCTACTTCCCGCGCCTGATCGTGCCGCTGTCCAGCACCTTCGTGGGCCTGGTGGACTTCTGCTTCTCCTTCGTGATCCTGCTGGCCATGATGGCCTTCTATGGCGTCATGCCGGGCTGGCACGTGGTCTACCTGCCGGTCTTCCTGGGCATGGCCCTGTGCACCTCCCTGGCCATCGGCCTGTGCCTGGCCACCCTGGCGGTCAAGTACCGCGACGTCAGCTTCGCGGTGGACCACGTGCTGCAGGTGGCCATGTACCTGACCCCGGTGGCCTACCCCAGCAGCATGGTGCCCGAGCACCTGCGCTGGATCTACCAGCTCAACCCCATGGCCGTGGTCATCGAGGGCTTCCGCTGGGCGCTCCTGGGCATCGGCCAAGCCCCCGGCTGGCCGGCGGCCGTCTCGGCGGCCGGGGTGCTGCTGCTGCTCATCATCGGCGCGTCGACCTTCCGGCGCACCGAGCGCAACGTGGTGGACATGCTCTAGCCATGCAGCCGGAACCAGCCATAACCGTCGAGGGCCTGGGCAAGCGCTTCCGCATCAACGCGCCCGCGGACAAGGCCAAGGGCGCCAAGGCGTTGGTCAAGGGCGCGCTGTCGCCGTTCGCCTACCTGGGCCGCACCTTGCGCCGGGCGGCCGAGGCCGAGACGGTCTGGGCCCTGCGCGACGTCTCCTTCGTGGTGCCGCCGGGCGAGGTGGTGGGCATCATCGGCCGCAACGGGGCCGGCAAGACCACGCTGCTGAAAATCCTGAGCCGCATCACCGACCCCAGCGAGGGCAAGGCCCTGATCCGGGGCCGGGTGGGCGCGCTCTTGCAGGTGGGCACCGGCTTCCATCCCGAGCTGAGCGGCCGGGAGAACACCTTCCTGAACGGCGCCATCATGGGCATGAGCCGGGCCGAGGTGCGGGCCAAGTTCGACGAAATCATGGCCTTCGCCGAGATCGAGAAATTCATCGACACCCCGGTCAAATACTACTCGTCCGGCATGTACGTGCGCCTGGCCTTTGCCGTGGCCGCCCACCTGGAGCCGGAGATCCTCATCGTGGACGAGGTCCTGGCCGTGGGCGACGTCGCCTTCCAGCGCAAATGCATGGGCAAGATGGGCCAGGTGGCCGGCGAGGGCCGCACGGTGCTCTTGGTCAGCCACAACATGGAGGCCATCCTGGGCCTGTGCGCCCGCAGCATCTGGCTGGAGAGCGGCATGAAGCGCATGGACGGCCCCACGTCCGAGGTGGTGCAGACCTACACCAACGCGTGCATGGAGTGGGCCGAGCAGGACCTGAGCCAGCGCAACGAGCACCGCACCGGCGACCAGCGCGTGGTCTACACCGGGCTTTCCCTGCGCGACGGCGCCGGCGGCGGCGTGGGCTACGCGGTCTGCGGCCAGCCCTTGCAGGTGGTGCTCAGCTACCAGGCCAAGGAAGGCGAGGCCAAGAACGCCTCGGCCTGGTTCTGGGTGCGCGACTACCTGGGCCGCCAGGTGCTCTGCTTCTGGAGCCGGCTGACCAACCAGGACTTCGCCCGCCTGCCGGGCGAGGGCAAGCTGGTCTGCCACATCCCGCGCCTGCCCCTGGCCCCCGGCTCCTACGTGCTGGACCTGGCGGTGCGCGTGGGCGAGGTGGAATCGGACAAGGTGCCCAACGCGGCCCGCCTGGAGGTGGCTCCGGGCGACTTCTTCGGCAGCGGCCGGCCCATCAGCCAGGTGGGCGAGGTGCTCTGCGATCATTCCTGGACCCTGGAGGCCTGAGGACACGGCCCCCCAACCCAACCGGAGATGCTGCTGAGATGAGCCAAGAACTGAAGGCCTTCTACGGCCTGCCCACCCAGGTGCGCTACTGCGTGCGCTGCGTCATGAGCAACCAGCGCCCCTCCTCCTACCCGGAATTCAAGCACACCACCGCCCGCATCACCCCCACCCTGCACATCGACGAACAAGGCGTCTGCGACGCCTGCCGCTATGCCGAGAAGAAAGAGGACATCGACTGGGCGGCGCGCGAGACCGAGCTGCTGGCGCTCCTGGACCGCTTCCGCCGCGACGACGGCCAATACGACTGCATCGTGCCCGGCAGCGGCGGCAAGGACAGCTGCTACGCGGCCCACCTGCTGAAATACAAATACGGCATGCACCCCTTGACCGTGACCTGGCCGCCCATCCTCTACACCGACTACGGCCAGGCCAACTTCCGCAACTGGATCGAGGTGGGCGGGTTCGACAACATCTCCTTCAAGCCCAACGGCCGCGCCCAGAAGATCATCACGCGCCTGGCCATCGAGAACCTGCTGCACCCCTTCCAGACCTTCATCCTGGGCCAGAAGAACCTGGCCCCCAAGGCCGCGTTGCAGTTCGACATCCCGCTGATCTTCTACGGCGAGCCCGAGGCCGAGTACGGCAACCCCATCGCCGAGACCCAGTCCTCCCTGCGCGACAAATCCTACTTCGCCATGCAGAACCTGGACGAGATCCACCTGGGCGGGATCAAGATCAAGGAGCTGATGGAGCGCCACGATCTCAGCCTCAACGAGCTGTCGCCCTATTTCCCGGCCGATCACCGCGATCTGGAGAAGAAGGACATCGCGGTGCACTACCTGGGCTACTACGTCAAGTGGACCCCCCAGGAGGCCTATTACTACGCGGTGGAGCACACCGGCTTCAAGGCCCGGCCCTTCCGCACCGAGGGCACCTACAGCAAATACAACAGCATCGACGACAAGATCGACGACCTGCACTACTTCACCACCCACGTCAAGTTCGGCCTGGGCCGGACCACCTACGACGCCTCCCAGGAGATACGCAACAAGCACCTGACCCGCGAGGAGGGCGTGGCCCTGGTCAAGCGCTTCGACGGCGAGAAGCCCCAGCGCTACGTGCAGGAGGTGATGGACTTCCTGGGCATGGACATCAACAAGTTCTGGGAGCGCTGCGACCAGGCCCGCTCGCCGCACCTGTGGGTGCAGGAGGACGGTCAGTGGCGGCTGCGCCATCCGGTGTGGGAGGCATGAGCGCAGACGGGCGGCAACAGGCCCCGGTGGTGACGGCCTTCATCTTCGCCCGCGGCGGGTCCAAGGGCGTGCCGGGCAAGAACATCCGGCCCCTGGCCGGCCGGCCGCTCATCGCCTGGGCCATCCAGGCCGCCCTGGCCAGCCGCTACGTGGACCGGGTGGTGGTCTCCACCGACGACCCCGAGATCGCCCAAGTGGCCGTGCGCCACGGGGCCGAGGCCCCTTTCCTGCGCCCGGCCGAGCTGGCCGGCGACACCGCCTCGGAGCTCCTGGCCTGGCAGCACGCCCTGCGCACCATCGCCGCGCTGCCGGGCCACCCCGCGCCGGACGTGTTCCTCAGCGTGCCCACCACCGCGCCCCTGCGCGAACCGGACGACCTGGACCGCTGCGTGGAGGGGCTGTTGGCCGGGCCCTTCGACCTGTGCCTCACCGCCACCCCGGCCGCGCGCAGCCCCTTCTTCAACCAGATCGTTCTAGGCCCCGAGGGCCGCGCCCGCCTGGTCATCGAGCCCCAGGGCGGCGAGGTCATCCGCCGCCAGGACGCGCCGGCGGTCTACGACCTGACCACGGTGGCCTACGCCGCCCGGCCGCAGTACGTCCTGGCCACCCAGGCCCTCATGAGCGGGCGGGTGACGGCGGTTATGGTGCCGCCGGAGCGGGCCCTGGACATCGACACCCTGCTGGATTTCGAGATCGCCGAGTTCTTGATGCAACGCCGCCTGGCCGGGGAGGGCAAGCCATGAAATCCCTCAAGGAGCTGATGGACCTCCAGGGCCGCGTGGCGCTCATCACCGGCGGGGCCGGCCACCTGGGCCGGGCCATGGCCGCGGCCCTGGCCGAGCTGGGCGCGGCGGTGGCCATCCTGGACCGGGACGCCCAGGCCTGCCAGAGCGCCGCCGCCGAGCTGGGCCACGCCCATGGCGTGACGACCCTGGGCCTGGCCTGCGACCTGGCCTCAGAGGACCAGGTGCGCGCCGCGCCCGGCGCGGTGCTGGAGAGCCTGGGCCGCCTGGACATTTTGATCAACTGCGCCGCCTTCGTGGGCACGTCGAAATTAGAGGGCTGGGTGGAGCCCTTTGACCAACAGAGCCCGGCCACCTGGCGCGCGGCCCTGGAGGTGAACCTCACCGCGCCCTTCGTGCTCACCCAGGCCTGCGCCCCGGCGCTCACGGCCTCGGGCCACGGCTCGGTGATCAACATCGCCAGCATCTACGGCGTGGCCGGGCCGGACATGGGCCTCTACGAAGGCACCGCCATGGGCAACCCGGCCGCCTACGGGGCCAGCAAGGGCGGGCTCATCCAGCTCACCCGCTGGCTGGCCACGGTGCTGGCCCCCCGGGTGCGGGTGAACAGCATCACCCTGGGCGGCATCGAGCGCGGCCAGCCCGCCGTCTTCCGGCAGCGCTACCAGGCCCGCACCCCCCTGGGGCGCATGGGCGTGGAGGAGGACATCAAGGGCGCGGCCGCCTACCTGGCCAGCGATCTCGCGGCCTATGTCACCGGGCACAACCTGGTGGTGGACGGAGGCTGGCTGGCATGGTGAAGCCGCTGAACATCGCCGGCCGCCTGGTGGGGCCGGGCCAGCCCTGCCTGGTCATCGCCGAGGCCGGGGTCAACCACAACGGCCGCCTGGACCTGGCCCTGGCCCTGGTGGACGCCGCGGCCGCGGCCGGGGCCGAGGCGGTCAAGTTCCAGACCTTCCGGGCCGAGGAGGTGGCCAGCCCCCTGGCACCCAAGGCGGCCTACCAGGCGGAGACCACCGGCCAAGGCCAGTCGCAGTTGGCCATGCTGAAAGCCCTGGAGCTGGCCCCGGCCGACTACGGCGCCATCCGCGACCGCTGCCGCGCGCGCGGCCTGATCTTCCTCTCCACGCCCTTTGACGCCGCCAGCGCCACCCTCCTGGCCGAGCTGGATATGCCGGCCTTCAAGGTGCCCTCGGGCGAGCTGACCAACCTGCCGCTGTTGGCCCACATCGGGGCGCAAGGCCGGCCGGTGATCCTCTCCACCGGCATGGCCACCCTGGGCGAGGTGGGCGAGGCGGTGGACGCCCTGCGCGCCGCCGGCTGCGCCGAGCTGGCGCTGTTGCACTGCCTCAGCAACTACCCGGCCGACCCGGCCCAGGTGAACCTGCGGGCCATGACCGCCATGGGCGAGGCCTTCGGCCTGCCGGTGGGCTACTCCGACCACACCCTGGGCCTGGAGGCGCCCCTGGCCGCGGTGGCCCTGGGGGCCTGCATCATCGAAAAACACTTCACCCTGGACCGCGACCTGCAAGGCCCCGACCACCGGGCCAGCGCCACCGTGGACGAGCTGACCGCCCTGGTGGCCGGGGTGCGCAAGGTGGAGGCGGCCCTGGGCCACGGCCGCAAGGAGCCGGCCCCGGACGAGGCCGGCACCCGGGCGGTGGCCCGGCGCAGCCTGGTGGCCGCGAAGGACATCCCCGCCGGCGCGCTCATCACCGCCGACATGCTGGCCCTGAAGCGCCCCGGCACCGGCCTGGCGCCGGCCTGGCTGGCCCAGGTGGTGGGCCGGCGCGCGGCAATGGCGATCCCGGCCGGCGCGCTCCTGAGCCTGGAGATGCTGGCATGAGACGCATCGCGCTGGTCACCACCGGCCGGGCCGACTGGGGCATCTACCGCCCCCTGCTCACGGCCATGGCCGCCGACCCGGAGTTGGAGTTGCAGCTCGTGGTGGCCGGCATGCACCTGGCCCCGGAGTTCGGGCTGACCGTGCGCGCCGTCGAGGCCGAGGGCTGGCCGATCGCGGCTCGGGTGGAATGCCTGCTCTCCTCGGACACGCCCGCCGGCGCGGCCACCTCCCTGGGCCTGGCGGTGATGGGCTACGGCCAGGCCCTGGCCCGGCTGGCGCCCGACCTCCTGGTGGTGCTGGGCGACCGCTTCGAGATGTTCGCCGCCGCGGCCGCCGCCGCGCCGCTGCGCCTGCCGGTGGCCCATCTCTACGGCGGCGAGCTGACCCTGGGGGCCATGGACGACGCCTTGCGCCACGCCATCACCAAGCTCGGCCACCTGCACTTCGTGGCCACGGCCGACTACGCCCGGCGGGTGATCCAGATGGGCGAGGAGCCCTGGCGGGTGACGCTGTGCGGCGCGCTCAGCCTGGACAACCTGGCCCAGCTCGACCTGCCCGGACGCGCCGAGTTGGAAGCGGACCTGGCGCTCCGCCTGGAGCCCGCGCCGCTCCTGGTCACCTACCATCCCGAGACCCTGGCCGCGCAGGAGCCGGCCGCGCAGATGGCCGAGGTGCTGGCGGCGTTGGCTGAGTTCCGGAGGCCCTCGATCTTCACCCTGCCCAACGCCGATCCCGGCGGGCGCGGTCTGGCCGCCATGGTGCAGGAATTCTGCGCGGCCAACCCCTGGGCCCAGGTGCGCGACAACCTGGGCACCCGGCGCTATTTCGGCCTGATGCGCCTGGCCGCGGCCATGGTGGGCAACTCCAGCAGTGGCATCATAGAGGCCCCCAGCCTGGGCCTGCCGGTGGTCAACATCGGCGGCCGCCAGGACGGCCGCACCCGCGCGTCCAACGTCATCGACGTGGCCTGCCGGCGCGGGGCCATCGCCGCCGGCATCGCCCGCGCCTGCCGCCTGGGCTGGAAGGAGGCCCTGGCCGGGCTGCCCAGCCCCTATAACCAGGGCCGGGAGGCCGCCGGCCTGATCGTGGCCGGCCTCAAGACCCCGCGCACCCGCGCCGAGCTGCTGCGCAAGGGTTTCAACGATCAACCGCCCGCGTGAGGGCCGGGAGCGACATGGACCAGCAAAACCGGGAAGAGGCGGTGCGCGCCCATTGGGAGGACCCCGCCACCGTATCCCTGGCCGACCAGAACCTGCGCGCCCTGGAGGTCGCAGCCATCAAGGCCTTCATCCCGCCGGGCCGTCCCCTGCTGGACGTGGGCTGCGGCGACGGCTGCAACACGGTGGAGTTCGCCGCCATCGCCGGCGAGACCCTGGGCGTGGATTATTCCAAGGAGATGATCGCCCGGGCCGACCGCCGCCTGCCCGGGTGCCAGTTGGCCGGCCTGGCCTTCCGCCGCCTGGAGCTGGACGAATTGGCCGGCCTGGCCGGCGGCTATCAGACCGTCGTCACCCAGCGCTGCCTGATCAACCTGACCGAGTTCGCCGCCCAGGCCGCGGCCATCCGCGCCATCGCCGGCCTGCTGGCCCCCGGCGGCAGCTTCCTGATGCTGGAGTGCGTGGAGCAGGGCCGGCAGAACCTGAACGACCTGCGGGCCAAGGCCGGGCTGGGCCCCATCGCCATGCCCTGGCACAACGCGTTCTTTGACGAAAAGGCCCTGGAGGATTGCCTGGCCGGCCTGTTCAATATCCGGGCGGTGGTGGACTTCAGCCTCTACTACCTGATCACCCGGGTCATGAACCCCATGACCGGCCTGGCCTTCGACGACCCCTGGTCCAAGCGCCTGGACGACACCGCCCGCCGCCTGCAGGACATCTTCGGACTGGAGCGGTTGCAGGGCATCGGCCCCCAGCGCCTCTACGTGCTGGACAAGCCGGGGGCTTGAGGCCGCCCGGCTCCCCCCGGCCCGGTCGGTGCGGGCCTTCGCGTAATGGGTTATGATTCGGGTCCGGCCCCCGGCCGGCCCAACCCCACCAGCGAGCGTGACTCATGAGCGTGCGCATCATACCGCGCCTGGACATCAAAGGCCCCAACCTGGTCAAGGGCGTGCATCTGGAAGGCCTGCGGGTGCTGGGCAAGCCCGAACGCTTCGCCCGCCACTACTACGAGCAGGGCGCGGACGAGCTTTTCTACATGGACGCCGTGGCCAGCCTGTATGAGCGCAACAGCCTGTTGGACATCATCGAGCGCACCGCGCGCGAGATCTTCATCCCGCTCACCGTGGGCGGCGGCCTGCGCAGCACCGAGGACATCAACCAGGCCCTGCGCGCCGGCGCGGACAAGGTGGCCATCAACACCGCGGCCATCGCCCGGCCCGAGCTGATCAGCGAGGCGGCCGAACGCTTCGGCTCCTCCACCATCGTCGTCTCCATCGAGGCCATGAAGAACCCCGACGGCACCTACGAGGCCTTCACCGACTTCGGCCGCCAGAGCACCGGCGTGGACGCCATCGCCTGGGCCAGGCGGGCCGAGGAGCTGGGGGCCGGCGAGCTGGTGGTCATCTCCATCGACCGCGAGGGCACCGGCGAGGGCTACGACCTGGAGCTGACCGGGCGCATCAGCCGCAGCGTCGGCATCCCGGTCATCGCCCTGGGCGGGGCCGGGGGCGTGGACCACGTGCGGGAGGTCATAGACCAGGGCGCGGCCGACGCGGTGAGCCTGGCCTCGCTGTTGCACTACAACTTCATCAAGTGCGCCGACTGCCTGGACGAGGACTACAGCGCCGAGGGCAACCTGACCTTCCTGCGCGGCCGGGCCAACGGCTTCAACAAGATCGCCGACGCCACCCTGGGCCAGGTCAAGCGGCACCTCTTGGCCCACGGGGTGCAGTGCCGCTGGGAGGAGGGCTGGGCCGCATGAACCCGCAAGCTCCCCCGCGGGCGGCCATCGTGGACTACGCCCTGGGCAACCTCTACAGCGTGGCCCACGCCTGCCGCCAGGTGGGCCTGGCCCCGGAGATCACCAGCGACCGCGCGGCCATCGCCGCGGCCGACATCGTCTTCCTGCCCGGCGTGGGGGCCTTTGGCGACGCCATGGCCAACCTGCGCCGCCTGGACCTGGTGGCCCCGCTCCGGGACCTGGCCGCCGCCGGCCGGCCCCTGGTGGGCATCTGCCTGGGCATGCAGCTCATGCTGGGCCAGAGCCACGAGTTCGGCCTGCACCGGGGCCTGGACCTGGTGGCCGGCGAGGTGGTGCGCTTCGATCGTCCGGCCGGGCCGCGCGGGCCGCTCAAGGTGCCCCAGGTGGGCTGGAACCGCATCCACCGCCCCCCGTCCGCCGACGGCGACCCCTGGGCGGCCACGCCCCTGGCCGGCACGGCCGAGGGCCAGTACATGTACTTCGTGCACTCCTTCTACGCCAAGCCCACTGAGCCCGGCGTGGCCCTGGCCGTGTCGCGCTACGGCGACGTCCAGTTCTGCTCGGCCCTGCGCCGGGGCAACCTCTACGCCTTCCAGTTCCACCCCGAGCGCAGCGCGGCCCACGGCCTGGCCATCTACGCCCGCCTGGCCAAGCTGGCCCGGCAGGCGGGCTCGGCCGCCTCGGGGCCGGAGGCCTAGGGCCATGGCCAAGGCCCCCCGCGCCGGCGGCTACCGCCTGGGCCCCGGCCACACCATGCGCCAGATCATGGACTGCCTGAACCGCAACCAGAAGGGCCTGGTGCTGATCACCGACCGCGCGGGACGCCTCTTGGGGGCCGTCAACGACGGCGACCTGCGCCGGGCGCTGTTGGCCGGCCAGGGCATGGAGACCACCGCGGCCGAGATCCTGGCCCAGAAAGTGGCCACCGGCAAACCCGCGCCGGTCACCGCGCCCATCGGCTCCAGCCGCGCGCACCTGCTGGGCCTGATGCAGAAACGCCTGGTGCGCCAGATACCGCTGCTCAACGACGAGGGCCGGGTGGCCGGCCTGGTCACCTGGGCCGACCTGATGCCCGAGGAGACCGAGCCCTTCCAGGCCGTGATCATGGCCGGCGGCAAGGGCACCCGCCTGGCTCCGCTCACCGGCGACTGCCCCAAGCCCATGCTGCCGGTGGGCGACCGCCCGTTGATGGAGCGCATCATCGGCCAGCTCCGCCAAGCCGGCATCCGGCGGGTTAACGTGAGCACCTGCTACCTGGCCGACAAGATCCAGGACCACTTCGGCGACGGCCGCGAGCTGGGCGTGGAGCTGAACTACGTCACCGAAAAGGAGCCCCTGGGCACGGCCGGGGCCCTGGGCCTGCTGGACCGGCCCGACGAGCCGCTGTTGATCATCAACGGCGACATCCTGACCCAGATGGATTTCAGGGCCATGCTCCAGTTCCACCAGGAGCACGCGGCCGCGCTGACCGTGGGAGTGCGCAAGTACGAGGTCAACGTGCCCTTCGGCGTGGTCACCACCAACGGCCCCTACGTGGAGGCCTTGGCGGAGAAGCCCCGGTACAGCTTCTTCGTCAACGCCGGGGTCTACCTGGTGGAGCCGGGCGTGGTGCAGTTTGTGGAAAGCGGCGAGCGCCTGGACATGACCGACCTCATCGCGCGGCTGTTGGCCGCCGGCGAGCGGGTGGTGAGCTTCCCGATCATCGAATACTGGCTGGACGTGGGCAGTCATTCCGACTACCAGCGGGCCCAGCTGGATTACCAGAACGGGGTGTTGGCATAGTGGGCTGGCAGGGCGGGACGGTCTTGGTCACCGGCGCGGGCGGGTTCATCGGCAGCCACCTGGCCGAGCGCCTGGTGCGGGAGGGGGCCCGGGTGCGGGCCCTGGTGCACTACAACGCGCCGGGCCTGTGGGGCTGGCTGGACCATTCGCCGCTCAAGGACCAGATGGAGGTGGTGGCCGGCGACATCTGCGACCGCGACAGCGTGGCCGGGGCCATGGCGGGCGTGGAGACGGTCTTCCACCTGGCCGCGCTCATCGCCATCCCCTACTCCTACGCCGCGCCGGCCTCCTACCTGCGCACCAACGCCGAGGGCGCCCTCAACGTGCTCAGCGCCGCCCGCGCCCTGGGCGGGGTGCGGGTGGTCCACACCTCCACCAGCGAGGTCTACGGCAGCGCCCAGACCGTGCCCATCGCCGAGGACCATCCCCTGGTGGGCCAGAGCCCGTATTCGGCCAGCAAGATCGCGGCCGACAAGCTGGCCGAGTCCTTCCACCTCTCCTTCGGCCTGCCGGTGGTCACCGTGCGCCCCTTCAACACCTTCGGCCCCCGCCAGTCGGCCCGGGCCATCATCCCCACCATCATCACCCAGGCCCTGGCCGACCAGCCCATCCGGCTGGGCAACCTGCACCCCACCCGCGACCTGAACTACGTGGCCAACACCGTGGACGGCTTCCTGGCCGCAGCCTCGTGCGAGGCCGCCATCGGCCGCACCATCAACCTGGGCTCGGGCCGGGAGATCAGCATCGGCGACCTGGCCCAGCTCATCTGCAAGCTCTTGGACAAGCCCGCGCTCTTTGAGCAGGAGGCCCGGCGCATGCGCCCGGCCGGCAGCGAGGTGGAGCGGCTTTTGGCCGACAACACCCTGGCCCGGTCGCTCCTGGGCTGGACCCCGGCGGTGAGCCTGGAGGACGGCCTGGCGGCCACCATCGCCTGGCTGCGCGAAAACCTGGGCCGCTACCGGGTGGGAGTGTATGCGGTTTAGGATTGCTTCGGGCTGAAATGCGCGGGCGGGGATAAACCCCGCCCCTGCAAAGAACCGGGATCGAGCCAAGAGCCATTGCCATGACGTGGCGTTCCACTGTCATGTAAGGGGACCAACGCCATGCCCCCTGATTCCGCCCCGCCGCCCGGCGTGGTCTTCCTGCCGGTCAACGGCCCTTCGTGGCAGGAGATGCACTGGCTGGCCCGGGCCCTGGCCGCGGCCGGCCTGGCCCGGCCCCTGATGCTGGTGGTGGAGCGCTGCGCGGCCCTGCCCCGCATGGCCGGCGCGGGCATCGCCTACCACCCCCTGCGCGAGGCCCCGCCGCTCCGGCCCGGACCCCTGGGCCGCCTGGTGCGCGGCCTGGCCGGCCGCCTGGGCGGCCAGCGCGCCGCCCTGCCCTGGGACCACGCCCGCCTGCGCGCCCAACTGGCCGACCATCTCGGCCAACTGGAGCGCGCCATCGCCGAGTTCGACCCGGCCCTGGCCGTCTTGACCAGCGACCGCCAGTTCTCCTGGGAGCTGCCGCTCATGGGCCTCTGCCGCCGCCGCGGCATGAAGACCCTGCTGCCGCCGGTCTCCTATCCCGGCGACCGCGACGACCTCACTTCCATCCGGCGCGGCCCGCGCTTCGACGCCGAGACCTGGCCCGAGCTGCGCCAGCGCTTTCCGGAGCAATGCGTCACCGACCGCCAGGCCGGCCGCCGGGTCTGGTTCTACGAGCCGGCCGCCCTGCTGGCCGCCGACGGCCTGGGTCTCTTGCCGCCCAACCCCTGGACGCTGGGCTCCAACGGCGTGGACCTGGTCCTGGTGGACGGCGAGAACACCCGCGCGCGGCTCATCGCCACGGGCAGCGACCCGCAGCGCATCGTGGTCTGCGGCCATCGCGGCCACGACGACCTCTACGCCGGCCTGCAACGCCGCGACGCCCTGCGGCGCGAGCTTGCCCCCGGCGCGGGGGACGGCCAGTGGCTGGTGGCCCCGCTGCCGCCCCTGGGCGAGGCCAATCTCTGCGCCTGGGACCGGGCTGATGAGGAGATGCGCTTCCTGGGCCAGAGCCTGGCCCGGGCCGCCGCCGAGCACGGCCTGACGGTGCTGGTCTCGCTGCACCCCAAGATGGACCCGGCCCGCTACCGGTTCCTGAGCGACGAGTGCGGCCTGACCGTCTGCTCCCGCAGCCTGGCCGAAATCCTGCCCGCGGTCGACATCTTCGTGGCCCCCCAGGGCTCCACCACCATCCAGTGGGCGGTGCTCTGCGGCGTCCCGGCCCTGGCCCTGGACCTCTACGGCCTGGACCTGGAGCTGTACGCCGATCTTGAAGGCGTGCGGATCATCCGCCAGCGCGCCGACCTGGCCCCGGCCATCGCGCGCCTGGCCGACGACCCGGCCCACTGCGCCACCCTGGCCGCGGCCCAGGTGCGCGACCGGGCGGGGCTATCGCCCTTCGACGGCCGCTGCGGCCAGCGCATCGTCGCCGCCACCGCCGGGCTATTGCGCAACCCTGGGTTCCACCAGGGTTAAGTGTTTGTCGGAAGTGAATTCCGGCAAGTTACGCAAATTGCTAGCCCCCGTTGGGATCTCCCAATTTGGCGGGCCATGGACGGCCCGCCCGGAATGGCGCCAAATTAATTTTTGGCGCCATTCCGAGAACTTGCCAAAATTCACTTTTGGCAAGTTCCAAGAGGAGAAAGCCATGGATGGCTTTCTCCGACACACACCTAGAGGGCCTCTCCCTCGTTTTCCATGGGATTGGCGTGGGTCAGGCTCCATGCCGCATCGATCCTCACGGCCGTGCTGAAGCAGGAAGCGATCATGGGCGCTGGCGAACTCCTGGCCCCTGGTCTGGGGTTGCCACCGCTGTTGTTCGAGCAAGCGGCTCTAAGCCTGGTGCGTGAGATGCCCGTGCCGGCTGCGGCCCGCATAATCGGGGGCAGCGACCCGCGCCTGTGGCGGGTGGTCCAGTACCGCCGCTTCCTGGGTGAGCATGGCGGCCATCACGATATATCGCCGAGTCTGATGAATGGCTTACCTTTCACGCCACCCCCTGCGCCTGCATCTCCTTGGCCACGGCCTGGCGCAGCTTCTGGGCGTCCAGGCTGAAGATGTCGCCCCCGACCTTGAAGTGCAGCGCGCAGATACGGCCCAGGGCCAGGGTCGCGGCGCCGGCCAGGACCGGCAGGGTCAGCACCCCGGCCGCCGTGCCCACCACCGGGATCATGCGGGCCAGGTTGCCCAGCAGCCCGGTGGCGGCCGAGACCGGGAGAACCCCGGCGATGACCGCGGTGATGATGGCCCGCGCCCGCCAGGGGCTGAAGTCGCGGCCGTAGAGCCGGGCCAGCTCGTGCAGCATGCGCAGTTGCAGCCCGGCCAGGGCGGCCATGTCCAACAGCGGCAGGGGGATGAGCCCCACGCCCGCGGCCCAGCCGGCCCAGAAGTTCACGATGCGCTCGGCCTGGGGCGCGCGGTCGTCCGGGGCGGGCTTGGCCCGGGCCTCGGGCTGCTCCACGACCATGGGCACCTCGGGCTCCAGCACCTCGTCCGGCTCCAGCACCTTGGCCGCGGCCGCCGGCTTGGTTTTCGCCTCGGCCTCGGCGGCGGCGGCGGGCGCGGGCTCGGCCGGAGCCTGGTAGGGCCGGCGGCGGGCGCGGCTCACCTTGGGCCGGGGGGCGTCAGGCTCGGGCGGGGTGGGCGGGGTCTTCTTGGCGGGCATGGCCGGCCTCCTTGGCCGGGCGGGAGCGGCGCTTGAGCCGGTCCAGACCCAGCAGGTATTGGGTCAGGGCGTCATAATCGCGCCGGGCCGGGGTCTGCCGGCCCCAGGCGAAGACGGTGGCGCGGCGCTCCAGGGCCTGGGCGAACTGGCTGCTGGTGCGGATGGGGGAGGGGGCCAGGCGGCCGGGGTGCTCGGCTGAGAGCCGCCGCCAGGCCTGGCCCGAGAGCTTGAGCCGGGCGTCCACCCTGGTCAGCACCAGGCGGATGGCCGGCTCGGCCAGGCCGAAGGTGGCGCGGATCTCCTTGATCTCGGCCAAGGTCAACTCCAGGCCCTTGAAGCTGAAGGCATCGTCGCCCAGGGGGATGACGATGAGGTCGGCGGCGCAGACCGCGCTGATCACCGCCGTGCCCAGGCTGGGCGGGCAGTCGCAGACGATGAGGTCAAAGCCCAGGGTTTGCAAGGCCTTGGCCACCCCGGCCACGGCCCGCTTCTGGGCGGTGGGGTTGGCCAGGGCGGTCTCCAGCAGGCCGTTTTCCAGGGCCGAGGGCAGCAGGTTTAGGTTGGGGGCCAGCTCGCGCAACGCGCCGGGCAGTTGCTCGGCGGGCTTCTGCCATACGTCGTAGAATATGGGATCGTCGTCGCCGGCCAGGGCGTCGAAGGCCAGGCTGGCCGAGGCCTGGGAGTCCAGGTCCAGCAGGCAGACCCGGTGGCCATATTGGGCGGCGCGGGCGGCCACGTGCACGGCCGAGGTGGTCTTGCCCACCCCGCCCTTGAGGTTGCTGAAGGCCACCACCCGGGGGGCGTAGGAGTGGCCGGCGGCGGCCAGCACCGCCCGGGCCTGGTCCGGCATCAGCCCGGCCGGCGGTCGGTCCAGGCCGGCCTTGGCCAGGGCCGGGCCGGCGGACGCGCCCAGCAGGGCGTCCAACTCCCTGAGCGAAAGCGGGTTGGCGTAAGGGTCGGCTTTCATTCTCCCCCCGCCGCCTGCGGCCTCAGGGCTTGGACGCAGGCATTTGGTCGGTGCGCATGGCCGGCGTGGTCGCCTGGGGCGCGGCCTGGGGTTGGCGGCGCATGGCCACGGCGTCGGCCAGGATCTTCACCATGGGGTTGCAGCCCCGCTCGGCGGCCATGGTCAGGGGCGCCTGGCCCTGCTTGTCCTTGAGCTCGGGGTTGGCCCCCCACTTGAGCAGCAGCCTGAGCACATCCAGATAGGGCTCGGTGCACTCGGTCATGACCAGGTGGTGCAGGGCGGTGCGGCCGTACTTGTCCTGCAGGTCCACCTTGGCGTGACTGGTCAGGAGCACCACCACGCTCTCTTTGGGGCAACTGGGGCCAAAGGAGCGCACCGCCTCCATCAGGGCGGTGGTGCCCTCCGGGCCCTTGGGGGTATCGATCTTGGCCCCGGCCCGCAGCACGGAGATCAGGCTGCGGGGGTCGCAGCCCTGGGCCGCCTCCCACAGACTGCGCTCCAGGCTCTTGTCGGTGGGCTGGGGCGGCGGCGGGTCCCAAGAGGGCACCGGCGAACAGGCGCCGGCCAGGCTGATCAGGGTGGCCGCCAGCAGGCAGGCGGCCAGGCGCAGTTTCATCTCTCGTTGCCTCCGGAATTGCCGCGGAACAAACCGTCTGGGGATATGATAGAACAAAACCCCTGACCGACCCAAGCCCTACAAGTAGCCCAACTGCTCCAGGCGGCGCTCTATCTCCCGCGCCTCGCCCTCGGCGTAGGCCGGGGCCTGCTCCCCGGCCGGGGCCGGGGCCGGGGCCGGGATGCGGCCGTTGGTCTGAAGCCATGCCAGCAGCCGGGCCAGGCTCTGGGCCGGGCTCTCGCGGTCGGTCATCAGCCTGATCTCGGGCCGGGCCGGGTCCTCATAGGCGTCGTCCAGGCCGGTGAACTGCTTGATTGCCCCGGCCAGGGCCCGGGCGTAGAGCCCGCTGCGGTCGCGGTTCATGGCCTGCTCCAGGCCGCAATCCAGGTGCGCCAGCACCAGGCCCGGCAGCCGCCGGCGCAGCTCGGCGCGCAGCGCGGCATAGGGGGCGATGAGCGCGGCCACGCAATAGACCCCGTGGCGGTTGAGCAGCCCGGCCAGGTAGGCGGCGCGCAAGTGGTGGAGCCGGCGCTCGTCCGGGCCGTAGCCCAGCTCCGGGCTGAGCTGGCGGCGCAGCTCGTCGCCGTCCAAAAGCTGGGCCTTCTGCCCCCGCGCGGCCAGCTCGCTGACCAGCATGGCGCCCAGGGTGGACTTGCCCGCCCGCGGCCGTCCGGAGAGCCAGATGGTGCAGGCGGCCGCCATCAGCAGAGGGCCTGCCCCTCCATGCCCTGGGGCACCGCCACGCCCATGAGCGCCAGCAGGGTGGGGGCCACGTCCAGCAGGGAGAAGCTGTTGTCGGTCAGGGGGTGCTTGAGGCCTTCGATGAACAGGAAGGCGTCGTCAAAGGTGTGGGCGCCGCTCAGGTCGGGCTGGGTCAACAGCTCGGCGGAGTCGAACTGGGGCTTGAGTTCGTAGCCGGGCTGGGGCACCACGATCAGGTCGGCGGCCTTGCTCAAGAGCGGGCCGGCGTAGAGCTCCTCGCGCCGGAAGACCTTGCGCACCAGGGGCTGGTTGGTCTCCGGGTGGTTGAGGCCGCCCAGACGGTGGATCAGCTCCTCGCGCAGCTCTTCATAGGGCTTGCCCCGCGGCACCCGGCCCTTTTCCTCGCGCCCCTCCAGGTTCACGAAGATGCGCCCCGGCACCAGGCTGTAGGCCCGGCTGTCCGGGTGCATGTTGCCGATCTCGCGCTTGCCGCGGCCGAAAAGCAGGTAGCCGTTCTTCTCCAGCCAGTGGTTCAGGTAGAGGTTGGCCTTGGTCCGGCAGAAACCGTGGTCGGAGAGCATCACCAGGCGGCAGTTGGGGGGCATGTGCTGGATCAGCTCGCCCAGGTAGGTGTCCAGCTTGCGGTAGAAGGCCTCGAACTCCGGCGCCACCCCCTGGTGGCCGTTGCGCCAGTCGCCCCACAGGAAATGGTTGATGCGGTCGGTGCTCATTATGTGGAGTTGGAAAAACTCCCAGGGGTCGGAGCGCATGAGCTTGAAGCCGGCCCCGAAGCGCCGGGCCATGGTCTCGGCGCAGTCGGCGGCAAAGGTGGCCAGGTCGCCGCGGGCTAAAGACATGTCCGCGTCGATGCGGTATTCCATCTCCATCAGGCGGGGGGCCAGCTCGGCCGGGTAGGTGGCCTTGGCCAGGTCCGGGCTGAGGAAGCAGCCCACCATGAAGCCGTTGACCGCCCGGGGGGGATAGGTCAAGGGCACGTTGATCACGCCGACCCTTTTGCCGGTGCGGCCGATGATCTCCCAGAGGGTGGTGGTCTTCAGGTCCCGGGCGGTGGGCACAAAGGCCATGAAGGGGTTGGGCTCGCGGTCCACGTAGCCGTAGATGCCGTGCTTGCCGGGGTTGACCCCGGTCATGTAGGTGGCCCAGGCCACGGTGGAAACCGTGGGGATCACCGAGTTCATGCGGGCCAGGCCGCCCTCCTTGAGCAGCTTGGCCAGGTTGGGCATCAGGCCGGTCTTGGCGGCGTGCTGGATGAATGAGTGGCCCACGCCGTCCAGGCTGAGCACGAAAAGGCGCGCCTCCTGGGGCCCGCCGCCGACGAAGAGCTTCTTGAACAGGCTCACTTAACCCCCGCCTTTGCGTGCAAAATTCAAAAATCAACTTTAGCCGGGCCGTCCTGGGTAGTCAAGGGACTAGGCGGCAAGGCCCTCGACGAACAGGGAGTATCGCCCCCCCGCCGCCCCCTCGCCCCCCTTGGGGGAACAGGGCGGGTGGGGGGCTCTTACTCGCTTTTTGCCTTCCTCCGGGTGGCCCGGACAACTCCCTCTGCGGCCTGGAGCCAAGGGTTGAAAGCACCGCCATTTGTTGTTGTCTGCTTGCCGGGCGGTTGTCCTCGCGGCCTTTTGTGGTTGGTTGGCCGTGTTGCTACTCCGCGGTGATCGGCGCGAGGCCTGCCCAAGCCGCCCCGGCGCGCCACCGGGGCCCGGCCTGGATGGCTGTCCATTTGCCCGCCGGGCCAGAGGGCGGCCCCGCCCCGCCCACTCCCAAACCGCTTGAGCTTGGCTGAAGGGGTTGACGCTCTCCAATTCATCCTAGCGCCGAGGCCAACCTGGCATCTGCCGTCCGGGCCGCGCAAGGCCAGGGAGCCAGGGGACTCATGCTTCCCGAGGTCAACAAGCTGGCAAATACTAGCTAAAAACGGTAATAATAGCCTCGTCCAGGGGTCGCCTCTGGCCCGCCCCCGCCGGGCAGCGCGCGCTGCCTTAATGCAAGCGAAAACCGGCCAGAGCCATGGAGACAGCATGGGCAAGGTAGTCGGCGTGCGCTTCCAGCGCGGCTGCAAGGTGTATGACTTCGATTCCGGCGCCTTCGTGGTCAAGACCGGCGACCACGTCATCGTGGAGACCGAGCAGGGCCTGGCCCTGGGCGAGGTGGTGCGCGGGCCCCTGCCCCAAGTGGAGGTGGAGCTGCGGCCCCAGGACCAGGAGCTCAAGCAGGTCTACCGCATGGCCACCGAGGAGGACCAGGAGCAGGAGCGGCAGAACGCCCACCTGGAGAGGGAGGCCTACGGCTTCTGCCAGGAGCGCATCACCGCCCGCAAGCTGGACATGAACCTGGTCAAGGTGGAGGTCTTCTTCGACCGCTCCAAGATGGTCTTCTACTTCACCGCCGAGGGCCGGCTGGACTTCCGCGAGCTGGTGCGCGACCTGGTGGCCAAGTTCCGCACCCGGGTCGAGTTGCGCCAAATCGGCGTGCGCCACGAGGCCAAGCTCCTGGGCGGGCTGGGCTCCTGCGGCCGCGAGCTGTGCTGCGCCACCTTCCTCAAGGACTTCGAGCCGGTCAGCGTCAAGATGGCCAAGGAGCAGAACCTCTCGCTGAACCCCACCAAGATCAGCGGGCTCTGCGGCCGGCTGATGTGCTGCCTCACCTACGAGTACCAGACCTACCTGGCGCTGAAGAAGGGCCTGCCCAAGGTGGGCAAGAAGGTGACCATCTTCCCCGAGGTGGAGGTGAAGGTGCTCCGGCAGAACGTGCTGGAGAACAAGGTCACCGTGCTCATGCCCGACAACAAGGAGCTGACCTGCGGCCCGGACGAGCTGGCCGCCGCCGGCGAGGCCTTCCTGGCCGCCCAGAAGAGCCGCCCCAGCGATCCCGGCCCGGAGCGCGGCCGCGGGCGCGGGCGCGGACGCCCCGAGCGTTCGGAGCACCCCGCGCCCACGCCGCCCCGTTCGCC
>JAZDHW010000093.1:0-5684 GCA_043805555.1 Pseudomonadota bacterium
GGCCTATCCCTACCTGCTTTTCTTCAACCGGGAAATGGTCGCCGCCGATGCTGTGGCCGCGATCCGCACCTGGGACGATCTGGCCCGCCTGGCGGCCTCGGCCGCCCAGGGCGAACGAGACAAGCGCCGCGACGGCCAGCCCATCTTCGGTCTGGATATCCATTCCGACCTGGTGTGGTTCCAGACCTGGCTCTGGCAGCGTGGTGGCGACCTGGTCGCCGGGTCCCAGGTCCCCGGCAACCAGAAGACCATTGCGGACACCCTGGCAGCCATGGCCGCCTGGCGCCGCTTGCCTAGCTTTCTTCCCAGGCCCCAAGACCGCCTGCACCTGCCTTCGCAGGGAGCCAGCCAGGGGGTGCTGGGCAGCCTATTCCTGCAGGGCCGGGCGGCTTTCTATTGGTCTGGCTCCTGGAAGATGTGGGACCTGGCTCAGCAGACGCGGGTGCCCTGGGGGGTGTGCGCCATCCCCCGTGGACCATGCAACGCTCAGACCCTGCTGGGTGGAAACTCCTTTGGGGCCTTCCGTGGCACTCGCCATCCCGATTTGGCCGTGCGCTTGGTGCGGTATCTGGCCAGCCGCGCGGGCGAAGAGGCCCACATGGCGGCCGGCATTTACTTTCCCTCGCGTCCGGACGTGGCCGTGCCGCCGCCGGCCTGCGCGGTGCGCGGAGCCCTGGACAAGGGGCGCACCCAGGATTACAGCCCGCATCTCAACGAGGCGTTATTAGAGGACAGCCTGTACGGCATCCTGGAGGCCCATCGCCTGGGAGGCCTGGACGCCGAACAGGCCGCCGAACAAATCGATCAGACCTTGCGCTCGGCCGACTCCGGCGACCAGTCATGAACCCCCAGCAAAAAACCGGGACCATCCTGGCCATGCCCATGCTGGGGGGCGTGGTCTTGTTTTCGTTGCTGCCAGCGGTGGTGGGCCTGGGCCTCAGTCTGTTCCGCTGGACCCTGAGCGAGGCCCCAGTCTGGGTGGGATTGGCCAACTATGCCAGTCTCTTAGGCGGCGACCCCTTGTTCTTGCAGGCAGCTGGCAACACCGCCATCCTGGCCCTGGCCGTGCCGGTCCAAGTCCTGGGCAGCTATGGCCTGGCCATGTGGCTGCGCCGGAGCAGCCTGGGCGCCCAAATACTGCGCCTGGTGGTGTTCCTGCCTAGCGTGGTCAACCCCATCGCCCTTTATCTCCTCTGGCGCTGGATATTCCAAGCCGACTGCGGCCCCCTGGCTCGCCTGGCTACTGGTTTGGGCCTCGCCGCGCCGGCCTGGCTGGACGATCCGGCCTGGGCCAAGCCGGCTTTGATGATCGTCATGTTCTGGGAAAGTGTGGGTGGCTTCAGTATGCTTTTCTTCCTGGCCGCCTTCCGCCAGATACCGCGCCAGATACACGAGATGGCTGAACTGGACGGGTCCGGGGCCTGGCAGCGGCTGCTGGTGGTCTATTGGCCCTGGACTCGCCGGGTGCTTGGCTTCAGCCTGGCCCTGGGCTATTTGGGCGCGTTGCACGGCGGACTAGAGATCGCCTATGCCATGACCGGTGGCGGCCCCCTGCACGCCACTACCACCCTGGCCTTCCAGGCCTTTCAGAACGCCTTCCAGTGGCAGCGGGCCGGCTATGCTGCGACCATCGGGGTCATGATGGCGGCTGGCGGTTTGCCCCTGGTGGTGCTGCGCATCCTGGCTCGCCGAGGCTCCCTATGGCCACGCTCAGGCGGGACTGCGTGAGGACCCCGAGCCGCAGTGTGGCCTGGATCGGCGCCGCCGGAATGCTGGTAGCGGTCTTTGCCGTGCCGTTTTTTTGGATGCTGGCTACATCGTTCACCGCCAACCAGGACGTTTTCGTCCAGGCGGGGGGCCAAGCCTGGCTCTGGCCGGAACATCTGACCTGGCGCAACTACGTGGAGGTTTTCACCAAGGTTCCCATGGCCCGTTATTTGGCCAATAGCCTGTTCACGGCCTTGGTCCACTCGATCATAGAGACCGCGGTCGCCGCCGGCGCGGCCTTCGTCATGGTGGCGGTGGGGGGACGCTGGGGCCGCCGCCTGTTCTGGTTGCTCTTCGCCGCCTGGCTGATTCCCCATTCATTCCTGATTCTGCCCCGCTTCCTGGTCACGGTGGGTTTACCCAAGTGGCTGCCGGCCAGCGAGTTCTGGACCGCAACTCGGTCCCTGGATCTGGCCGGTGGCGAGATCGTGCTGGGCAGTCTGCTGGGTCTGGATTCCTTGGCTGGCATCATTCTGCCAGGTTGCTTTTCGACCACCGCAGCTTTTTTACTGGCCACCGCTCTCCGGCAGATGCCCCGCTCGCTTTTAGAGAGCGCTCGCCTGGACTCAGCCTCGGCCTGGCGAATCTTTTGCGACATCTGCCTGCCTGGCATTCGAGCGCCCCTGGTGGTGGTGGGCTTCATGGCCTTCCATGGCGCCTGGCGCAGCTTCACCTGGCCCCTTCTCATCGCCTCTTCGCCGGAGATGCTCACTGCGCCGGTGGGACTGATGGCCTTCCAGAACCTCTACCAGACCCAATGGTCGTTGCTGATGGCCGGCGGAGTGGTACTGACTGTGCCTTCTCTGATCCTGTTGTTCATAGCTCACCGGCAGGTCATCGATCAGGCCCATGTTTATGAAGGCGAAGCCCATCCGTTGTAAGGAAAGACGCCATGCCGAGCTTACGTTTTAAGGCGGTCCACAAGAACTATCCGGTGCGGCGCAGTGGAGCCGTCGCGGCCTTGCGTGATTTTTCCCTGACCGTGCCGGATGGCAAGCTCACCGTGCTCCTGGGATCCTCGGGTTGTGGCAAGACCACCGCCCTGCGCCTGGCCGCCGGCTTGGAGACCTGCGATGCTGGTGGCATCCTTCTGGACGGGCGCGACCTGGCCGGAGTGCCGCCAGGCAACAGGCCGTTGGCCTTGGTTTTCCAGAACTACGCCCTCTATCCCCAGATGACCGCGGCCGAAAACCTGGCCTATCCCTTGCGCATGCGCGGGGTGGCCCCTCGGGAAATACAAAGGCGGGTGGATTGGGTCTCTGACTTGCTGCAACTGGACCCAGCCGAATTGCGACGCCAGCCCCACGCGCTCTCTGGTGGCCAACGGCAAAGAGTGGCCCTGGGCAAGGCCCTGATCCGCGAACCAGCGGTCCTCCTGCTGGACGAACCATTCTCGAGCCTGGATCACAACCTTCGCTTGATCCTGCGGGGCGAACTACGCCGCATCCAGCAGCGGTTGGGCATCACTATTCTGATGGTCACTCATGACCAGGCCGACGCTGCGGCGGTTGGCGACCTGATGGCGGTGATGGACGCTGGACGCCTGCACCAGGTGGACACACCCGTGGCGGTGCGAGGCAGGCCTGCTGACCGCTTCGTGGCGGGATTCATTGGCACCCCACCCATGAATTTCCTGACCGTGGCCTGGGATGGTGACCACGCCCGCTTACCCAATGGACGTCGAATTCGGCTGCCCGGCCTGGCCGCTCCCCCAGGTCGCTTACAGCTAGGCCTGTGGTCCGAGCAACTCAGGTTTGGCGAAGGGGCGAAAGGCTTGGGCGAAGTGAAGGTGGTGGGCAGCGAGCCTTCGGGAACAGGCACCATGGTCCTGGTTAGCTTCGAGGAGCATTCATTGGTGGTGCGGCTGGACGGCATGGTGGCTCCACAGCCTGGCGAACGCCGAGGCTTGTGTCTGCCAGAGGAGTGTACTGTTTTTGCCGAGGATGGCACACGTATTGGCGTCCGGACCGTGGCATGCGAGTCCCTGCCCTTGGCATTGGACTAAACGGTGGTGCTGCCAATTCTTGGATTTTTTTTAAAAACCAAGGTCAAAGATGAGCCGGCTTGTTTCTGAACAGTTTTTCAAAGATTACTCGGGAGACTAGTCCAGCCTATCTCAAATGCGATATTGTTAATTATTTTATTTCGTTACCTGATGTACCACAATTCATGCTAAGCGATAAAGAAAGTCTATAATTCGCTGGAGGGCCCCTGGACAGTGGTCCACACGACCAACGCATTTTCCCCGCTATGCGAGTCTTGGCTTTTGTAACCATTTTCAGACGAATCACCTACAGCCACTTCTCCGTCTCACCCGCCGCCAGGTCCTGATAAAAGGCTTCCAGCTTGACTGGGTCGCCGATCCAGCAAGCACCTTCAAGACGGATAGGCATCCCAGGGTAGTTTTTCTTGTGCTTGACCACCGTGGCTTGGCCGAACCCCACGAACTCGGAAATCTCCTTCATACCCCTCAGGAAGTTGGCCTTGCTCACCATCTGCTATGCCTCCGGCTGTGGATTTCTTCATTGGGAGCTTGGTTGACTTCTGCTTCCTCGGCCGCCATGTAGCGGATGCCGAGGTAGTCGGCGCAGACCAGCTGCAGGACCTCGCAGTCCAGGAAGTGGTTGGCGCGGCGTCGGGGGTTCTGCCAGAGGCCGCGCTCGTCCCTGGTCTCCGAGCAGAGCTGGCGGGCGTAGTCGGTCAAGAGTCCCAGGCCGCGGCCATCGGCCGGGGGCTTGCCGTCCGGCCAGTTGGAGTGCAGGCGCCAGGCACCGGCATCGCCCGGGCTGATGCGCAACTTGCCGTCCAGGAGGTCGGACTTGTAGAAGTTGGTGGACACGTCGAAGCGGATCAGGCCGGGGTGGGTGTCCAGCTTGGTCTGGCGATAGGGCTGGGCCCGGAGCTGCTCATACCCCTTGCTGGGCCGGTAAGGCGGGTGCGCCTGGCACCAGTCGTAGACCTCCCGGGTCATCTCGCCGTCGCCCGAGTCCACCAGGCCGAAGATGATCACGCAGGCGCGGCCCTCGGGGTCGAGGTAGCGGTCATCGAAAAGCACCTTCTCCAGGCCGGCCCAGGAGTCCACGAAGCCGGCGCGCACCAGCCAGGACTCACGCTCGGGCCCCGGGGCCCAGGCCCGGATGGTGAAGTAGAAGCCGGCGCGCTGCACGTCCACGCAGGCGGTCAGGGCCACCGCGTCGGCCGGCACCAGGCCCGGCGGCCGCTCGTCGCAGAGCGCAAGAATCAGGTCCTCGGAGCGGATCGCCTGCTCACTGCGATAAGGCAGGGCCAGCATCTTGTTGAAGAGCGTCACCTCGGCCTTGGGGTCGGACAGGCCCCGGATGGACTGGGCCGCGATCTTGCTCAGATTCACGAAGGGGCTATGAAACGCCGAAAAGTGGAAGCCCACCCGGATGGGCCGCTCCACCGGCGGGCAGGCCTCCCAGGTTTGCGCGCGCGGGTCCCAGACGTGGGGCCGGTACTGGCCGGCATTGACGGCCCGGCGCCGTTCCACCTCACCCCAGGGAGCGCTACAGTGCTCGCACTCGTACCAGGCCAGGCCTTCGGCCTCGATGCGGTCGGGTTCGTTCGCCAAGGCCTCATCAAACCTGAGCCCGTCGCGAGTCATCACCTGCAGCTCGCCGCAGTGCGGGCACTGGGCCATGAACACGCGCACCTCCTGGCACTTGAGCAGATTGGCCCAGCCCGGCGCGTCCTCCACCGTGCAAGTCGTCACGCCCAGGACCTTGGAGGTGTGCGGAAAGGTGGTGGTGCGGGCGCGGGCCAGGTCCACCGCGTCCATGGCGTCCTTGCGCGCGGCCGGCCAGAGGTCCACCTCGTCCAGGAAAACCTGGGGGATGGGGAAGGTCGCCAGGCTAGCCTCGGACCGGGGCCAGCCCATGTAGGTCATGGAGGCCTGC
>JAZDHW010000094.1:0-6374 GCA_043805555.1 Pseudomonadota bacterium
CGGCCGGCGCGGCCGGCGCGAACGGCGCGGCCGGCAGCAGATGGGAGATGAAGCGGCTGCCGGCGTTGTGGCCCACGATCAACTCCAGCATGGAGTTGGTGCGGCTGCTGCCGATGTAGGGCCGCTCGGCCGGCGGGGTCAACTCCACTGCCAGCACCCAGGGCAGGGCGGTGGCCACGAAGACCAGGCCGGCCAGGCCCAGGTCCATCAGCCGCCGGGGCCAGGGCTTGGCCGCGCCCAGCCAGTAGACCAGGGCGAAGCCGGGCAGCACGATGCAGGCGGCCAGCATCTTCACGTTGAAGCCCAGGCCGATGAGCGCCAGGGCCAGGCAGAGCCGGGGCCGGCTGCTGGTCTCGGCGGCCTTGATCAGCGCCCAGCCGGCCAGGAGCAGCATCAGCAAGAGGCAGGAGTCGGTGTTGTTGGTGCGGTTGGCCGCCACCCAGACCGGGGTGAAGGCCAGCAGGAAGGCCGCCATGAGGCCCACGGCCGCGCCGAACCGGGGCCGGGCCATGGCATATAGCACCGCCACCGCGGCCACGCCGGCCAGGACCTGGGGCAGGAGCACAGCCAGGGGGCTGAAGCCCAGCAGTTTGACGCTAAGCACCTGGAGCCAGAGGGCCAAGGGCGGCTTGTCCACCGAGATGAAGCCGGCCGGGTCAAAGGCGGCGAAGAAGAAGTTGTGCCAGCCCAGCGCCATGCTGCGCACGGCGGCGGTGTAATACTCCGCGCCCCAGCCGCAGCGCTCCAGCTCAACCAGGCGCAGGCCCAGGGCCAGGGCCAGGATGGCCGTCAGCGCCAGGCGCTGGCGCCAGGCCGGGCCGCCGGGGGCGGGGCCGGCCTCCGGGCAGGGCAAGGGGGACGTCTGTTCCGGGTTATGGCAACTAACTGGCACCGCATATCCCCCGCTTGTGGGACTGGCGATAGGCCTTAATATCCCACGGCCAACTGGTTTTTGCCGGCCTTTTTAGCCCGGTACAGCTCCTGGTCGGCGCGGCGGATCAACTTCTCGGCGGTCTCGCCGGGCCGGGCCTGGACCAGGCCCAAGCTCACGGTCTGGTGAACGTCACGCTGGGCGGGGGTGAAGGGGACCTGGGCGAAACAGAGGCGGATGCGCTCGGCGATGACTGCGCCCTGGGTGATTTCCACCCCAGGCAAAATCACCGCGAATTCCTCGCCGCCCCAGCGGCAGGGCGTGTCGCTGGCGCGCACGTTTTCGGCAATCACCTGCGCCAGGCCTTTGAGCACCAGGTCGCCCTGGTCGTGTCCGTAGGTGTCGTTGAATTGCTTGAAATTGTCTAGATCGAGGACGAGGAGGCAGGGAGGGGCTTCGCCCCGCAGGGCCTCCTCAAGCTGCATGGAAAAATAACGCTTATTGAACAGGCTGGTGAGCCCGTCGGTGTAGCTCAGGCGCTTGAAGCGGTCCTCGCTCTCGGTGAGGGCCTGTCGTTCCCGCTGAAGATTCCGGATCCGCGCCGCCAGGGCCAGGGAGAGCAGCAGGGACTCCAGGGCGGTGCCGAGCAACAAGGCGTTGCGGGCCCAGTAATTGCCTTGCAGGGGGCCTATCTCCTGCATGGCGAAGATGCCGACTCCCAGCGCCAGGGCGCTCCAAGCCATCAGGAAATAGCGGGCCGCCACGAATCCTCCCCGCAGGCTGGCGATGCCCGCGCCCAGGGCCAGCCAAGGGGAAATGACCCCGCTGCCCAGGGCGAGCCAGCGGCCGACCCAGGGCCAGTCCAGCAGGCCGGCCGCGGCGATGGCCAGGCCGTAGTAAAAACCAGCCAGCAGCGCCCGGTCCATCCAATTCGCCAGCCGCTTGGTGTTGAGCAGTCCCCGCATGAAAAGGTAGGCGAAGGCCGTGAACAGCCCCATGCTGACCCAGAACAAGGCGGTGAAGGATTGCGGAGCCAAGTCAAGGATCATCGCGGCGTGGCCGTGGAGGCAGGTCAACGAGAGCAGGGCCGAGGACATGTAGCAGACGTAGTAGAGGTAGGCCCGGTCCCGCAGCGAAACGGTGATGAAAAGGTTGAACAGGATCATGCTCAACAGCACGCCGTAACACAGCGCGAAGATGAGGTCCTCTTTGGCGGCGTGGCTGACGAAGGCGGGCAGCGACCAGATCCGGAAACGCATGGGATTGAAGCCCCGCGTCTCCAGGCGCATATAGCAGGTGGTGGGGTCGGGGCCGCCCGGGGGCAACGCGAAAACGAAGCTGCGGTTGGCCAGCTCACGGGTGGCAAAGGGCCGGTAGAGGCCGGTCTTGACGACCTCCCAGCCGCCGGGGCCGGGCCGGTAGAAGTCGACCTTGCCCAGGTAGACGTAGTCGGAGGTCATCAGCCAGACGCTCCGCCCGGCGGGCCGACGCGGCGGCGTGGTGAAGGTGAAACGCAGCCAGAAGGTTTGGAGGCTTTCCGAGGCCAGATCCAGCGACGGCCCGGGTGAGGTCTCGAATCGCGCGTTCCAGGGCGGTGCATCGACCTGGGCCACGGTCAGGCCGGCATCCGGCGCGGACATAACCTGTAGATAGGGGGTCAGGGCATAGCTGGGTTGATCCTCCAGCTTCAGGACAGACCCCTGGCCTGCGGCCCAGGCCGCGCCGCCGGCCGCCAACAGCCAAAGCAGACAGAATAGCCACCCCGCTATTGCGGCCCGGGCAGGCATAGTCGACCTCGCACAGAGGAAATGTGGCCTGCGGCGCGAATGCCTTCGCCCTCGCCCACCATCGCTTGGCGAGGAGCGGATGGTTCCCGGTGGAACCCCGGACGGCATTTTTTACCAAGCCAGTAGGCGCTTGGCAAGGATGTCGGCCCCCCTGCACCCGGGTGTCGGGATGTGGAATGCCGGAGCGGGCTGGGCGGCATGATCATCCCGGAATGACGGCCTGCCGCCATCCGGAGGGATAGCCCATCCCCTGTGGCCGGCCTCAGCGGGTGCGGGCCTTGCCGGCGGCCTTGGCCATCACCTGCAGATAGGTGTTTTCCAGGGCGTTCATCTCCTGGGCGATGTTGGCGGTGTGCCGCTGCATGAGGGCAAAGGCCCGCCCGGGGTCGCGGGCCTGCAACGCGCTTAAAATCTCGAGGTGCTCGTGGTCCTGGTGCAGCATGCGCTCGGCGGGCTTGATGGCGCGCACGAACTCCACCGTGAAGTCCATGATGCTGTCAATGAGCAGGGCGTAGAGAGGGTTATGGCAGGCCTGGGCCACCAGGCGGTGGAAGCGGGCGTTGAGCACCACCCGGCGGTCGATCGCGGCGGTGGCCTCGTATTCGGCCTGGAGCGCGGCGATGGCGGTCAGATCCCCGTCGCTGGCCATGAGGGCGGCCAGGCGGCAGACCTCAGGCTCCAGGTGGGCGCGCACCTGGTAGAGATGCGCCACGGTGACCCGGCGTAGGCGGATCAGGTCGCTCAGGTTCTCTCCCAGGCGCAGGCGGCCGGGATCGCCCACAAAGGCCCCGCCCTTGATGCCGCGGCGGATCTCCACGAAGCCCAGGGATTGCAGGGAGCGCAGGGCCTCGCGCACCACCGGCCGGCTCACGCCCAGTTGGGCGGCCAGGTCCATCTCGCTGGGCAGGGCGTCGCCGGGTTGGTAGCTGCCGGAGATGATGGCCTCGCGCAGGGCCTGCACCACGCTCTGGTACAGGCTGGGCATCTGCTTGATCCTGCTTAACTTGCCCGGCATGGCCCCTCCTCGGTTCCCCGGTCACTATAACAGACCTTGCGCCCCAATATGAAACCGGTCTGGCGGCCCCCGGCCCTTTGAGGCGCGGGCCCTGTCCCGAATGGGTTGAAAAACCTATTGACCCTCGGTCTACTGTCACATTATAAATGTCATACGTTTTACAATTAACCCGGCGAGCCCGCAACCGAGAAGCGAAAGGAGGCAACGATGCCCAGGCGTCTGGCGACTGCGATCCTCATGGCTGTCACGGCGGTACTGGTCATGTCCACCGCCGCGCTGGCGCTGAACCTGCGCATGAACATCATGTACAACCAGAAGCACCCCCTCTCGCGCGAGGTGTTCGCCCCCTGGGCCGAGCAGGTGGCCAAGGCCACCCAGGGCCGGGTCAAGGTGACCCTGTTCTACTCCAACGCCCTGTGCACGGTGCAGCAGGCCTTTGACGCCACCGTCAGCGGCGTCACCGACGTGGCCCTGAGCTGCCCCACCTACACCGCTGAGCGTTTCCCGCTTTCCACCATCATGGACCAGCCCCTGATGGCCTCGGAGAACGCCAAGGACAGCAGCGAGGTGCTCCAGTCGCTCTACGACCAGAGCGCGGACATGCAGAAGGAGTTCGCCGAGGTGCAGCCGCTGTGGTTCTACGTCAACCCGGCCTACCACCTGCACTTCACCAAGAAGCCGGTGACCACCCTGGCTGAGCTCAAGGGCACCCTGGTCGCCGCCGGCGGCGCGGTGAGCAACGCCACCTTGAAGGCCCTGGGCGCGGCGGCCGAGGCCATCCCCATGACCGAGGTCTACCTGGCCCTGCAAAGCGGCGTGGTGGAGGGCGCCTTCCTGCCCTACGCGCCCCTGCGCTCCCAGCGCATGACCGAGGTGCTCAAGTACCACACCGAGTGCAGCCTTCTGGCCAACGGCTTCTACGTCATCGTCAACAAGGACAAGTGGAACACCGTCTCCGAGGCCGACCGCAAGGCCATCATGGATCTGAGCGGCCTGCGCATGGCTACCCTGACCGGCCAGATCTTCGACAAGTACGAGGACATCGACAAGGCCTACATGGCCAAGAAGGGCGACCAGTTCGACAAGCTGACCCCGGAGCAGCGCCAGGCCTGGTCCGCGCGCCTGATCCCCCTGCGCGACAAGTGGGTGACCGCGGCCGAGGGCAAGGGCCTGCCCGCCAGGAAGCTCATGGACCAGGCCCTGAAGCTCCTGGCCGAGCGGGCCAAGTAGGGATTCCTAGCCGCTACCCACCCCCAGCCCGGGAGGATTGGCACCATGTGGCTCGACAGCGCGGCTGAAAGGCTGGGCCGGGGCATCACCCCCGTCAGCCGGATCCTGAATTCCTGCGGCTCGGCCCTGGGCCTGGCCATGGTCTTCGTGATCACGGCCAACGTCTTCACCCGGGCCGTGTTCCGGCTGCCCATCGTGGGTGCGGTGGAGCTGGAGGAGGTCATGCTGACGTTGATGGTTTTCGCCGGCATGGCCTTCACCCAGCTCGAAAAGCAGCACATCGACATCGACTTCTTCACCTCGCGCCTCAGCCCGGCGGTCCGGGACCTGATGGCCTGCGTCACCCTGTGCCTGAGTTCGCTGCTCTACTGGGCCCTGGCCTGGCAGAGCCTGGACCTGGGCTGGACCTACTACCGCAAGAACATGGACACCATGTCCCTGGGCATCCCCCTGTGGCCGGTGATGCTGGTGCTGGGGATCGGTTTCCTGCTGCTGGGTCTGGCCACCCTGCGCGACTACCTGCTCTGCCTCTCCCGCTGCCAGGGCGCCGGCCGGGGACTGGCGGCGTTATGGCTGCTGGCCCTGTCCCTGCTGCTCGCGGCCTCGCCCTGGATCACCTACGGCCTGGGCGTGGAGGTGGACCCGCTCTGGGTGAAGCTCCTGGGCTCCCTGGGCCTGGTGGTGATCCTGTTCACCGGCATGCACATCGGCGGGGCCCTGGCCTTCCTGGGGGCCCTGGGCATGGCCCTGCTCTACGACCCCACCGCCGGCCTGGGGCTCTTGAAGACCACGCCGTTCTCCTCCACCGCCTCCTACGCCCTGTGCGTGGTGCCCTTCTTCATCCTCATGGGCGAGGTCTGCTTCAATTCCGGCATCAGCGAAAAGCTCTACCACGCGGCCTACACCTGGGTTGGCCAGCTCCGCGGCGGCCTGGCCATGGCCACGGTGCTGGCCTGCGGGGCGTTCGCCGCGGTCAGCGGGTCCTCCATCGCCACCACCGCCACCATGGGCGCGGTGGCCCTGCCGGAGATGCGCCGCTACGGCTATGACGACGCGCTGTCCACCGGGGCCATCGCCGCCGGCGGCACGGTGGGCATCCTCATCCCGCCCAGCGTGGTCTTCATCATCTACGGCGTCCTGGTGGAGCAGTCCATCGGCGAACTCTTCGCCGCCGGCATCGTGCCCGGCCTCCTGTTCTTGCTCTACTACTGCATCGCAATAGCCATCTGGACCAGGAAGAACCCCCAGGCCGGCCCGCCCGGACCGCGCACGACCTTCGGCCAGAAGGTCGTCTCCCTGGCCGAGACCTGGGAGGTGCTGAGCCTGTTCATCATCGTCATGGGCGGCATCTACGGCGGCCTGTTCACCGCCACCGAGGCCGGGGCCATCGGCGCGGTGGGGGCGCTGGTCTTCGGCCTGCTGCGCCGCCGGGTGACCCGCCAGAACCTGTTCACGTCCCTCCTGGCCACCG
>JAZDHW010000095.1:0-16755 GCA_043805555.1 Pseudomonadota bacterium
CCAGCGCGCCAGGGCCGCGCTATGCACTCCCACCGCGGGCCGCTCCACCTGGTCCGGCCCGCGGCCGCGAACGCCCCGCCGGGCGGCGACCGGGCCCATGCCGGCCTGCGCTCCGGCCGTGATTCCCGCCGGCAGACTACATGACCCATTAGTCACATTAAACATAAGCCCTTGCCGCCACGGCCGGGTTTTGGCTGCCCCTGGGCCGGGCCAGGCCCCGCCTGGCAGTCGCGCGGCCCCCTTTCGGCCATTTAATGGACTTAATTGATATTATTGATTATTTTAGAGCGCCCGAGGCCTGTCGTCTATTTTTGCTTATATTTCAGCTAGTTGACCAGGACTGGCCGCACCCGGCGGCAACCACTATATTGACTCATCAGTCATTATGGCGATCGCGCCCCGGTCGGGGGGCAGGGGCTAGGCGGTCACCACCTGGTTGCGGCCGGCGCGCTTGGCCTGCAAGAGGGCCTGGTCGGCGCGCTCAAACAGGCTCTCGGGCGTGTCGCCGGGGCGGGCCTGGGCCAGGCCCATGGAGATGGTGATGCGCAGCTCATTGCTGCCGCGCCAGGTGAAGCGGATGGCCTCGGCCGCCAGGCGCACCCGCTCGGCCACCGCCTTGGCGTCCTCCAGCCCGGCCCGGATCAGCACGATGACGAACTCGTCGCCAGCGTAACGGAAGAGGACGTCGTTGGAGCGCAGGTTGGCCCCGGCCTGGGTGGCGATGGCCTTCAGGGCGCGGTCGCCGGCCTGGTGGCCAAAGGTGTCGTTGATGCCCTTGAACTTGTCGATGTCGAACACGATCAGGCACAGGGGGGCGAAGCCTTCCTTGCCCAGGCATTCCGCCAGCTTATCGTTGAGGGCCCGCTTGTTCCAGATGGCGGTGAGCGGGTCGGTGAGGGCCTGGGCGCTGAGCACCTGGCTGGCCTGCTCCACCTGGTTCATGCGCTGGCGGGTCTTGTTCAGGGTGGTCTGCAGGCTGCTCAGCTCCTCCTGGGTGCGGGCCAGCAGGCTCTGCTCGCGGCTGCGGTGCTCGCGGATCTGGTCGCGCAGGGCCCGGATGTGGTCCAGGGCCGCGCTTTTCAACTGGTCCAGGTTGGTGGCCGAGCCGATGTCCTGCACCAGGCGGCCCATCTGCCCGGTCAGGCGCTCGCTGTGTTCGCGGCCGGCCTGGTCCAGGTTGTCCCGGGTCTGCTGGAAGAAGGCCGCCATTTCTGACTCTGCGGTCATTACCTCCTCCACCACCTCCTTGAGGGCCTTCTCGGCCGCCAGGCGGCGGCGGTCCAACTCCCCCCGGTAGTGATCCAGCAAATCGGCCAGCACCCCCATCACCGGCCGCACCCGGCCCTGCTGCATGTAGTCGCCCACCAGGGTGATGGACTGCTCCAGGTGGGTGTCGAACTCGGGCTGGCCCAGGCGCAGGCCCTCCAGCATGGCCAGGGCGATGTGGCTGGCCGGGCCGCCGCCGGCGGTGACGCCCTCGCCCTTGACCTCGGCCGACTCGACCGACGAGTCACCTTGCCCGGCCGGGGCCATCAGCGCGTTCTTGAGCCGCTCCACCGCCGCGCCCAGGGCCTTGTGGTCCACCGGCACCGCCGCCGCGGCCTGCTTGAGGCCCTGGCTGGCCTCGCTCACCGCCGCGGGCAGGTCCGGCCCGGCCGCGCCCACCATCACGCCGATGGCCTGGCGGAAGACGTCGCAGACCTGGCGATGGCGGGATTCCAGCCAGTCCAGTTCCTTGGTCAGCTTCACCACCCGCTCGCGCAGGTTCTGATCCCCGGCGGGTGCGCCTGCCGGCCGCTCGTCAACCTCGACCATTTTGTCTCGCCTTTTTGCTGGGGATCGTTTCCGCCACTTGCACCGGGGCTGGCTGCCCCCATGCTAACACTGCCGGGCCGCGCCGGAAAAGCCCCAAGGCGCGTCGCCGGCCTGCAAGGCGAAGCGGCCTGGAGCGGCGTATCCGCTCCAGGCCGTCGCCCCCCCCGGCCGCCCCCAGCGCCCAGGGAGAGGCCATGTGGTCCCCGCCTTGGCTTTAAAGCCCGGCGGCGATCACAATTTTCTGCACCTGGCTGGTGCCCTCGTAGATCTGGGTGATCTTGGCGTCGCGCATCATGCGCTCCACCGGATACTCCTTGACGTAGCCGTATCCGCCCAGCACCTGCACCGCGTCGGTGGTGACCTTCATCGCCGTCTCGGCCGCGAAAAGCTTGCTCATGGCCGAGAGCCGGATCGCCTCCTTGGGCACCCGCGAAAGGTCCTTGGGCACTTCCTCGAACATTGCGCAGGTCTTGTAGACCAACTGGCGGGCCGCCTCCACCTGGGTGTCCATGTCGGCCAGCATCCAGTTGAGGCCCTGGAAGGAGATGATGGGCTTGCCGAACTGCACCCGCTCCTTGGCGTAGCCCACCGCGTAGTCCAGGGCCCCCTGGGCCAGGCCCAGGGCCTGGGCCGCCACGCAGGGCCGGGTGAAGTCCAGGGTCTTCATCAGGATGGGGAAGCCGTCGCCCTCCCGGCCCAGCAGGTTGGCGGCCGGCACCGCGCAGTCCTCGAAGACCAGCTCGCAGGTGCTGGACCCGCGGATGCCCATCTTGTCCTCGTGCTTGCCGATGGAGAACCCCGGCGCGCCCTTTTCCACCACCAGGATGGAGAGCCCGCCCTTGTGGGGGGCCTTGGTCGGGTCGGTCTGGGCGGCCACGCAGACGTATTGGGCCACGTCGGCGTGGGAGATGAACTGCTTTGTGCCGTTGATAATATACTTATCGCCCTTTTTTACCGCCTTGGTCCGCAGGCCGGCCACGTCGGAGCCCGCGCCGGGCTCGGTGAGGCCGAAGGCCACCAGGTGCTCGCCGCTGGCGAGGCCGGGGAACCATTTGTCTTTCTGCGCGGGGCTGGCCGCCAGCATCATGGGCATGGAGCCCAGCTCGTGCACCAAGAGGATCACCGCCGAGGAGCCGCAGACCTTGGCCACCTCCTCCACCGCCAGGCAGAAGGCCAGCATGCCCATGGCCGCGCCGCCGTACTCCTCCTTGAAGTCGCAGGCAAAGAGCCCGTTCTCGCGGAAGACCTCCACCGCGTCCCAGGCGAACTCGCCCTTGGCGTCGCGCTCGGCCGCGCCGGGGGCGAGCTGCTCGGTCGCGATCTTGCGCACGGTCTCCTGCAGCATCCTCTGTTCGTCGGTCAGGTCGTAGAGCATCAGCTACTCCAAGTCACCTAAATGCATTAAAAAAGCTTAGCTACATCCTTTGTGCTAATACCAAAATAATAATAATAATAAATTGGGTAGCACTAAATATCCCATGGCAACCCAACCATGCGGACCACCTACTCTTATTCCTCTTTCTTTAATTAATTTCCTATACTCAGGCCACGAATATAACGACCACCAAGGTGGCTTGTTTATGGGATATAATTTTAAAGATACGATGCGCCTAGCACTCCAACAAAAAATGAAATGCCACAGCCGGTATGGGAAAAATGCTGTTAAGGCGGTAATTCCTGCAATAAATATTTTTGGCATGATTATATAGCCTGCATACCCATTGCTCAACTGATGCAACATAAATAGCTGAATCGAAAATACCGCAATTGGTAAAACATTTAGTACTAGTAATCCGCAAACCAACCTTTTTATCATCATAGCTCTAACATTCTTGTATCTGCGCGTAAGGGCCCCCCATTGAAAGACCCGAAAAGGAGAAATACTGTTTAAATGCGTACCAAATAATACGGCATAAAATAGCATATATATCTGTTCATACGGCCCAATTTGTGAACTGTATTCAACTGCAAATACCATTAAAATTAACTTTCATCAATTAGCGATATATATTCCTAACTTTTCAAATGATCTAATCCCTTCGGATCACCAAGGTCAGGTCCACGCCCGCGTCCGGGCAGCGCGCCTCCATACGGTCCTTTTCGGCCCAGGGGTACTGGCCGCCGAACTGCATCAGGCTCAGCGCCGGGAATATGTCGTGATAGAAGAAGCCGCACAGGCCGCCGGGGTCCCAGCAACTCAGCTGGAGCTTGTCGCCCACCCGGTGGCCGGCCGCGCAGGGGCCCTTGGCCGCGGTGACCTCGGCCGTGAAGACCGCAAAACCCTCGGGCGTGATTGCCATGGCGTCCCCTCTCCGGTGAACCCATGAGCCTGGCTAGATGGAAATCCCGCCAGCACCGCCAAGGCCTTGGATCAGGCGCGAATTGCAGTCGCGCGCCAGCGCGGCGGCGGTTCGCGCCTGGCCAAAGTTCTTTGGGGGTCTGGGGGGCTTTCTTTCAAGAAAGCCCCCCGGCTTTTCTATTCGTTCTCGATCAGCATGGACATGCCCATGCCGCCGCCCACGCACAGGGTGGCCAGGCCCAGGCTGTTGCCGCGGCGCTTCATCTCGCCGATGAGGCTGATGACGATGCGGGCGCCGGTGCAGCCCACCGGGTGGCCCAGGCCCACGCCGGAGCCGTTGACGTTGGTGATCTCGCGGTTGAGGTTCAGGCCCTGCTCGCAGGCCAGGTACTGGGCGGCGAAGGCCTCGTTCAGCTCGATCAGCTCGATGTCCGAAAGCGCCACGCCGGTCTTCTTCAGCAGCTTCTGGGTGGCGGGCACGGGGCCCCAGCCCATGAGCGAGGGCTCGCAGCCGGCCGCGGCCTGGCCCACGATGCGGGCGATGGGCTTAAGCCCCAGGTCGGCGGCCTTCTGGCGGCTGGCCACGATGCAGATGGCCGCGCCGTCGTTGAGCCCGCTGGAGTTGCCGGCGGTGACCGTGCCGTCCTTGGCAAAGGCCGGCTTGAGCTTGCTCAGGTCGTCCATGGTGAGCCCGAAGCGCACGTGCTCGTCGGTGTCCACGACCTTGTCGCCCTTGCGGCCCGGCACGGTGATGGGCACGATTTCGTCGGCGAAATTGCCGGCCTTGATGGCCGCCTCGGCGTTGTGGTGGCTGCGCAGGGCGATGACGTCCTGCTCCGAGCGCGGGATGTCGTACTTGCGGGCCAGGTTCTCGGCGGTCTGGCCCATGATGTAGCCGGGCGGGTCCAAGATCGGCGAGCCGGAGTGCAGCAGCTCCCACATGGAGTCCATCATCTGGCCGTGGCGCAGACGCGCGCCCCAGCGGGCCTGGGGCAGCACGTAGGGGGCGTGGGTCATGCACTCCACGCCGCCGGCCAACACCAGGTCGTAATCGCCGGCCTTGATATAGGTGGCGGCCATGCCGAGCGCCTGCATGGCGCTGGAGCACTGGCGCTGGATGGTCACCGCGGGCACGTCCACCGGGATGCCGGCCTTGAGCATGGCGGTGCGGGCGGTGTTGGCCTCGTCCGGGCACTGGATGCAGTCGCCCATGATCACGTCGTCCAACTGGCCCGCGTCCAGGTCGCCGGCCCGCTTGAGCGCGGCCTGGATGACCTGGGCGGCGAGCTGGTGAGCGCGTAAGGGCAGGAAAGCCCCGCCAAAATCGCCGATGGGGCTGCGGGCCATGGAAACGATTACCGCGTCCTGGTTGCTTTTCAAGCTGCACCTCCGTTAAAAGCCCGCCTGGGCGAATGGTATTTGTGGAATTAGTATCCGAGAATAACCTCGGGGGCTTAAATCCGTCAAGTATTTGTTTTTACCATAGGAACAAGCCTACAACCGCTTGATTTGAGGCATGATTCATTATTCAGCCTGGTTTGGCGTCCCGCCCACCCGTTGCGCCCGGACGCACTTTTTCTGCAAGGCCCAAAACCCTACTTCATAATTATAGATACACCCCCGGCGTCGCGGCCGGCTTGGCCGCCCTCCCGGCGCACGGGAACGCCCCTCACCGTTGGTGGAGACAGGTTATGAAAACGCGCTATTGGTTGCTTGCGGTGGCGGCGGCCCTGGTTTTGGGCCTCTTGGCTTTGCCGGTGCATGCAGCGGACAAAAAAGGAGACGGCATGAACATGGAAAAACTCAAGGCCGAGACCAAGGCCGAGTACATGGAGTGGGAAGCCAAGACCGAGGCCTTCCTGACCAAAAGCAAGGCCACGGCCAAGGAGCAGTACAAGCTGTTCCTGGCCGACCTGGAGCGGGCCAAGGGCGACGCCAAGGCGTCTTATGACGAGGCCAAGGAAAGCTCCGGCGACGCCTGGGAAAGGGCCAAGGTCAAGTATGACAAGGCCATGACCAAGCTGAAGGCTGCCTATGACGCGGCGGCGGAAAAGCTGAAGGAATAATCCGGTTGGTCCCGGTCCAGGCAAGGGGAGATTCAAATGCTGAGATGGGCTGTCATTTTCCTGGTCGTGGCCCTGGTGGCGGCGCTGCTGGGTTTCACCGGCATCGCGGCCGCGGCGGCGGGCATCGCCCAGATCCTGTTCTACCTATTTTTACTGCTTTTCATCCTCGCGCTGGTTATCGGGCTGATCAGCGGGCGCAAACCACCGCTTTAGGCGCCCGGCGGAGCCAGGCATGATCCAGCAGCAAACCCAGGAGCCGGACGAGCCGCGCAGCCAGGAGGCCCTGTGCCCCCGCTGCGGTCAGGGATTCCAGACCTTTCGGCCGCGTCCCCGATTCAACCCCAACACCCCCGCCCTGCTGGCTCCGGCGGTCTGCCCGCGCTGCGGGTGCCGGGATTGCATAGTCAAATAGCAGTAAAGTAAGCTAATCAGGGAGCGAATCCCCCGCCCGCTGCGGCCAGGCCACTGCCCCGGCCCGCAGCAGGCGGGGCGGCCACTCCTGGCAATCCAGCACGGTGCTGGCCGGCCCGCCGGGGGTGGGGCCGGCGTCCAGCACCAGATCCACCCCCCGCACCAGCTCCGGGTCCAGGTCCGCCGCGCGGCTGACGGCCGGCCGGCCGCCGGGGTTGGCACTGGTGGCGGTGATGGCCCGGCCCAGGGCCCGGGCCAGGCCGGCGGCCACGGGGTGTGGGGAGAGCCTCAGGCCCACCCCGCCCTCGGCCGAGACCAGGCGCGGGTGCAGGCCGGGCCGGGCGGCCAGGACCAGGGTGAGGGGGCCGGGCCAGTGGCGGGCCATGAGGGCGCGCGCCTGGGGCGGGATGGCCATCGCCAGGGCGCCCGCCTCGGCGGCGCGGGCCAGGATCAGGGGGAAGGGCTTGGCCGCGTCGCGGCCCTTGAGGGCGGCCAGGCGCTGCAAGGCGACGCCGTTGCGATAATCCACGGCCAATCCGTACAGGGTCTCCGTGGGAAAGGCCACCACCCCGCCCCCGGCCAGGACCGCCGCGGCCTGGGCCAGCACCACGGGATCGGGCTGGCGGGGGTCCAGCTCCAGCCTGGTGGAGGTGGGGGTGGCGGGCGCGGTCATGGCTCGGTCCCTTAGAAAGTGAGGACCTGGACGCCGGACTTGAGCCAGTTGGTCAGGATTTGGCCGGTGTAGAGCACCTCCACCCCCAGGGCCTCCAGCTTGTCGCTGACCTGGTAGCGGTCCGCGCAGGCCTTGCAGGCCTTCAGCTCCACCCCGGCTTTGGCCATTTCCTTCAGCTCTTTTTGCAGGCCGGCGTCCTGGGTGGTCAGCTCGGCCGAAGGCCCCCAGATGACCAGGGTCACCTTGGACCACCAGCCCTTGAGGCGGGCGTTCTTGGCGTACATGAAGGCCAGGTTGAGGGCCACCTCGCGGTCGCGGGCCGCCCAGATGATGGCCACCTCTTCTTGGTTGGGCGCGGACATGGTCTTCTCCGTGGGGTTGGGGCTTGGCCGGGGATGATATGCAGCCTAGCACATGGCGGCCCGCGGCGCGGTAGCCAGGGCTACGGGGCGATGGATTTGGCAGGGGTCAAGAGATTGCTGCGCCGCGCCCGCAATGACCGTTTAGTTTTTCCTGTCATTGCGAGGCGCGCCAGCGCCGTGGCAATCTCTCGAATTGTTTTAAGATCAAGAGATTGCTGCGCCGCGCTCGCAATGACAAGAAGAGCGGGCGGAGATAAACCCCGCCCCTGCATCAAGGATGGTAACCCGGCCCCGCGCCGGGACATCGCGCCGGGCGCTCGCGCTGCCTCCCCGGCTGCCTCCCACCCCCAGGCCAAGCGGCGCAGCCGGTTGGCCGCCGCCTTTTTCGGAGGGGGTGTGGGGGCGGGGTCCCCAGCCAGCCCTGCTGGCTGGGGCGAGGGGAACCATTTTTGCGCAGCAAAAAGGGTTCCCCCACATTCTCTTTATTCGAAGAAGGGCTCGCCGGCCAGGGCGCGGCGGCTCAGGGTGGCGTCGGCCTCCAGGACCTTGCGGGTCAGGCGCATGCGCTCGGCCTTGATGCGCTCGGCCAGGGCCGGGTCGGCGATGGCCAGCATCTGGGCGGCCAGGTAGCCGGCGTTCTTGGCCCCGCCGGCGCCCAGGGCCACGGTGGCCACGGGGATGCCGGCGGGCATCTGCACAGTGGAGAGCAGGGCGTCCATGCCCGAGAGCGGGCTGCTGGGCATGGGCACGCCGATGACGGGCAGGGTGGTGTTGGCGGCCATGACGCCGGCCAGGTGGGCGGCCCAGCCCGCGCCGGCGATGATGACCTTCAGCCCGCGGGCCTCGGCCCCCTGGGCGTACTCCAGGGCCTCGCGGGGGGTGCGGTGGGCGGAGAGCACCCGGGCCTCGGCGGGCACACCCAGCACCCGCAGGGTCTCCACGGCCTCCTTCATGGCGTCCCAGTCCGAGGCCGAGCCCATGACCACCCCCACCAGGGGGCGGCGGCCTTCCTCGCGCAGGCGGGCCAGGGCGCGGTGGCCGATGTCGCGGCGGTAGTATTTGCCCTCGTAGCTGATCTGCTCCACGGCCTCGTAGGCGCGGTCCAGGGCGTCCTTGATGTCATCGCCGATGGCGGAGACGCCCAGAACGCGGCCGGCGTTGGTGAGCAGTCTGCCCTGCTCCAGCCGGGTGCCGGCGTGGAAGACCACCACGCCGCGGCAGAGGCAGGCCTGCTCCAGGCCCTTTATTTCCTTGCCCTTGGCAAAGGAGCCGGGGTAGCCGCCCGAGGCCAGGACCACGCAGACGCTGGGGCGCGGCGACCACTTGACGGATGCCTCGCTGAGCTTGCCCTGGGCCAGCTTGTAGAGGATGTCGGCCAGGTCGGATTCCAGGCGCAGCATCAGGGGCTGGCACTCGGGGTCTCCGAAGCGGGCGTTGAACTCCAGGACCTTGGGGTTGCCCGAGGCGTCGATCATCAGGCCGGCGTAGAGCACGCCCTTGTATGGCGTGCCGGCGGCGCGCATGCCGTCGATCATGGGGCGGATCACCTGGTCCATGACCCGCTGGGCGACCGCCTGGGTGACCACCGGGGCCGGGGAGTAGGCCCCCATGCCGCCGGTGTTGGGGCCGGTGTCGCCCTCGCCGATGGCCTTGTGGTCCTGGCTGGTGGGCATGGGCACAATGGTGACGCCGTCGGTGAAGGCCATGAAGCTGGCCTCCTCGCCGCGGAGCCACTCCTCCACCACCACCCGGCAGCCGGCCGAGCCGAACTCCAGCTTCTCCATGATGGCGGAGCAGGCGCTCTCGGCCTTGCCGGCGTCGGAGCAGAGCAGCACGCCCTTGCCGCCGCAGAGGCCGTCGGCCTTGACCACCAGGGGCCGGCCGGCCTGGCGCACGTAGGCCTTGGCCGCCTCGGCGCTGTCAAAGACCCGGTAGTCGGCGGTGGGCACGCCGAATTTTTTCATCATGTCCTTGGCAAAGGCCTTGGAGCCCTCGAGCTGGGCCGCGTACTGGCTGGGCCCGGCCACCAGGATGCCCTCGGCCTCGAACTTGTCGGCCAGGCCCAGGGTCAGGGGCAGCTCCGGCCCCACCACCGCCAGGTCCACGCCCTTTTCCTTGGCAAAGGCCAGCAGGCCGGGGATGTCGGTGGGGTCGATGTCCGCGCACAGGGCCTCGCCGGCCATGCCGGGGTTGCCGGGCGCGCAGTAGAGCTCCTCCACCAGGGGGGATTGGGCCAGCTTCCACACCAGGGCGTGCTCGCGGCCGCCGCTGCCGATCACCAGAACTTTCATGCTAACACTCCCCGATAACCCGTGCGCCCCTGGGGGCGGTTATGACCTTGGCCCTACCGGGCCGGATAGTAGCACATCACCTCATGATGATATTGGTAAGGCCGGCCCGCGTCCATGCCCAATGTGACGTAGCAGCCAGCAGAGCCAGGCAAGGGATAGTTTTACGCACGGATGTCATTTATCCGCCCCCAGGTTACCCCCGGTCCGGCCCGCGCTCAACCCCGGAACTGGGCCTCCAGGTAGTCGGCGATGGCCCCGTCATAGCGGTTGGTCAGGCGGAAGGCCTTGGCCGCCAGGCGCTGGCGGGTGGCCAGGCCCACCGCGCCGGCGCGGGCCCGCATCTCCCCTAATATTGTAGCGTAGTCGCCGGGGTCGGTGACAATGGCCACGTCGTGGTGGTTCTTGGCCGAGGCCCGGATCAGGCAGGGCCCGCCGATGTCGATGTTCTCCACCGCGTCGATGAGGGAGCAGCCGGGCTTGGCCACCGTGGCCTCGAAGGCGTAGAGGTTCACGCAGACCAGGTCGATGGGCGCGATGTGGTGCTCGCTGAGCTGGGCGCGGTGGCTGGGATCGTCGCGGCGGGCCAGGATGCCGCCGTGCACGCGCGGGTGCAGGGTCTTGACCCGGCCGTCGAGCATCTCCGGGAAGCCGGTGACCTCGGCCACGTCGGTCACGGTCAGCCCGGCCTGGCGCAGGGCCTTGGCCGTGCCGCCGGTTGAGATGAGGGCCACGCCCATCTCGGCCAGGCCCGAGGCGAATTCCACCAGGCCTCCCTTGTCGGTGACGCTCAACAGAGCGCGCATGATCTTGCGGTCCATGCCGATCCTCCCTGGGGGCGGGGCGGGGCCCGCCGCGTGGTATGGTTGCCGGGGGCGCGGGCGGCCGGTTGACCGCGCGCCTGTTGCCCCGATAATTAGCAAATGCCGGCCCTGGCGACAAGGCCGGGCGCGCTTTTCGTTTTTGGGGCGGCTGTGCGGAATATTATCATAGTTCCGGCGCCCAAGCCGAGGCCTGAAAAGGGGCGCGGAAGAACCCTCGGCGACCCGCCAGCGCCGGTTCAGGCACAGCTTGTGGAAGGAGTTACACCCGCACCGGTGGTGTGTTTGCCCATGTTCCGCCCCAACCACCTGCGTTCGCCTTCCTATTAAGGCTAACCTGGACTCTGAACTGTGAAATTTCACCCATCCCGAATGGTGCCGGCTTGACCAGACCGTGCTTGTAGTCTATGTTGTCTTATAAGGTTCACCAATCGCGGTCAAGGATGCCCATGCCCCCGATTTTTGGATTCTGCGGCGCGGCCAACAGCGGCAAGACCACCCTGGTCTGCGCGGTGGTGACGGAGCTTACCCGCCGTGGGATAAAAGTGGGCGTAATAAAACACCACGGCCATGGCGATGCCCTGCCCCCGCCGCCCGGCGAGGAGCACAAGGACTCCGGCCGCCTGGCCGCGGCCGGGGCCTGCCGGGTGGCCCTGGTCCATGCCGGCGGGGTGCGGCTCAACCTGGTGGACCTCAAGGGCGCCACCCCCCTGGAGCTGGCCCAGGAAACCATGTCCCGCTGCGACCTGGTGCTGGTGGAAGGATACAAAAGCGCCCAAATCGACAAGATTGAAGTGGTTGCACCCGGTTGCGCCCCCCTGTTTCCGTCCGGCGGACGCCTGCTGGCCCTGACCCGGCGCGGCGGTGGCGGGCCGGAAGGCGGCCTGCCGGTGCTGGACGCCGACCTCCCGGACCAGGTGGCCGAGTTTGTGCTGGCGCAATTGCCGGTTCTGCCCCTGACCCGGCTGTGGCTGGATGGCCGCGAGCTGGTGCTGAACCCTTTTGTCCAGAAAATAGTGGCCCAGACCCTGCGCGGGCTGGTGGTCCGGCTTGACGGTGGCTCGACCGCTCCCCGGGGGCGGGTGGAGGTGCGGCTTGGCTGAGGCGGCATTCCCGGCGTTCACCCCCGAGACACCCCTGCCCGATATGGGCCAGACCATGCAGCTTTGGGACACTTACGCCATGCTGGACCACATCCGGCGACACTCCGAGGTGGTGCGAGCGGTGGCGCTGCTGCTCACCGACTGGCTGGAGGAGGCCGGCTACGAGCTGAACCGCAAGGCCATCGAGATGGGGGCCCTGCTGCACGACATCGCCAAGACCCAGTGCCTGGGCTCCGAGAGGCGTCACGACATAGAAGGCGCTGATATAATGACTGAACTTGGCTATCCGGAAATGGCCTGGCTGGTGCGTCATCACGTGTCATTGCCCGAGGGCCACCCCCTGGACGAGACCATGATCGTCAACTACGCCGATAAGCGGGTCAACCACGACCAGGTGGTCAACCTCAACCAGCGCTTCGCCTATATCATGAGCCGTTACGGCATGGAGGATCCGGAGCGCATGGCGCGCATCGAGCAGGGCCGCCGCCGGGCCATGGAGGTGGAGCGGCTCATTTTCAGCAGCATGTTCCACATGCACACCCCGGACGAGGTGCTGCGGCGCTGGCGCGAGAAAAACTGCGTCCGCGGCTGCGATTAGCGCCGGTTCCCCTTGGAGACGTGATGTCCCACCCCCTGCGCGTAGCCGTCATCATGGGCGGCAGTTCCAATGAGCGCCAGGTCTCGCTGAACTCCGGGCGCTCGGTCCTGGCCCACCTGGACCCCCGGCGCTACCAGCCCGTGGTCTTCGACCCGCCCCAAGACCTGGCCCGCCTGGTTGACGAGGCCCCCAACCTGGATGTGGCCCTGGTCATGCTGCACGGGCGGGGGGGTGAAGACGGCTCCATGCAAGGTTTGCTGGACATTCTCGGCGTTCCGTATCAATGCGCCGGCGTGTTGGGCTGCGCCCTGGCCATGCACAAGCCCCTGGCCAAGGACCGTTTCCGGCTCTACGGCTTGCCCGTCGCCCCGGATGTCACCCTGGCAAGAGGGGAACCGGACCCGGTCTGCCGGGTGCTGGAGACGCTATCCCTGCCGGTGGTGGTGAAGCCGGCCCTGGAAGGCTCCAGCTTCGGCATCACCATTGTGCGCGCGCTGACGGAACTGCCGGCGGCCTTGGACCACGCCTTCAGCCTGGACCGCGAGGTGCTGGTGGAGGCCTTCCTGGCCGGCCGCGAAGTGACCTGCGCCGTGCTGGGCAACCAGGAATTGACGCCCCTGCCCCTGGTGGAGATCACGCCGCAGGAAAAGTATCAATTCTTCGACTACGAAGCCAAGTACACCCCCGGCGCCAGCCGCGAGACCTGCCCGGCCCCCCTGGACGCCACGGACACCCGTCTCATCCAGGATATCGCCTGCCGGGCCCACCGCGCCCTGGGCCTCAAGGGCTATTCGCGCTCTGATTTCATCCTGACTCCCCAAGGTGGTCCCTATATCCTGGAAACCAACACCATTCCGGGTATGACCGGCACCAGCCTGCTGCCCCAGTCCGCCCAGGCCGCCGGCATGAGCTTCAGCCAACTCCTGGACCGGTTGATAGAGCTGGCCCTGGTGTAGCCCCCAGCGGGGTCGCCAGCTTATTTAGGCGTTATATCATGGCATTATCTAATCACATTATTTCCTTGGCGATTACAGTGGATACCCCTGCCCGGCCCCAAGGCTCCCCATACCCCGGCATCTTGATTACTTTACATACCCCCCTGTGCTCAATGGCGGCCATCGTGTGGGCTTTAGCAATATTACTTATAATATTAACTAGTAACCAGAGCAGGCCCCGACGCGGCCCGAGCTGGGCCATTGTGACATTCGCCCGCCCGACGCCCAAGCGGGCACTGGTGCGGCAAAAAGGCGTATCCGTCACGGACGGGAGATGACATGGATCTCTACGCCCTGGAAGCGAGGCTGGCGGCGGTCCTGGCGGCGGCCCAGGCGGGATTGGCCCAGGTGGAGCTGCTGGGCCGGTTGTGGCCGGCTCTGGGCGATTTCGCCCGCGGACCGCTAACCGCGCGCGCGGCCTTGCTGCAATGCCGGCAACAGGGGCTTTCGCCCGATGCGGTGACGCTGTTGGCCCTGGGTCCGGAGCCGGAACCCAGCCGTCCCAACAAGGCCCTGCGCTGGGCCGTGGGCCACACCCTGGCCCAGCGCCGCCTGGAGACCGACCCAGCCGAGGCCCTGACCCCCAGCCTGGTCAGCGAACTTTTCCTGGATCTCGACGCACCGCAACTGGCCCGGGGCGCGGCCCTGGCGCCCGACGCCCCTTGGGGCGACGGCCCCGCTCCCGGCGCGGCGGCCTGGAGCCTGGCCCCGCGCTTGGTGGCCGCCGGCCTGCCGCCCCTGATGGCCCTGGGCCTGACCCTGGCCGCCTGGCTGCGCGACGCGCCCGACCATCCCCACCGCGAGCCCCTGGGCTGGCTGTTGGCCTATGGCCTGGCCATCCGCCTGGACCTGCCGGCCATGGGTTTATTGGGTCTGGGCCCGGCGGTGGAGACCGCGGCCGCGGTCGAAGGCGGGTTAAAGCGCGTGCTCAAAGAAATGCGGACCACCGGGGCCTGGCGGCAATGGCTGGGGGTGTTCCTGGCCGGGGTTCAAGCCTGCGCTTCCGGTGTGCTGGAGGCCGCCCTCCTTGCCCGCCAGGCCGCCACCGACCACAACGCCACCATCGCGGCCTGGGTGCGCGCCCCGCGCCTGCCCCTGCAATTGCTGGAACTATTCCTGGTGCGCCCGGTGCTGGATCTGCCGAGCATCGCCGCCGACCTTGAGGTCACCCAGCGCTCGGCCGGCTTGCTGGCCAACAAGCTCAAGGCCCAGGGGCTGATCAGCGAGGTCACCGGCCAGAAGCGCGGGAGAAGGTTCGCCTACCAGGCCGTGGTGGAGGTGGTGGACCCGGCCGCGACCGCCGCATCCGCATCAAACTAGAATCAACCGTCGATCCGCTGTCCAGCTCAAGCCGCCTGCACTCTTGTCGTCTTCGGTGAAGAGAGGTGTGGGCTGCCAATGCTGCGACCCTCGTGGCCCCGCCGTCCTACCTGAAGCCTGTCTAGCGCCAGCCGGCCTGGCCTGCGGGCAACTCAGCCCTGCCTACGGCATTATCTCTTTAACATTTCAATACTATTTTAATAACCCGATATTGCCTAGACATTATAGCCGTCTTTCCAGTAGCCTCCAATCATCCCAAACAGAACCACTCCATGATTTGGCAGCCTTTGGGGGAGGGCAGTCAAGGCCATGCTGTCGTCTTCGAGCCCGTGCGGCGCGAAGACGGGCCTTGTTTTTAAAACCGTGGCAATTCCCTTAAGGCATTGCCTGCGGGTTGGCTCCTGGGTTTTGGACACCCGTGATGGATCGACTATTTACGATGTATATGCGGTTGACCACCGCTTGCTTATGTGTTTAACTTTAGACTATAGAGAAGTTTAGGATTCGCTTTTTTAGCGAATCTGGGTCATGAAGGCCTTTTCCCGGAGCACGCCGGGGAAAGGCTCTCTTTTTGAAAGGAGCTTTGCAGTGAATTGGCATGATAAGGATGACCTCGACAAGAAGAGTAAAGATAGCGACTTTGTCTCATGTGATTCGGAGGAAAGTTACGAAAAATACCCTGAGTTTGAATGGGCTAAAAAGACGTTCCCGTCAGCTAACGCAGAGCAAATCAAAGCTGCGCTCGCGGCTTGCTGCAGGAAGGTCAAGGCTCCAAGACCGCGCAAGGATTTTCGCGACTGCTTAACTAAGGAGCTTAGTAAATAGCTATTTCGGTTTGCTCCTGTTAGGCCACGCAATAGGAAACCCCCGCCAAGCTTTCGCCTGGCGGGGGTTTTAAATAAAATCCGGCGGCTACCTACTCTCCCACGATTGAAAACCGCAGTACCATCGGCCTTGAGGAGCTTAACTTCCGTGTTCGGGATGGGAACGGGTGTGGCCTCCTCGGTATCGCCACCGGAAACTGTATTTCAGTGTCCGGTCAACTGAACAGGCAAGAAGCGAATATTCTTTGCGGACCCAGTAGCTGAGTCGTGAAGAGCCAAACGTTAGGAGTAAATAGTGGTCAAGCCTCACGGACGATTAGTACCGGTCAGCTGAATGTATTGCTACACTTACACCTCCGGCCTATCAACCTCGTAGTCTTCGAGGGTCCTTCAGTCTCCGAAGAGAAGGGAGGTCTAATCTTGAGGGGGGCTTCCCGCTTAGATGCTTTCAGCGGTTATCCCTTCCGAACATAGCTACCCGGCGATGCCGTTGGCACGACAACCGGAACACCAGTGGTTCGTCCATCCCGGTCCTCTCGTACTAGGGACAGCTCCTCTCAAACCTCCTCCGCCCACAGCAGATAGGGACCAAACTGTCTCACGACGTTTTAAACCCAGCTCACGTACCGCTTTAATCGGCGAACAGCCGAACCCTTGGGACCGGCTCCAGCCCCAGGATGCGATGAGCCGACATCGAGGTGCCAAACCTCCCCGTCGATGTGAACTCTTGGGGGAGATAAGCCTGTTATCCCCGGCGTACCTTTTATCCGTTGAGCGATGGCCCTTCCACACGGGACCACCGGATCACTAAGGCCTACTTTCGTACCTGCTCGACTTGTCAGTCTCGCAGTCAAGCTCCCTTCTGCCTTTACGCTCTACGGCTGGTTTCCAATCAGCCTGAGGGAACCTTCGCGCGCCTCCGTTACTCTTTGGGAGGCGACCGCCCCAGTCAAACTACCCACCAGACACTGTTCCCGACCCGGATAACGGGCCAGGGTTAGATTCCAAGGATACCAAGGGTGGTATTTCAAGGTTGGCTCCACCGAGACTAGCGTCCCAGCTTCAAAGCCTCCCACCTATCCTACACATAGTAGCCCTAGAACCAATGTCAAGCTGTAGTAAAGGTGCACGGGGTCTTTCCGTCTAGCTGCGGGTAGACGGCATCTTCACCGCCACTACA
>JAZDHW010000096.1:0-26956 GCA_043805555.1 Pseudomonadota bacterium
GCTCTTGCGCCCCGGCCTCAGCCTGGCCCCGCCGGTCTGCGACTATCCCCGCCCCGGCCTGCTGGCCCTGATCGGCGCCGAGCGCCTGGCCGCCGGCGCAGGCGTGGCCCCGGAGGCCGTCCGGCCCCGCTACTGCCGGCCCTCGGACGCCGAAGTGCGCTTCGGCCTGCCCCTGGACGAATACCGCATCATCGAGTGACCCCGGCCCCGGCCCCGGCCCGCCCATGGCCCCTGCCCCGGGCCGGCATGCTATGATGGCCGGGTAGCCCTACCCACCCCCGCACCGGAGGCGGTCATGCGCCAACATTCGCGTCCCCCAGCCATCCCACGCCCGGCCTTGGGCCTCTGCCTGGCCCTGGCCCTGCTGTTCCTGCCCACCCTGGCCCTGGCCGCCGAGCCTGCGGTTGACGAGCCCGGCCTGATCACGGTCAGCAGCCACGGCCGCCTGGAGCTGGCGCCGGACCAGGTGAGCCTGGCCCTGGGCGTGAGCAACCAGGCCGCCGGCGCCAAGCAGGCGGCGGCGGACAACGCCGCGGCCATGGCCAAGGTGCTGGCCGCGGTCAAGGCCAAGCTGGGCCCCCAGGACGTGCTGAGCACCGCCAGCTACCGGGTCACGCCCCGGCGCGAATGGGACCAGGCCGGCCGGCGCTGGCGCAACCTGGGCTATGAGGCCGAGAACCTGGTCACGGTGAAAAGCCGCCAGCCCGCGGTGGCGGCCGAGGTGCTGGAGGCCGCCTCCCAGGCCGGGGCCAACCGCATCGACGGCCCCCACTGGGCCCTGGCCGAGCCCGAGGCGGCCCAGCGCCGGGCCGCGGTGCTGGCGCTCACCGACGCCCGGGCCCAGGCCGAGGCCCTGGCCGCCGCGGTCGGGCTCCAGCTCGGCCGGCTCATGAGCCTGACCGTGCACGAGGCCGGCGGGCCCACGCCGGTGCGCATGGAGGCCATGCGCGCCACGGCCGACGCGGCCGCCATGGCCCCGCCCCTGGAGCCGGGCCAGGTGACCCTGCAGGCCAGCGTGACCGCGGTGTATCAGTTGATCCAGCCCTGAACGGCCGGGGGCGCGTTGACAGGGCCGGCCGCGACGTGTAATTATCCGCATTATCCCAACAACCGACGAATATTGGCGGGCCATGGAAGACAAAGACTTGGAACTGATGGCGAGCCTCCAGGGACAGTACCCCGAGCTGGATCAGCTCTGGCGCGAGCACCAGGAGCTGGAGGCCACCCTGGAGGCCATGAACGAGCGCATCTACCTGACCCCCGAGGAGCAGGTGGAGCGCAAACGCCTGCAAAAACTCAAGCTGGCCGGCCGCGACCGCATCGAGGCCATCCTGGCCGGCCACCGCAGCCTGGGTTAGGCCGCGCCTCCGGGCCGGCCCCGCATCGGATCAACCCGTGCGCTGCTGCGACAAATGCCCCCTGGCCGCCAGCGGCTGGCCCTATGTGGTCAGCTTCGCCTTCCTCACCCTGGTGGCGGCCATGCTCTGCCTGGGCTGGCTGGCCTGGCCGCTTGGCATCATAACCGCATGGATGATCTGGTTCTTCCGTGATCCGGCCCGTTTCGCCCCGGCCGGGCCCATGGCGGTGATCTGCCCGGCCGACGGCAAGGTGGTGGCGGTGCAGGAGGTGGAGCGCCTGGACCTGCCCGGCGGGCGGGCCTTGATGATCTCGGTGTTCATGAACATCTTCGACGTGCACGTCAACCGCGCGCCGGTCAGCGGCCGGGTGGTCCGCCTGGCCCACCGGCCGGGCGGGTTCGTGCCGGCCGACCGGGCCGAGGCCCCGACCGGCAACGAGCGCCAGGAGGCCCTGATCCAGACCGAGGACGGGCAGTTGGTGATGGTGGTCCAGGTGGCGGGCCTGGTGGCCCGGCGCATCGAGTGCCGCCTGGCCCCCGGGGAATGGGTGCATCGCGGCCAGAGATTTGGTATGATTAGATTCGGTTCGCGGGTGGATCTCTACCTGCCGCCGGCGACCAAGGCGGTGGCGAGACCCGGCGACCGGGTCAAGGCCGGCCTCACGGTGCTGGCCGAGCTGGATCAGGCGGGCGAAGTCTAGGGGGCTATGACGGGCATGGCACGACGCCGGAAAAGACCGGGCCGCAAGGAGCGCCAGATAAAACGGCGCCGCGGCATCTTCGTGCTGCCCAACCTCATCACCTCCCTGAGCATGTTCGCCGGCTTCTGGGCCATGCTCTCGGCCATTGAAGGCCATTTTGTCGAGGCCTGCCTGGCCATCCTGGCCAGCCTGGTCCTGGACGGCCTGGACGGCAAGGTGGCCCGCGCCACCGGTTCGGTGAGCCGCTTCGGCGTGGAATACGACTCCCTGTCCGACCTGGTGGCCTTTGGCGTGGCCCCGGCGGTGCTGTTCTATTTCTGGTCGCTGAAATCCTTCGGCCGCCTGGGCTTTTTGGCCGCGTTCCTGTTCGTGGCCTGCGGGGCCCTGCGCCTGGCCCGCTTCAACGTCCAGGTGGACAGCGTGGGCACCAAGTATTTCGTGGGCCTGCCCATCCCGGCCGCGGCCAGCATGCTGGTGACCACGGTGCTCTTCTGCGACTTCCTGGGAGTCGCCACCCCGGTGGATTTCCTGCCCCTGATCTTCCTGGTCTTCGGGCTCAGCTTCCTGATGGTCAGCAACATCCACTACCTGTCCTTCAAGGAACTCGGCCTGGCCCGGCTGAAGTCCTTCAACTGGCTGGTGGCCACCCTGCTGTTCTTCATCCTGGTGGCGGTGCAGCCGCAGATCATGGGATTCGTCCTACTGGTCCTATACGTGCTCGGCGGGCCCTTCGGCGCCAAATACATGGCGCGGAAAAGGCAGACGTCCGCCGAGCAGACCCAGCCCCTGGACGAGCAGGTCACCAGCGCCTAGCCGTCCTGTCTAAAGCCGTCAGCCAAATCCAGCGACCACACCGCCCGGCGCGCCAACCGCGCCCGCGAGGAATATTTTTAAAGGAGCATTGTCATGGACAACCGCGTCTTCATCTTCGACACCACCCTGCGCGACGGCGAGCAGTCGCCCGGCGCCTCCATGAACCACGAGGAAAAGATCCGCGTCGGCCACAAGCTGGCCCAACTGGGGGTGGACATCATCGAATGCGGCTTCCCGGCCTCCAGCCCCGGCGACTTCGAGTCGGTGAGCCTCATCGCCCGCCAGGTCTGTGGCCCGGTCATCTGCGGCCTGGCCCGCACCCGGCCCGAGGACATCAAGACCTGCTGGGAGGCGGTCAGGGCGGCCGAGCGGCCGCGCATCCACGTCTTCGTGGCCAGCTCGGACATCCATTTGCAGTACAAACTGCGCATCAGCCGCGCGGAGATGCTGGAGCAGGTGAAGAGCGGCGTGGGCCTGGCCAAGAGCCTGTGCGAGGACGTGCAGTTCTCCGCCGAGGACGCCAGCCGCACCGACCCGGACTTCCTGTGCGAGGTGGTGCGCACCGCCCTGGCCCACGGCGCCACCACCATCAACATCCCCGACACGGTGGGCTACGCCCTGCCTCACGAGTTCCACAACCTCATCAAGTACATCCGCCAGCAGGTGCCAGAGGTGGAGAAGGCGGTGCTCAGCGTGCACTGCCACGACGACCTGGGCCTGGCCGTGGGCAACTCCCTGTCCGGCATCATGGCCGGCGCGCGCCAGGTGGAAGGTTGCATCAACGGCATCGGCGAGCGGGCCGGCAACGCCGCCCTGGAGGAGCTGGTCATGACCCTGGCCACCCGCCAGAAGGAGCTGGGGCTCACCACCGGCGTCAACCTGGCCGAGATCTACCCCACCAGCCGGCTCATCAGCATGATCACCGGCATCATGGTGCAGCCCAACAAGGCCATCGTGGGGGCCAACGCCTTTGCCCACGAATCGGGCATCCACGTGGATGGCGTGCTCAAGCAGCCCCTGACCTACGAGATCATGACGCCGGCCGAGGTGGGGCTGACCAACAACCTGCTGGTGCTGGGCAAGCACTCGGGCCGGGCCGGGCTCAAATCGCGCCTGATGGACATGGGCTACGAGCTGGGCGACCCCGACTTCGAGCGCCTGTTCGCGGCCTTCAAGGTCTTGGCCGACAAGAAGAAGGAGGTTTTCAACGAGGACCTGGAGGCCCTGGTGGCCGACGAGATCCTGCGCATCCCCTCGCGCTGGCGGCTGGAGTACCTCAACATCGTCAGCGGCACGGTCACCGTGCCCACCGCCACTGTGCGCATCAGCGACAGCGGCGAGATGCAGCAGGACTTCGGCTCGGGCGTGGGGCCCATCGACGCGGTGTACAACACCATCGCCAAGATCACCGGCACCAACGCCAAGCTGCTGCGCTTCGGCATCGCCAGCATCACCGGCGGCCTGGACGCCCAGGGCGAGGTGACGGTGCGTCTGGGCGAGAACGGCACCGTGGTGCTGGGCAAGGGCTCGGACCCGGACATCCTGGTGGCCGCGGCCAAGGCCTATCTGAACGGCCTGAACCGGTTGGAGTACCTGAAAAACAACCCGCGCCCCACCAACGGCAACGTGGCCCACATCTAGCCTAAAAATTCCCCGCCCCGCTCCCTCGCCCCCGGCCGGGGGGAGGGAGACGGGGGGGGCCAACAGACACCCAGGCGGTTAAAGGATTTCAGGAAGGAAAGAATGGGGGTTGACCTGCCGCCAGCCCCGCTTCCATTCCCCTCTCGGTCTTTCCTCCACGTAATCATGCCCCACGCGGGGCCGCCCCCCGCGCCTTAGCCGGCCGCTCTTAAGGGAGCCGGCACGGCCTCACTGCCGCGCGCGGTTAGTGAGTCGAGGTTGGGCCAGGGTAATGGACTGGAAGGAGAGAAATAGCCTCATCGCCAGGGGCCACCACCCGCGCCGCCTCCAACCTGCTGCGTCAAAGCGACCAAGGCCACCCGGCCGGCGAGGTGCGCCCCGGTGCGAGGCTCATGCGGCCGGCGAGGGCGCGCGGGGGCAAGGGACAGCCCGCTCCAGGCGGGTGCGCATCACCTGGCGGTCGGACGACCGGCAAGCCCCCCCTCACCCTGACCTCATCCCCCCGGCGGGGGGAGAGGGGCCGGAAAAAAGACGCCCACACCCCCTTCCCCGCCGCTCCCCCGGCGCGAAAATTCCGGGTCGCTCCCCCTTCCCCGCCGCTCCCCCCTCCCCGCCCAGACCCCTCCCCGCCCACACCCCTTCTCTGCGTGCTCACCTTTTACAGCTACCGCCCCTTTTTCCCGCCCGCTCCTCCCGGCGAAAACTCCGGGTCGCTACCTGGCGCCGGCGATGTAAGCTTGATTTATAATTGGCATAAGGGAGCCGGGCCAAAAACGGCTTGCCACAACGGCCATATGATGGAATAAGACCCGGTAGCCGGTGGGGGCGCTTGCCCCCGGCGAGCCGCCGGGCCCCGGGCCCTTCCGTCCCACCCCAGCCCAAGGAGCCGGCCATGGGTCAGACCCTGGCGCAGAAGATTCTGGCCGCCCACTGCGGCCGCGACCAGGTGCGCCCCGGCGAGATCGTGGAGGCGGGCCTGGACATGGTCATGGCCAACGACGTCTCCGGCCACCTGGTGCTGGGGCTCTTCCGCCAGGCCGGCGGCGAGAAGGTTTTCGACCCCGGCCGGGTGGCCCTGGTGGCCGACCACTTCACCCCCAACAAGGACATCGCCAGCGCCGAGCTGGTGCGCACCCTGCACGAATTCGCCGACCGCCAGGGCCTCACCCACCGTTTCGGCCCCGGCCGCAGCGGGGTGGCCCACGCCCTCATGGCCGAATCCGGCCTGGCCCTGCCCGGCGAGCTGGTGGTGGCCGCCGACAGCCGGGCCACCACCTACGGCGCCCTGGGGGCCCTGGCCACCGGGGTGGGGGCCACCGACGTAGCCGCCGCGCTCATCACCGGCCAGGCCTGGTTCAAGGTGCCGGCCAGCCTCAAGGTGACGCTCACCGGCGAGTCCGGCCCCTGGCTGTGCGCCAAGGACCTGGCCCTGGAGCTGAACCGCCGCCTGGGCCCGGAGGGCGCGCATTATCAGGCCATCGAGTTCCACGGCCCCCTGGCCGCCGCGCTCAGCGTGGAGGCCCGCCAGACCATGGCCAGCATGGTGGTGGAGACCGGTGCCAAGGCCGGGCTCTTCCCGGCCGACGCGGTGACCGCGGCCTATCTGGAGGGCCGCGCCCAGCGCCCCTGGCGGGCCCTGGCCCCGGACCCGGACGCCGATTACGCCGCCCGGCTGACCATCGACGCCGGCGAGTTGCCGCCCCTGGTGGCCCGGCCCCACAGCCCCCACGAGGTGGTCCCGGCCCGCCGGGCCGGCTACGAGCCGGTGGACGTGGTCTTCATCGGCTCGTGCACCAACGGCCGCATCGAGGACCTGCGCCAGGCGGCCAAGGTGCTGGCGGGGCGCAAGGTGCACGCGGGCGTGCGCCTGATGGTCATCCCGGCCACCCCGGCGGTCTATGCCCAAGCCCTGGGTGAGGGCCTGCTCTCCACCTTCCTGGCGGCCGGCGGCGTGGTGGGCCCGCCCTCCTGCGGCCCCTGCTCCGGCGGCCACCTGGGGGTGCTGGCCTCCGGCGAGGTGGCGGTGGCCACCACCAACCGCAACTTCATCGGCCGCATGGGCCATCACCAGAGCCGGGTCTACCTGGCCGGTCCGGCCGTGGCCGCCGCCTCGGCGGTGGCGGGCCGGGTCTGCGATCCCGAGGAGGTCTAGCCATGCAGAGCGGCCGCGCCTGGATCTTCGGCGACCACGTGGACAGCGACGCCATCCTCGCCGCCCGTCACCTGAACGAGAACTCGCCCCGGGCCTGGGCCGAGCACGTGCTGGAGGTGCTGCGGCCGGAGTTCCCCCGCGAGGTGGGCTTCGGCGACATCGTGGTGGCCGGGCGCAATTTCGGCTGCGGCTCGGCCCGGGAGCAGGCACCCATGGCCCTGCGCGCGGCCGGGGTGGGGGCGGTCATCGCCCAGAGCTTCGCCCGCATGTTCTTCCGCAACGCCTTCAACCTCGGGCTCTTGATCTTCGAATGCCCGGAGGCCTTCACCCGGGTGCACGACGGCGACCACCTGGACCTGGACCCCTACAGCGGGACCATCAACGACCTGGACCAGGGCATCAGCTTCCAGGCCCAGCCCCTGGACCCCTATCTGGTGGCCCTGGCCGGCGACGGCGGTCTCTTGAAACGCGCGGCCCGGGTGGCCCGGCGGGGATAGGCCCGACGGGGGCGGCGGGGATCGCGGCCGGGAAGCTTGCGCACAAATCATTTGCAATCAGGCCCCGGCTTGGATAAATAAGCCGTTGGCGCGCTGCTTGCGGGCGGCGCGGGGGTTCGCATCCGTCAACCGGAAAGGGCTTGAGTCATGGCCAAGCAACTGCGTGTAGCCGTGTGCGGCGCCACCGGCGCCGTGGGCAACCAGATGATCCAGTGCCTGGAGGAGCGCGACTTCGCCCTCAGCGAGCTGAGGCTCCTGGCCTCGGAGCGCAGCCGGGGCAAGATGCTCAAATACCAGGGCCAGGACATCCCGGTGCAGGTGCTGGGCGAGGGCTCCTTTGACGGCATCGACGTGGCGCTCTTTTCGGCCGGCGGCTCCACCAGCACCGATTGGGCCCCCAAGGCCTGGGCCGCCGGCGCGGTGGTGGTGGACAACTCCAGCGCCTGGCGCATGGACCCGGAGGTGCCGCTGGTGGTGCCGGAGGTGAATCCCGGCGACATCGCCCAGTACACCAACAAGGGCATCATCGCCAACCCCAACTGCTCCACCATCCAGATGGTGGTGGCGCTGAAGCCGATCTATGACGCGGCGGGCATCGAGCGCATCGTGGTCAGCACCTACCAGGCGGTCAGCGGCACCGGCCAGAAGGCCATCTTCGAGCTGACCAACCAGATGCGCGCCTGGTACGAGGGCCGGCCCCTGGACGCCAAGGTCTACCCGCACCAGATCGCCCTGAACCTGATCCCGCACATCGACGTCTTCCTTGACAACGGCTACACCAAAGAAGAGATGAAGATGGTGCTGGAGACCCGCAAGATCATGGGCGATCCCGGCATCAAGGTCAGCGCCACCTGCGTGCGGGTGCCGGTGGTCTACGGCCACAGCGAGGCCATCAACATCGCCACCCGCGACAAGGTGAGCCCGGAGCGGGTGCGCGAACTGTTGGCCGCGGCCCCCGGCGTGCGGGTGGTGGACGACCCGGCGGCCAAGCTCTACCCCATGCCGGTGGACGCCGCCGGCCAGGACCTGACCCTGGTGGGTCGCATCCGCGAGGATCTCAGCCAGGAGCGCGGCATCGACATGTGGATCAGCGCCGACAACATCAGGAAGGGCGCGGCCACCAACGCGGTGCAGATCGCCGAGATCCTGGCGGAACGGTATTTGTAGGGGCCTGCCGTGATCAAGGTGACCGGCGGCGAGCTGCGCGGGCGCAACCTGCGCACCCCGCCGGGGCTGGCCACCCGGCCCACCGCGGCCAAGGTGCGCCAGGCCATCTTCAACATCCTGGCCGGCCGGGTTGCCGGCGCGCGCGCGGCCGATCTTTTCGCCGGCTCCGGCGCGCTGGGCATCGAGGCCCTGAGCCGCGGGGCCGCGGCCTGCGTCTTCGTGGAAGAGGACCGGCCCACGGCCGGGCTGCTCGGCGCCAACCTGGCCGCCCTGGGCCTGGCGGGGCGCTCCCAGGTGATCGCCGCCGCGCTGGCCGCGTCCGAATCCCGGCTCCTGGCGGCCGGCCCCTTCGACCTGATCCTGGCCGACCCGCCCTATGGCCGCGGCCAGGTGGAGGCCCTCACCGGGCTTTGCGCCCGCGCCGGCATGCTGGCCGCCGGCGGGGTGCTGGTGATCGAGCACGCCCCGGCCGAGCACCCCGCCGCCAACGACGGCCTGGCCCTGGACGACCGCCGGGCCTATGGTCAGACCGAGGTGAGCTTCCTGTCCCAGCTGCAACCTCCGGCCCCCCCGGCCGCGGAGAAAGGCTAGAAACGCATGAAGATCGCCGTCTACCCCGGCTCCTTTGACCCCATCACCAATGGCCATCTGTCCATCCTGCGCCGGGCGCTGGAGATCTTCGACGAGGTGATCCTGGCCGTGGCCCGCAATTCCGAGAAAAAGGGCCTGTTCACCATCGCCGAGCGCATCGACATGATCAACGAGGTCATCAAGGACCACAACCTCAAGGGCGTGAGCGTGGAGACCTTCGAAGGCCTCCTGGTGGACTACGTGGTGCAGCGCGGCACCAACGTGGTGGTGCGCGGCCTGCGCGCGCTCAGCGACTTCGACTACGAGTTCCAGTTGGCGCTGATCAACCGCAAGCTCTCGCGCAAGGTGCAATCGGTCTTCCTGATGACCGACTACAAATGGCTCTACGTCTCCTCGACCATCATCAAGGAGGCGGCCAGCCTGGGCGGTGACATCAACGGCCTGGTGCCCATGGTGGTGCGCGAGCGCCTGGCCGAGAAATTCCCGGCCCTGCGCGCCCGCCTGGAGGCGGGCAGGCTCGGCCAAGCCTAGGCCGGCCCGGCACGGCCAACGGCCAGGGCGGGGTTCATCCCCGCCCTTTGGCTTTTTGGCTGGCAGCGGGACGGCGTTTCGGGAGGCAGCCAATAAGAGCGTGCCGGCGGATGCAACCCGATTGTTTCGACGCTGCGCTCCTCGCAATGACCAAAAAGGACAGCGCGCGGCGGCGCGACGCGATTGCTTCGTCGCTACGCTCCTCGCAATGACCAGGTGATCATTTCATGAAGGAAAGAAGGGGACTGCTGGATTGCCGGCCCCTCTTTCTTTCCCTTCCCCGCCTTTCCTCCCCGTTCTCCTGCCCCACCTGGGTCCGCCCCCCGCGCCTTAGCCGTCAGCTCGACGTGGTGGCGAGGCGGCCGGTCGGCGCAAGGGATGCAGCCAAGTGCTCGACCGTTGCAGTCGTCGGAGTGCGTGGGGAGGGCGAGCGCACCCTGCCGTGCGCCCGAGCGGCCATCCACGGGGCCGGTTGCTGACGGCGTGGGCGCGCGGGGGCAAGGGGCGGCCCGCTCCAGACGGGGCCGGACCACCAGGCGGTCGGACGGCCGGAAGGGTTCCCCTCACCCTGCCTCTCCCCCCGGCGGAGGGAGAGGGGCCAGAAATGGCGGGCGGTGGCGAGCGACGAATCCTGGCATGATCACCACGCCCCGTGCCTGGACCTCTCGTCGCTGCGCGACCCGGACAACGAGTTGTCCGGGCCACCCGGAGAAAGGCAAAAAGCGGGAAGAGATTGCTTCGTCGCCTGAAGGCTTCTCGCAATGAACTACCCCGCAGCAAGCTACGGGGTATCAAGCGGTAAAGAAAAGATTTAAAGCCGAAGCAAGCTTCGGGGTATCAGACCCATAGAGAATGACAAGAAAGGGCAGCGTGCAGGCGGATGCAACCCGATTGCTTCGTCGCTGCGCTCCTCGCAATGACCCTGCAATTTTTCTTGTCGCTGCGCGACCCGGTGGACGGCAGGAAAGCGGGGAATGTAAAAAATCCCGTGCCCGGCCTCACTCCTGCATCAGCAGGTCCTTTTCGCCGAAAACCTGGGCCGAGAAGATGAGGATCTGGGTGTCGGGGTCGCGCCAGCAGCCGGGACGCAGTCCGGCCTTGACGCAGGTCTGGTCCAAAAAGGTGCCGCGGTCCCAGCCGTACTCGGTGGCCACCTGGGGCAGCAGCACCCCCCGGCCGCGGGGGCTGATGATGTAGATGCCGTGGCGGCCCACCTCGATCTCGCCCACGTCCCCGATGGGCTTGAGCGGGCTCAGCACGCTGATCTCCAGGTCGATCTCGGCCATCTCCGGGGCGCGCACCGGCGGGAAGCGCGGATCCTGGCTGGCGGCGGCCAAGGCCATCTCCTCCACGGTGCGCACCAGGGGCGCCTGGGAGACGAAGTTGCCGATGCAGCCCCGGAGCTGGCCCCGGCGGTGCAAGGTGACAAAGGCCCCGCGCTGGAACTCCAGGCCCTCCAGGTCGGCCGGGTGGGCGGCCGGCCGGCGGCCCTGGGTCAGCTCGCTGATGGTCTCCCGGGCCACGGCCAGCAGGCGCTTTTTCTCAGTGAGGTTCAGTTCGCGCTCGGCATCCATGGGCCATTCTCCTTGGGTCAGGGCCTGTACGGGGGCCAGGGGGCGCTCGCCCCGCCGCCAGGCGCGGTAATGCTCCAGGATCAGGGCGTGGTCAAAGCACAGCGGCCCCGGCGGGGCCTCGGGCGCGCAGACCATGAGCCCGGCCGCGTCGTCGCCGGCCGCCGGCTCTCCCTGCGCGCGGCCCACGAAAACCACCGACAGGTTGTGCTGGCGGGGGTCGCGGGCCGGGTCGGAATAGACCCCCAAGACCCCCAGCAGCTCCACGGCCAGGCCGGTCTCCTCGGCCGTCTCGCGCATGGCCGCCGCCTCCAGCGTCTCGCCATAGTCCACGAACCCGCCGGGCAGGGCCCAGCCCAGGGGCGGGTTTTTGCGCTGGATGAGCACGATGGGCGGCGGGGCGCCGCGGCCGGCCAACTCGATGACCACGTCCACGGTGGGAAAGGGGTTGCGCCAGGCCTGGACGGTGGCGCCGCAGGCCGGGCAGAGCAGGACGGCCTTCATCGCTGCCGCACCCAGCCGGCCTCGGAGACCTGGCGCCGGCGCAGGAAATGATCGCAGCGCCCCTCGCATTCGGGCAGGCGCAGCAGGCAGAATGAAAGGTGTTGGTGGACGCACAGGGGGCCGTCGCCCCGGGCCGGCACAAAGCCGGCGCAGGTGATGCGGCTGATGGCCTGGAGGTTTTTCTGGATCACGTGGCGGCGGGCCACCTCGCGGTCGTCGGGGTTGGCCAGGCGCTTCAAGCGCTCCAGGCGATCCAGGGTGTCGGCGCCCACCTTGCGGCGTGCCTCCAGCAGGTCGCACTTGGCCACCGTCGAGGCCTCCGGGTTCTGGGTGCGGGTGCAGCGGCCACGCTGGAAATAGGCGCAGCTCTGCCCCCCCAGCCGCTGCACCTCGGCCATGGCCTAGCTGCCCCCGCTCCCGGCTGCCGCGTCCAGAACCTCCACCAGGTCCCCGGGGCGCACCGAACCGGGGTTGAGGATCTTTACGAAGATGCCCTGGCGGGGCATCACGCAGTCGCCGACCTGCTGGCGGATGGCGCAACCGGAATGGCAGGTCTTGCCGATCTGGGTGACCTCCACCTCCACCGGGCCCAGGCGCATGCGGGCGCCCACCGGCAGGGTGTGCAGCACCAGGCCCTGGGTGGTGACGTTCTCGGCGAAGTCGCCGGGGTTCACGTCCACGCCCGCGTCGCGCATCTGCTGGATGGATTCCAGGGCCAGCAGGGAGAGCATGCGGTGCCAGGGGCCGCTGTGGGCGTCGCCCACCAGACCCACCTCCGGGCGCAACTCGCCCTCGGGTATCGGGGTTTTGCGCACGCCCTTGCTGTCGCTGATATTTATGGATACGATCGAAGCAGTCATGAGCACCAATTCCCAAAGAGATTCGTCTTCCATGAGCTTATTACCCCGGCCCAGGGGCGTCAAGCCCAGCTTGGCCGGGCGCTTGGCGGCTATGGTCCTGGCGGCCGCCCCGCCGGGGCCGGGGCCGGTGCTGGCGGCGGTGAGCGGCGGGGGCGATTCGGTGGCCCTGGCCCGGCTCCTGGCCGGCCTGGCCCCGGAGCTGGGCTGGCGGCTGTGCCTGGCCCACGTGGACCATGGCCTGCGCCCGGATTCAGCCGCCGACGCGGCCTGGGTGGCCGCGCTGGCCCGGTCCCTGGACGCTGACTTCCTGTTGCGCCGGGTGCGGGTGCGCCCCCAGGGGCGCGGCCCGGAGGAGGCCGCCCGCCGCGCCCGCCGCGCGGCCTTGGTCGACATGGCCGTCCAGGCCGGGGCCACGACCATCGCCCTGGCCCACAGCGCCGACGACCAGGCCGAGACGCTTATCATGCGCGCGCACTGCGGCAGCGGACCCACCGGCCTGGCCGGCATGCGGGCCTGGGACGGCCCCTGGTGGCGGCCGCTGCTGGCCGCCCGCCGCGCGGATTTGCGCGCGCACCTGACCGACCTGGGCCAGGCCTGGCGCGAGGACCCCAGCAACGCCGCGGATTCCCCCCTGCGCAACCGGGTGCGCGCCCTGCTGCCCTCCCTGGCCGAGCAGATCAACCCCCGCACGGTGGAGGCCCTGGGCCGCCTGGCCGGGCTCTGCGCGGCCGAGGAGGACTACTGGCAAGCCTGGTGCGCGGATTTTTTGGCCGCCCACGCCCGGCCCGAGGGCCCCAGTTGGCGGGTGGACGCCGCGGCCCTGACCGAGCTGCATCCGGCCCCGGCCCGGCGGGTGCTGCGGGCCCTGGCCGAACGGCTCGGCGGCGGGGCTCAGGGCTTGTTGTCATTGCATATCGAGCAGTTGCTGGATCTGACCCTGGGCGCGCCCGGCCGGGAGGCATGCCTGCCGGCCGGGCTCTGGGCAGGCCGCGAGGCCGGGGCTTTGCGCCTGGCCACCAGCGCCGGCCCGCCGGACTTCGCCTATCGCCTGGACGGCCCCGGCTGGCTCTGGCTGGGCCACTGGCCGGGTTGGCTGCGGGCCGAGATTGCCGCCGGCCCGCCGCTCAAAGCCGCCCGCGGCCCCGAGGCCTGGCTGCCGCTCACGGCCATCCGCTGGCCGCTCATGGTGCGCCCGCCCGCGCGCGGCGAGCGCTTCCAAGCCCTGGGCGCACCGGGGCATAAGCGCCTGAGCCGCATCCTGATGGACCGCAAGCTGGCCCCCTGGCAGCGCCGGCGCACCCTGCTGGTGGCTGACGCGGACGGCCCCTGGTGGGCCGGGCCCTGGTGCCTGCACGAACGGGCCCGCCAAAACGGCGATCCCGGCCCCTGGTTGCGCCTGGTGCTCGTTGACACCAACACGCCCCCCCCATATACTATTTTTTTTGAGATTAGCCCTCTTTACCCCGACCGGACCGCCGGTGAGGCCTCCGGGCAGCGGGAGCTTGGAGACGACATTTGAACCCCCTGTACAAAAACCTGGCCCTATGGCTGGTCATCAGCCTGCTGATGGTGTTCCTGGTCAACATGTTCAAGAATCAAAGCAGCTCCACCGAGGCCTGGCCCTACAGCGAGTTCCTCACCGCCGTGGAGCGCGGCCAGGTCAAGAGCGTCATCATCCAGGGCCGCGAGATCCAGGGCCGCTCCGACACCATGGCCTTCCGCACCGTGGCCCCGGAGGATCCGGACCTGGTGCGCATGCTGCGGGCCAAGAACGTCGCCATCACCGCCAAGTCGGCCGAGGACTCGCCCTGGTACATGACCATGCTGGTCTCCTGGTTCCCCATGCTGCTGCTGATCGGGGTGTGGATATTCTTCATGCGCCAGATGCAGATGGGCGGCGGCAAGGCCATGAGCTTCGGCAAGAGCCGGGCGCGGCTGCAAACCGAGCCCGGCGGCAAGCGCATCACCTTCGAGGACGTGGCGGGCGTGGAGGAGGCCAAGGAGGAGCTGGCGGAGATCGTCGAGTTCCTGCGTGATCCCAAGAAGTTCACCCGCCTGGGCGGACGCATCCCCAAGGGCGTGCTCCTGGTGGGCAGCCCCGGCACCGGCAAGACGCTCCTGGCCCGGGCCATCGCCGGCGAGGCGGGCGTGCCCTTCTTCTCCATCAGCGGCTCGGACTTCGTGGAGATGTTCGTGGGCGTGGGCGCCAGCCGCGTGCGCGATTTGTTCATGCAGGGCAAGAAGCACGCCCCCTGCATCATCTTCATCGACGAGATCGACGCCGTGGGCCGCCACCGCGGGGCCGGCCTGGGCGGCGGCCACGACGAGCGCGAGCAGACCCTGAACCAGCTCCTGGTGGAGATGGACGGTTTCGAGTCCAACGAGGGCGTGATCCTGATCTCGGCCACCAACCGGCCCGACGTGCTGGACCCGGCCCTCTTGCGGCCCGGCCGCTTCGACCGCCAGGTGGTGGTGCCGGTGCCCGACGTCAAGGGCCGCGAACAGATCCTGCTGGTGCACACCCGGCGCACCCCGGTGGGCCCGGACGTGAACCTGGCCATCATCGCCCGCGGCACCCCCGGCTTCACCGGCGCGGATTTGGAGAACATGGTCAACGAGGCGGCGCTCTTGGCCGCGCGCACCAACAAGGACCGCCTGGAGATGGAGGACTTCGAAAAGGCCAAGGACAAGGTGCTCATGGGCACCGAGCGCCGCAGCCTGATCCTGAGCGACGAGGAGAAGAAGACCACCGCCTACCACGAGGCCGGCCACGCGCTCATCGCCAAGCTGGTGCCGGGCACCGACCCGGTGCACAAGGTGACGATCATCCCCCGCGGCCGGGCCCTGGGGCTCACCCAGCAGCTGCCCACCGACGACCGCCACACCTACCCCCGGCCCTACCTGATCGGCAACCTGGCCATCCTGCTGGGCGGACGGGCGGCCGAGGAGTTGGCCCTGGGCATGATCACCACCGGCGCGGGCAACGACATCGAGCGCGCCACCGCCTTGTCCCGCAAGATGGTCTGCGAGTGGGGCATGAGCGAGGCCATGGGTCCGCTGACCTTCGGCAAGAAGGAGGAGCAGATCTTCCTGGGCCGCGAGATCGCCACCAACCGCGACTTCTCCGAGCAGACCGCCCAGGCCATCGACGACGAGGTCCGCCGCCTGGTGACCGAGGCCCATCACAAGGCCCTGGACCTGCTGCGGGAGAACATCGACAAGCTCCACGCCCTGGCCGAGGCCCTCCTGGTGGAGGAGACCCTGGACGCCGAGGCGGTGGACGCCATCGTCACCGGCCGGCCCCGGCCCCACCGGGTCAAGGCCGAGATCCAGCTCCCCCGGCGCTACGACCAGGAGGAAAAGCTCTACAAGGGTCCCCAGGCCGCCGCGCCGGCCGAGGACGGCCAGGCCGAGCCCGAGCCCAAGGAGTCCGGCGAGGAGCCCCGTGGCTGAGGCCGGCCGGCGCATCCGCCTGGCCAAGGGCGAACTGCCCCTGGGCCAGGGCACCCTGGTGATGGGGGTGGTCAACGTCACCCCCGACTCCTTCAGCGACGGCGGCCGGTTCCTGGACTGGCGCGCCGCGGTGGAGCAGGGCCTGCGCCTGGTGGCCGAGGGCGCCGACATCCTGGACGTGGGCGGCGAATCCACCCGCCCCGGCAGCGAGCCCACCCCGGCCGCGCTGGAGATCGACCGGGTGGCGCCGGTGATCCGCGAGCTGGCCCTGCGCTCCGGGGCGGCCATCAGCATCGACACCACCAAGGCCGAGGTGGCCGCGGCGGCCCTGGATGCCGGCGCGACCATGATCAACGACGTCACCGCGCTCACCGGCGATGCGGACATGGCCGCCCTGGCCGCCAGGAGCGGGGCCGGCCTGGTGCTGATGCACATGCTGGGCTCCCCGCGCACCATGCAGCTCAAACCCCACTACGACGACGTGGTGGCCGAGGTCCGCGACCACCTGGCCCGCCAGGCCCAGGTCGCCGTCGCCGCCGGGGTGGACCCGGAGTGCATCGTGGTGGATCCGGGCATCGGCTTCGGCAAGACCATCGACCACAACCTGGAGCTGATCCGCAACCTGGGGGCCCTGAAGGCCCTGGGCTACCCGGTGCTGTTGGGCGCCAGCCGCAAGGCCTTCATCGGCGCGCTCACCCACCGCCCCGAGCCCCTGGAGCGGCTGTGGGGCTCGGTGGGGGTGCACCTCATCGGCGCGGCCCTGGGCGCGGACCTGGTGCGGGTGCACGACGTGGCCCCGCACAAGGAGGCCCTGCTGGTCAGCGACGCGGTCCTGGCGGCGCGGGTGTCGTCATGACCGAAGTGATGGCCCTGCTCACCCAGCTCACCTGGCGCGACATCCTGGATATCGCCCTGGTCACCTTCGTGGTGTATCAGGGCATCCTGCTGGTCAAGGGCACCCGGGCCATGCACATGCTGCTGGGCCTGGGCGTGGTCTTCGTGGCCCTGGTGGTCAGCCAGCGCCTGGGCCTGCAGACCATCAACTGGATCATCAACTCCTTCCTGACCAGCCTGATCCTGGTGGTCATCATCCTGTTCCAGGCCGACATCCGCCGCGCCCTGGCCCGTCTGGGCAAGGGGCCCTTCGCCACGGCCGAGGCGGAGGCCGGCTCCACCCTGGAGGAGGTCGTGCGCACGGCGGTGACGCTGGCCACCCGCATGACCGGCGGGCTGATCGTGCTGGAGCGGCACATCGGGCTCAACGACTACATCGAGTCCGGCGTGCACGTGGACGCCAAGGTCACCCGCGAGCTCCTCATCCAGCTTTTCCAGACCAGCGGGCCGCTGCACGACGGCGCGGTGGTGGTCAGCGGCGAGCGCGTGGTGGCCGCCCGCTGCCTGCTGCCGCTCTCGGCCAACCCCGCCCTGGGCCGCCACCTGGGCACCCGCCACCGCGCCGGCCTGGGCCTCAGCGAGGAAACCGACGCGGTCTGCGTCATCATCAGCGAGGAGCGCGGCCGGGTCAGCGTGGCCGTGGGCGGCAAGCTGACCCCGGACCTGGACGCGGTGGCCCTGCGCAACCTGCTCTTCGAGCTCTTTGAGGTGGGCGCGCGGCGGCGCAACCGTCTTTTCGCCTGGAGCCGGCGCGGTGCTTGAGCTTTTGGCCAAAAACTGGTCGCTGAAGCTTTTGGCCTTGGCCATCGCCTTGGCCATGTGGTTGTATGTGGCCGGCCAGGAGAAGAGCGAGATCAGCATCCGGGTGCCGGTGGAGATGACCAACATCCCCGGCGACCTGCTGGTGGTCGACGACGTGGTGGGCGACGTGGACGTGCGCCTCTACGGCCCGCGCACCCTGGTGCGCCGGGTGGCCGCCGAGCGCCTGGTCAAGCCGGTGAACCTGGCCGGTCTGGGGCCCGGCGACCACGTGGTGCAGGTGCTGCCCGAAGACCTCAAGCTGCCGCCGGGGGTCACGGTGATGCGGCTGACTCCCAGCCGCTTCACCATCACCCTGGCCAAGCGGGTCAGCCGCGAGGTGCAGGTGCGCCCGGTCTTCACCAACCGGCCGGCGGCCGGCCTGGAGGTGGCCGAGGTGGTCTTCAAGCCGGACAAGGTCGCCGTCTCCGGCCGCCAGGAGGACCTGGGCGACCTGGACTGGATCTGGACCACGCCCATCGACCTGAGCGGACGCAAGGAAGATTTCAGCCTCAGCGTGCGGCTCAAGCTGCCGCCGGGTCGCACGGTGCGCTTCAGCGCCATGGAGGTGGAGGCCCACGTGAAGCTGCGCCCGGAAAAGGGGCGCGCCCCGGCCGCCGCGCCGGCTGGCAAGGCCCCGGGCGCCAGCTAGACTTCAGCCCCCCCGCCGCCGCCCCTTTCCGCCGGCGGGGCGCATCACAACCAAGACCAGCCAGGAGCCTGTCGGAGAAACAGCTCCGGCGGGCTCCTTGGCGGGCCATGGATGGCCCGCCAAATTGGTAGCCCCCAACGGGGGGCGAGCAATTTGCGTACCTTGCCTGAATTCACTTCCGGCAAGTTAGCGTCGGGAAAAGCCAGGGACGGCTTTTTCCGACAGACACCTAGCTAGGACCAGTCAAGGACAAGCAATGGAAGCGCAACGCAAGCTCTTCGGCACCGACGGCGTACGCGGGGTGGCCAACGTCTATCCCATGACCGTGGAGATGGCCATGGGCATCGGCCAGGGCGTGGCCAGCGTGCTCAAGACCCACGCCGAACGGCGCAAAATCATCATCGGCAAGGACACCCGGCTCTCCGGCTACATGCTGGAGAACGCCCTGGTGGCCGGCATCTGCTCCATGGGCGTGGACACCCTCTTGGTGGGCCCCCTGCCCACCCCGGCCATCGCCTTTTTGACCCGCAACATGCGCGCCGACGCCGGCATCGTCATCAGCGCCAGCCACAACCCCTACGAGGACAACGGCATCAAGATCTTCGGCAAGAACGGCTTCAAGCTGCCCGACGCCCAGGAGGCCGAGATCGAGCAATACGTCTTCAGCCTCCAGGACAAGGACAGCACCGCCCCCCAGCCCACCGCCGACGCGGTGGGCCGCGCCCGGCGCATCGACGACGCCATCGGCCGCTACATCGTGTTCCTGAAAAACACCTTCCCGGTGGACTACACCCTGGACGGGCTGACCATAGCGGTGGACTGCGCCCATGGGGCCACCTACAAGGTCGCCCCGGCCGTGCTCTCCGAGCTGGGCGCGGAGCTGAAGCTGGTGGGCGTGGAGCCCAACGGCACCAACATCAACGCCGGAGTGGGCGCGCTGCATCCAGAGCGCCTGGCCCGCATGGTGCGAGAGACCGACGCCGACATGGGCCTGGCCTTTGACGGCGACGGCGACCGCATCATCATGGTGGACGAGGACGGCGAGATCATCGACGGCGACGAGATCATGGCCATCTGCGCCGACTATCTCATCGACCGCGGCGGCCTGAAGCAGGCCACGGTGGTGGCCACGGTGATGAGCAACCTGGGCCTGGAGCTGTGCCTGCGCGACCGCGGCATCCGCATGCTGCGCACCAAGGTGGGCGACCGCTACGTGGTGGAGGCCATGCGCGCCGGCGGCTACAACCTGGGCGGCGAGCAAAGCGGCCACATCGTGTTCCTGGACCACAACACCACCGGCGACGGCATCCTCTCGGCCCTGCAGGTGCTCACGGTCATGGTCATCACCGGCAAACCCCTGAGCGAACTCAAGCGCATCATGACCAAGCTGCCCCAGGTGCTGATCAACCTGCGGGTGGCTCGGCGCACCCCCATCAGCGAGGTGCCGGGCCTGGTCAAGGCCATGCGCCAGCAGGAGGAGCGCCTGGGCGAGACCGGCCGCATCCTGCTGCGCTATTCGGGCACCGAGCCGGTGCTGCGCATCATGGTGGAGGCCGACGACCAGGCCCTGATGAACGACGTGGCCCAGGCGCTCAAAGAGACCGCGGTCAAGGAGCTGGGCGCCGCGGCCAAGGAGTAAGGCGTCATGCTCTTAGCCATCGACGTGGGCAACACCAACACCGTCCTGGGCGTGTTTTCCGAAGGCGAGCTGGTGGCCGACTGGCGGGTGCGCACCGAGCGCGAGCGCACCCGCGACGAGCTGGGGGTGCTGCTCAAGGCCCTTTTCGCCAGCAGCCCGGTGCCCATGGGCGCCATCGACGGGGTGATCATCAGCAGCGTGGTGCCGCCCATGAACGCCACCCTAGGCGATTTCTGCCGGCGCTATTTCAGCCAGACGCCGCTGTTCGTGGGTCCGGGCATCAAGACCGGCATGCCCATCCTCTATGACAACCCCCGCGAGGTGGGCGCGGACCGCATCGTCAACGCCGTGGCCGCCTATGAGCGCTTTCCCTGCGACCTGGTGGTGGTGGACTTCGGCACCGCCACCACCTTCGACTGCATCAGCGCCGACGGCAAGTACCTGGGCGGGGCCATCGCGCCGGGCATCGTCATCTCCTGCGAGGCCCTGTTCCAAAAGGCCAGCAAGCTGCCCCGGGTCGAGATCTTCAGCCGACCCAAGTCGGTGGTGGCCAAGGACACCATCAGTTCCATGAACGCCGGCATCATCTTCGGCTACGCCGGCCTGGTGGACGGCATCGTGGGGGCCATCAACCACGAGCGCGGGGTGCGGTGCAAGGTCGTGGCCACCGGCGGCCTGGCCGGCATCATCGCCGCCCACTCCAACTTCATCGAGGAGGTGGACGACCTGCTGACCCTGCGCGGCCTCCACCTGCTCTTCCAACGCAACCAATGATCCCGGCCCGCGCCCCCCGCTGGCCCCGCCCCGGCCAAGCCCTGGCCCTGACCGCGCCCGGCGGGGCCCTGGAGCCCGAGGCCCTTGATGAGGGCCTGGCCGCCCTGGCCGAGCTGGCTCCGGACCTGAGACTCGTCAACGGCCCGGAACTGGGCCGGCGCGCGGGCTATTTCGCCGGCCGCGACAGCGAGCGGGCCGAGCACCTGGCCCGGCTCATGGCGGACCCCGGCGTGGGCCTGGTCATGGCCGCCCGCGGCGGCTTTGGTTGCAGCCGCCTGCTGCCGCTGATGGATATCGCCGCCCTGGTGGCGGCGGACAAGCCGCTCCTGGGCTGCTCGGACCTCACCTGCATGCTCAACGCCCTGGCCGTTCGCGGCCGGGTGGCCCTGCACGGCCCCATGCTCACCCAGCTCAGCCGCCTGGACCAGCCCAGCCGGGCCGACCTGGCGGCGCTTTTCGCCGGCCGGCCGGCCTGGCCGGCCACCCTCAGCGGCCAGCCCCTGCGGCCGGGGCGAACGCGCGGGGTGCTCATGGGCGGCAACCTCACCCTGCTCTGCCACCTGCTGGGCACGCCCCATTTCCCCTCCCTGGCCGGCTGCATCCTGTTTATCGAGGACGTGGGCGAGGCCGCCTACCGCCTGGACCGCATGCTCACCCAGCTCGAACTCTCCGGCGTGCTGGAGCGGGTGGCCGGGGTGGCGGTGGGCTCGCTGACCAACGCCGCGGCCGACCCGCCGGCCCTGACCGAGACCGTGGCCCAGCGCCTGGCCGAACTGGCCGCGCCGGTGGTCATGGGCCTGCCCTTTGGCCACGGCCCCAAGAACCGCCTGCTGCCGGTGGGGGCGGTGGCCGAGCTGGACGGCGAGGCCGGCCGGCTCTCCGTGGGGCTGGGCCTTGTCTGACTGGGGCCGGGTGCAGGCCCTGCTGGACGCCGGCGCGGCCGGGGGCGTGGCCCCGCACATCGCCCTGCTGGCCTGGCGAGACGGCGCAAACGCCGCCAGCCTGGCCGCGGGCCAGGCCACGCCAGAGACGGTCTTCGACCTGGCCTCGCTGACCAAGCCCCTGGCCACGGCCGTCATCGCGCTCAGCCTGGACATCTCCGGCCGCCTGCCCTGGGCGACGAGCCTCGAGGAAATCATGGGCTCGCCGCCGGTGCCGCCGGACAAGGCCGGCATCACCATCGTCCAGTTGCTGGCCCACGCCGCCGGCTACCCGGCCCACCGGCCCTATCATGAGGCCCTGGAGCGCCAGCCGCGGCCGGCCCGCCCCGGCCTGCTCATGGCCATGCTCATGAACGAGCCCCTGGTGAGCGCGCCGGGCAGCCGGGCCCTGTACAGCGACCTGGACTATCTGCTCCTGGGCCTGATCCTGGCCCGGGCCGCGGACCGGGACCTGCCCCGCGCCCTGGCCCAGGTCTACAACAGCCTGGGCGTAAAGGACGGCCCGGCCTTCCGACCGCCCAACCCGGCCCCAGCCGACCTGGCCCCCTCAAATCTTGCCAACGTTGCGCCCTGCGACGCCCTGCCCGGCCGGCCGCTGATCCACGGCTCGGTGGAGGACGAGAACGCCTTTGCCCTGGGCGGCGCGGCCGGCCACGCCGGGCTTTTTGGCAGCGCGGCCCAGGTGGCCGCGGTGATGGACGCCCTCTGCCGCTGCCTGCACGGCGGCGGCCCCTGGCCGGCGGAGGCGGTGGCGAAGCTCTTTGCCCTGGACGCGGCTACGCCCGGCTCGGGCCACACGCCGGGCTTCGACACCCCCAGCGGGCCTGACAGCGCCGCCGGCAACAACGCCCCGGCCGGCACCGTGGGCCACCTGGGTTTCACCGGGGTCAGCCTGTGGTGGCAACCCCGGGCCAATTCCGGCCTGGTGCTGTTGACCAACCGCGTGGCCCTGGGCCGGGACAACTCCAAGATCAAGGCCTTCCGCCGCGAGATTCATGAAGCGGCCTGGCCGCTGCTGGGGTATTGAAGCCCATGACCACGCCGAGCCTGGACCCCGCCCTGAATTTCGCGCCCGAGAAGATCGCCTCCGTGCACCTCATGGGCATCGGCGGGGTGGCCATGGGCGCGCTGGCCGGCGCCCTCCTGCGGCGCGGTATCATTGTGCGCGGCGCGGACAACCCCCTCTACCCGCCCATGAGCACCTTCCTGGCCGGGCTGGGCATCCCGGTGGCCGCTGGTTACGACCCGGCCAACCTCACGCCCCGGCCGGACCTGGTCATCGTGGGCAACGTCATCCGCCGCGACAACCCCGAGGCCCTGGCCCTGGCCGCGGCGGGCATCCCCTATCTCTCGCTGCCCCAGGCCCTGGCCCGGTTTTTCATCAGCGGCAAGGCCTCCATAGTGGTGGCCGGCACCCACGGCAAGACCACCACCACCGCACTCATCGCCAGCGGGCTCATGCAGGCCGGCCGCGATCCCGGCTTCCTGGTGGGCGGCATCATGATCGAGGGCGGGCAGAACTTCCGCGACGGCGCAGGGGCGCATTTCGTGGTGGAGGGCGACGAGTACGATACGGCGTTTTTCGACAAGCGGCCCAAATTCGTGCACTACCAGCCCCGCATCGGGTTGTTGACCTCGCTGGAGTTCGACCACGCCGACATCTACGCCGACCTCAATGCCGTGCGCCGGGCCTTTGCCATGTTCATGCACGCCCTGCCGGCCGACGGCCGCCTCATCGCCTGGGGCGACAGCCCCGAGGTGCTGGCCCAGGCCGCATCCGCGCCCTGCCCGGTGCAGGCCTACGGCCGCGGCGAGGCTTGCGCCTGGCGCTTGCTGGCGGCCGAACCAGCCGGCGACGGCGGCGCGAGGCTCACGGTGCGCACGCCGGAGGGCCAGACGCTGGAGTTCACGAGCCCCCTGGCCGGGGAGCACAACGCCCTGAACGTCGTCGCCACCGTGGCCGCCCTGGTGGCAGCCGGGCTCGGCGCGCCGGAAGCGGCGGCGGTGCAGGCCGGTTTCCGGGGAGTGCGGCGGCGGCAGGAGGTGCGCGGCGCGGCCGGCGGGGTGACGGTGGTGGATGACTTCGCCCACCACCCCACCGCGGTGCGCGAGACCGTCAACGCGGTGGCGCGTTTCGGCCTGCCCGGCTGGCGGGCCGGCGCGGGCCGGCTGGTGGCGGTCTTCGAGCCGCGCAGCAACACCAGCCGGGCCAATCATTTCCAGGCCGACTACCCGCCGGCCTTCACGGGCGCGGACCTGGTTTTCCTGCGCGAGCCGCCGGGCATGGCCGCCGTGCCGGCGGACCAGCGCCTGAGCAGCGCCCGCCTGGCCGCGGACATCCGCGCCATGGGAGTGCCGGCCCAGGCCCACCCCGACAGCGACGCGCTCCTGACCGCGCTCTTGGCCGAGCTAAGGCCCGGCGACCTCTGCCTGGTGATGAGCAACGGCGGCTTCGACAACCTGCACGCCCGCCTGCTGGAAGGCCTGGCCGGCCGCGAGGGCAAGAGGCCGGGCGAAAAATAGGACGGGCGGGGGTGAACCCCGCCCGCGATTCTTATTCCAGGCAAAAACACCAGCCGGACCGGCCCCCGGCGTAGATTACAGGTCTAATGGCCGCTCTGCGCCACCTGGTCCAGCAGCCCGCCCAGGGCAATGAGGTGGGCCTTCTCCTCCTGGGCCAGGTCGTAGAGCACGGCCTTGGCCCGCTCCTCACGCATTTTCTGGCTAAACCGCAGATAAAGGTCCAGGGCCTGGGCCTCCAGGGCCAGTGCCTCGCCCAGCAGCTCCACCTGGCTGAAGCCGGCGGCCAGGCGGGCGTCCAGGGCCTCGGCCACCGTCTCGCCGCCCTCCATCACCGCCGCGCCGGCCTGGCGGGCGAACTCGTCCCGGTCCGCGCCTCCGGCCCGGCCTTCCGCCTGGAGCCTCCAAAGCGTGTCCTGGTGTTTCTGCTCGATGCCGGCCAGCTCCTGGCACAGGCCCCGCGCGGCCGCGTCCTGGGCCCGGGGGGCCAGGGCGGTGTAGAAGGCCGCCAGGCCGGCCTCCAGGCCATAGGCGATGGTGAGCATCTGGCCGCGGTCCTCGCGGCCGGTGACCAGGCCCAGGCCCTGCTCCAACGGACCCACGGCGGTGAGCCCGTCCCAGGCCTTGATGCCGCCCTTGAGCGAGTAGACCTCCCGAAAACCCTTCTGGGCCAGCATCTCCGCAGCCGCCCGGCTGCGCCCGCCCACGGCTCAATAGGCGATGACCGGCTTGAGCGGGTCCAGCTCGCCGCTGCGCTCGCTCAGTTGCGGCAGCGGGATCAGCCGCGCGCCGGGGATGTGGGCCCGCTCGTATTCGCCGGGCTGGCGCACGTCCAGCAGGGTGAACTGGTCGGCCCGGTGGGCGGCGATGTAGGCCCGGGCGTCGGCCGGGGTGATGTCGCGGGCGGCGGAGAACAGGGCCTTCAGGATCATGACGGACTCACTTCACGTAAGGGGTGAAAGGCATGACCAGCAGGTTGCCCAGGCCCAGCTTTTTCTCCTCAAAATGGCCGCCCACCCCGATCCGGATGCCGGCCTGGTCCACGTCCTTGACCATGGTGCCCATGAGGCGGTCCCAGAGCGAAAAAATGGTGCCGTAGTTGGTGTTGCGCTCCTTGATCTTCACCGAATGGTGGATGCGGTGCATGGAGGGCGGCACGAAGAGCAGCCAGAAGGCCTTCTCGAAACCCCTGGGCGTCCGCAGGCTGGAGTGGTGGAACTGGGCCGAGAGCACCAGGCCGGCCTCGAAGACGATGACCGTCACCGGGTCGGCCCCGATCAGGTAGATGAGGCTGATCTTGATGGGCGCGGAGATGGTTAGCTCACCGATGTGGAAGCGCGTGGCGGTGGAGACGTCCATGTTCAGGTCGGTGTGGTGCACCCGGTGGAAGCGCCACAACAGCGGCACCTCGTGGTTCAGCAGGTGCCAGATGTAGAGCATGAAATCCAGGAAGGCCACCGCGATGACCAGCTTGAGCCAGTAGGGCAAATCCACCTGGTTCAGGGCCCCAAGCTTGTGCTCGGTCACGTAGCGGCTGGTGGCCAGGATGGCCGCGCCGAAGACCACCGCCAGGATCACCGAGTTCAGCGCGGTCATGCCCAGGTTGGTCAGCCAGCGCTTGAGCTTGCTCACCGAGGGCCGGCGGTAGGGGATGGCCAGCTCCAGGAGCAGGAACAGGGCCAGGCCACCCCAGAAGATGGCCAGGCGGATCAGGGGGGCGTTGGCGTCGAGCATGGACATCCCTCATTGGCAGCGGTGAATGGCATTGGTTATTGAAAATTGTGCCACAACCGCCGGAGATTGCCCACCCGCGCGTGCAAATACCCCACAACTATCTGGGCCATGCTAGGCTATAGGCAGGGACTATGTTGCGGGCCTGAAAAGGGAGGGAAATGCCATGGCGGTCTATCCCGACAGCCTGGAGCCGGACCAACTCTCCGACGCCAACGCCAGCGAGGCCTGGCGCCACACCACCCAGGTGGGCCAGGGCACGGTGGTCATCCTGGGGGCCCACCGCCAGGTGGCCGCGGCCGGCGGCGACCAGGTGGAGGCCAGCGTGACCGTGACCAGCTACTGCTGCCCGCGGGGCCTGCCGGTGAGCAGCGTGGTGATCTGGCAGCAGAGCGGCGCAGGGGCCTTGCGGGAGCTCAAACGGCTGGGCAGCGAGTTGCAGGTTTTGAGCTAGGGCCGGGCCGGCGCAGGGGAAAAAACCGCCCGCCGCGGCGGGCGGCAGCCACCGCGGCGGGCGCAAAGGCAACGCGTCGAGGCCGGACAAGGCGGCGGGCTACTTGCCCTCCTCGCCTTCCTCCTCGTCCTCGTCGGCCTCCAGCTCCATGCTTTCCAGGGTGGCCAGGGCGAAGAGTTGGGCCTCGGTCAGGTCCTCCTCGTTCCACTCCTCGGGCAGATCGGGCTCGAAATCGGCGGAAACTTCCACCCCGCCGTCGGGGGTGTCCTCGATGGTGATGATAACCTTGGCCATCAGTAGTGCTCCTTATGGATGGGGCCTGGTTGGGGCGGGGCCGCCGGCCCCGGATGATTGCGTCCAGTCTACGTCCTCGGGCTGGCCGGGCAACAGGGCAAAATGCAAGGCGGCCACGGCCGCCGGGGCCGGCCCGGCCGCGGCCCATCGAATTTTACCGGAGAAAAACCGCCCACCCCAGCAAAAAACGAGGGCCAAGGCGCCAGGCTAGGAGCCTGTCGGAGTAATCCTCCGACAGGCTTCCGAGCGGGCCATGGACGGCCCGCCCGGAATGGCGCCAAATTAATTTTTGGCGCCATTCCGAGAACTTGCCAAAATTCACTTTTGGCAAGTTCCACCAGGAGAAAGCCATGACTGCCTTTCTCCGACACGCCACTAGACGCCGTCCGGGGCCGGCTTGGTGGCGTAGCAGACCACGTCG
>JAZDHW010000097.1:0-4881 GCA_043805555.1 Pseudomonadota bacterium
AAAATATTTTTGGCGCTATTTCGTGAACTTGCCAAAATTTACTTTTGGCAAGTTCCAAGAGGAGAAAGCCATGGATGGCTTCCTCCGACACACACCTAGGGCCGCAGGGCGCTAAGCCGCTCCTGTTGCCGCCGGGCGTGGGCCCGGGCGGCAGCCACGGCCTGGGCCGGTTCGATGGCCACCAAGCGCAGGGCCTGGCCGGGCATGGCGCGGGCCAGGCGGTCCAGATCCGGGCCGATGACCGTGGCCGCCTTGGCGTAGCCGCCCACGGTCTGCTCCTTCAGGAGCACGATGGGCGCGCCGTCGGGCGGCACCTGCACGATGCCCGGCGTGTTGGGCTCGCTCAGGATGCTGCTGGGCATGCCGGGCTTCAACTCCACCGCCGGGCCGGTGAGGCGGACCCCGCGGCGGTCGGCCCGCTGGCTCACCTGGTAGGTGGAGCCGAAAAAGGTTTCCAGGCCCGCCTGGCTGAAGTATTCGAGGTTTGGGCCGGGCACCGCCCGCAGGGTGAGGATCTCCGCGGGCCGGGGGCGCAGGGCCTCGGGCAGGGCGGCCGCAACGGTAGTAGCCGGCGCGGGGCCGGGCAGGGTGCAGAGCACGTCGCCGCGCATCAGCGGCCGGCCCAGGCGGCCCAGGGCGTAGGTGGAGCGGCTGCCCAGGCGGGGGCGGTTGGCCAGGCCGCCGGCCATGGCCAGCACGGCCCGCGCGCCGGTCTGGGGGCCGCTGAAGTCGATGACCTGGCCGGGCGCCAGCGCCAGGGCGGTGAAGGCCGGGGCCGGCCGGCCGTCGACCCTAAACCCCAGGTCGGCCCCGGCCACGGCCACCCAGACCGGGGCCAGCACCTTGAGCCTGGGCCCCAGCAGGGTCAGCTCCAGGGCCGCGGCGTCGGGCGGGTTGCCCACCAGGGCGTTGGCCATGGCCAGGCCGGCCTGGTCCAGGGCCCCGGAGATGGGCACCCCGATCTCCAGGCGGCCGCGCCGGCCCTGGTCCTGGATGGTGGTGAGCCCGCCGGGCAGCAGCACCTGGAGCGCCGGCCGGCCGGCCTCCGACCAGACCAGATCGGCCGTGGGCGGGGCGGCGAAATCGGTGGTGTCCACGGCGAAGAAGCGCACCAGGTCGCCGGCCTGGATCAAGGTCACCGGGTCGCGGTCGGGGTCGTAGACCATCAGCGGGGTGCGGCCCAGGATGCGCCAGCCGCCCGGACCGCCCAGGGGGTAGAGCCCGGTCTGGTCGCCGCCGATGCCGGTGGCGCCGGGCATGAGGTCGCTGCGCGGGGTGTCCAGGCGCGGGCAGGCCAGGGCCGGGTCCAGGCCGCCCAGGAACGGGAAGCCGGGGGTGAAGCCCACCAGGTGGCAGAGGTGGCCCCGGCCGGTGTGGCGGGCGATGACCTCGGCCGGGGTCATGTTGGCCCGCTCGGCCACGAAGGCCAGGTCCGGGCCATGCTCGCCGCCATAGACCACCGGCACGGTCACCTCGCGCCCCGGACCGGCGGCCGTGGCCGGCAGGGCGGCCAGGCGTTCGCGCAATAGCGCCTCCACCTCGGCGTGGTCGGTGGTCAGGGGATCGAACTGCACCATGAGGCAGGCGTAGGCCGCCAGGACCTCGACCTGGCCGGGCAGGGGGCCCTGGCGCAGGGCCTGGGCCAATGCGCGCAGGCGGGCGTTCAGGTCCGGGTCGATGCCCTGGCCCAGGTGCAGGATCAGCGCGGCGTCGCCCTGGGGTTTGCAGACGGGATAAGCCTCGGCCATGTCAGACGAACTCGCCCAGGGGCCGCATCGCCACCCCGGCCGCGGCCAGGGCCTGGCGGATGCTTTGCACCAGGGCCACCGCGCTGGGGTTGTCGCCGTGCACGCAGATGGTGTGGGGGTCCAGCCGGACCAGGCTGCCGTCCACCGCCTCGACCACGCCCTCGCGGGCCATGCGCAGGCAGCGGGCCGCCACCAGCTCCGGGTCGTGGATCACCGCGCCGGGCTGGTTGCGGGGGGCCAGGCGGCCCTCCGGGGTGTAGGCCCGGTCGGCAAAGGCCTCGCGGGCGATGCGCTTGAGGCCTGCGGCCGCGGCCTGGCGGCGGATGACCTCGCCGCCGGGGCCGGCCAGGGTGACCAGCGCCAGATCGGGGTCATAGGCGGCCAGGCCGGCGCACAGGGCCGCGGCCACCTGCTCGTCGCCGGCGGCGGTGTTGTAGAGCGCGCCGTGGGGCTTGACGTGTTGCAGGGCGATGCCGTGGGCCCGGGCGATGGCGGCCAGGGCGCCCACCTGATAGAGCAGGTCGGTGCGCAGTTCCTCGGGGCTGCAATCCAGGCGGCGGCGGCCGAAGCCGCGCAGGTCGGGGTAGCCGGGGTGCGCGCCCACGCCCACGCCGTGGGTTTTGGCCAGGCGCACGGTGGCGTCCATGACCAGGGGGTCGGAGGCGTGGAAGCCGCAGGCCACGTTGGCGCTGGTGATGTGCTTGATCACCTCGGCGTCACAGCCCAGGCTGTAGTTACCGAAGCTTTCGCCCATGTCGCAGTTGAGGTCGATGGTCATGCGCCGCTCCGCTGGTGGGGAAGCCCCAGTTTATACCCTGGACGCGGGGTCGGACAACCGCCCCCCGGACGGTCCGGCAGGCGGATCGGCATTTTTGTAAACACCGTAAGGGCCGCGGAGCTTGCCGGATTATCTAGAGAAAACGCCCTGCGCCCGGCGGTGCGGATTTGTAATTTAGGCCCGCTTAATTTATAATACAATTTTCTTCGACCGACCCCGGCGGCCCGGCAGGGGACCCTGGCCGCACCCCAAATAGCGAGGAATGCATCTTGACCACGCTAGAGCAGACGGCGAGCCCGGAGGCGGTGCGCGCCCAGATCGCGGCCGGGGAGATCACCGGCCCCACCGCCGCCCTGTGCCCCGGCTTTGTCCAGGCCAACCTGGTCATCCTGCCCAAGGATTGGGCCTTTGATTTCCTGCTCTTCTGCCTGCGCAACCCGCGGCCCTGCCCCCTGCTGGAGGTGCTGGACCCCGGCGACCCCTTCACCCGCGTCATCGCCCAAAAAGCCGACGTGCGCTCCACCATTCCCCGCTACCGGGTCTGGCGCGAAGGCGTGCTGGTGGACGAGCCCACCGATGTCACCGCCCTGTGGCGCGAGGACCTGGTGAGCTTCTTCCTGGGTTGCAGCTTCAGCTTTTATTTCGCCCTGCAAGCGGCCGGGGTGCCGGTGCGCCATCTGGACCAGGGCTGCAATGTGCCCATGTACCAGACGACCCGGCCCAACGTCCGGGCCGCGCGCCTGGGCGGGCCCCTGGTGGTCTCCATGCGCCCCATGGCCCCGGAGCTGGTGGCCAAGGCCCGCCAGGTCAGCGGGGAGTTCGAGGGCGCCCACGGTGCGCCGGTGCACTGGGGCGATCCCGCCGCCCTGGGCATCGTTGACATCGCCCGTCCGGAGTTCGGCGACGCGGTCACCATCAAGCCCGGCGAGGTGCCGGTCTTCTGGGCCTGCGGAGTCACCCCCCAGGCCGCCCTGATGGACGCCCGCCCGCCCTTTGCCATCACCCACGCCCCCGGCCACATGTTCATCACCGACCACAAGTCCGAGGACCTGGACCGGCTCCGGGACCCGGACCAATGCGCCAATAAACCGGCTTAGCCGAAACGCATAAACTGAAACCGGAGGAGAGAGATGCGCAAATTGACCTGGTTGCTGGCCGCCGCCATGGTGGCCGCGATCCTGGTTCCCGGCCTGGCCCTGGCCGCGGACAAGGAGATCAAGATCGGCGTGATCTATCCGCTGACCGGCGGCGCGGCGGCCGAGGGCCGCGAGCTGCGCGCGGGCGCGGAGCTGGCCCAGGAGATCGCCAACAGCACCATGGCCAACGTGGACATGGCCATGGCCAAGAACGCCGGCGTCAAGGCCCTGGGCGGAGCCAAGATCACCCTGATCTTCAAGGACCACCAGGGCAACCCCCAACTGGGCGCCGACCTGGCCAAGAAGCTCATCGAGGATGACAAGGTGGTGGGCATCCTGGGTTGCTACCACAGCTCGGTGACCAAGACGGTGGCCGCGGTCTGCGAGCGTTTCGGCGTGCCCATGATCAACGACTCCTCCACCAGCCCGGCCCTGACCAAGGCCGGCTACAAGTGGTTCTGGCGCACCACGCCCCATGACGACCTGTTCACCCGCGACCTGTTCGAGTTCCTGACCGGCCTGACCCAGGGCAAGGGCAAGGGCGTCAAGGCCGTGCCCATGGCCGACATCAACACCCTGGCCGCGGCCTGCGAAAAGACCGAGTGGGGCACCAACGTCAGCGACACCATCAAGCGCTACGCCGCCCAGTACAAGTTCAACCTGGCCGCCAACATCCTCTACGCGGCCAAGAGCCCCGACCTCTCGGCCGAGGTGCAGAGCCTGAACGCCGCCAAGCCCGGCGCCATGCTCTTCGCCTCCTACACCTCCGACGCCATCCTGATGATGAAGACCCTGCAATCCATGAAGGCCAGGCCCAAGATCCTGTGGGGCCAGGACGCCGGCTTCGAGGCGCCGGAGTTCGTCACCACCTTGAATGACGCGGTGGTGGGGGTGCTGACCCGCACCGTCTTCACCCCCCAGGTGGCCGAGGTCAAGAAGGTCGCGGGCCAGGTTAACGACATGTACAAGGCCAAGGTCGGCCACGACCTCTCCGGCGCCAGCGCGCGGGCCTTCACCGGTCTGCAAGCCTGGGTCTACGTCCTGGAGCAGGCCGCCTCCACCAAGCCCGAGGCCATCCAGAAGGCCTGCAACAGCATCACCATCCCCGGCGACCAGTTGGTCGTGCCTTGGAAGGGCATCAAGTTCGCCACCGAGGGCGAGGACATCGGTCAGAACATGCTGGGCATGGGCATGATCGGCCAGTACCAGAAGAAGGGCG